>JAOXSB010000121.1 GCA_025800345.1 Mangrovicoccus sp. | reverse complement strand
GCGCCAAGGGGTGTTGCGGCAAAGCCCATAGAGCAAATCCCAAGGCGCGGGCCAATGGGGCACGCTTTCGGGATAGAGCAACATCCGCCGCAGCATATCTTCATCATAGCCGTGCAGGGCTTTGGGGGCGCCCTCGGGCAGCCCATAAGCCGGGCCGAACAGCGCCCCGGTCATTTGCAAAGCCAGCCGGGCGGTGCCGGGCACCCCATGGCGGGCCGCATCGCTCAGAAATTCCGCGCGCCGGGCCGCATCCCCGGCCAAATCCGTGGCCAGATCACAAGCATGCACCACCGTGGTGCGCCGCCAGGCCATGGTGGGATCGCTCCAGTTGGGGCGGCGCAAATGCAGCGCTTTGACCACATTCATCGCGGCGATCAGCCGGGCATGGCGGGGGGCGGGGATGGGTAATTTTGCGCCGCTGGGCAATGTTATGCGCTCAGCGGAAGATAAAAACATATCCATCCCAGTGGCTTGTTCGGTTTCGGGCGGTTGCAGCGCATGGTGCAAATCCACGGACCAGCCTGGGGTGCTGGGCTCGATCAGCCCGTTTTGCCCGCCATAGCGGCGCCACCAAAACCGCATGAGCCCTTTATGAAAATAGTCAAAACCCGCGTCTAAAAACACCGCCCGCGCGGCGCGGAAATCCCGCTTGGCCACCAGCAAATCCACATCATTGGAGGCGCGGATATAGAGATCCCCATAAAGCTGCTGCTGGCGCAGCGGGCCTTTGAACACCAGATGGGCAATCCCGGCCGCATCCAACATGGCGCTGACCCGGGTTGCATGTTGTAGCAAGACCCCATTGCTTTGCAGCGTCCTTGCCGCATGGACCATCCGGGCTTGGGCAAAGCTGGGGCCCAGCAAGGCGGCGCAGCGCTCGGGGGCTTGGCGCAACACATAGCCAAAAAGCCCCATATGGATCAGTCGGGTCAGCACCTGTTGCTGCACCGGTTCCGGCAGTGGTACGATCTCTTGCGCGGGGGCAGAGCCAATCAGCACCCGCATGACGTGATAGACCTGCGCGCCTTCCTCGCCGGAGGCAAAAGACGCGTTTTGCGCGCTCACTCTGTCCTCGGCAGGGCGGTGAGCTTGGGGCCATATTTCGCCTGGCTGGCGCTTTTGGGCATTTGGGTCATTACCAGACCATCGGGCTCTACCCCGGCGCGGTGAAGCCGGCTGACAGCCTCAGAGATTTGCGCTGCATCGCTGCGCCCATTGCGCACCACGAAGAGCAGCGCGCTGTTTTTCGGCGCAGCACTGCGGATGGCCCGGCCGACAATGCCGCTATCGGGCACGGCCAGCACGGGTGAATTGTCCAAAAGCACAATGTCGTAACGGTCTTTGGCGATGTTCAAAATCTCGCCAAAGGCCTCTGAGAGCAGCAGATCCACCGGCGCGGCGCAGGGCTCTTCGCAGGGCAGTACATCAATCCCCGTGGCCACTTGCGAGACCACCGCGGTTTCAAAGCCTTTGCCATTGGCCTGCACCAGGCGCAGCAGCCCGCTTTGGGTTTCGGGGGTCAGGCGGGTGCTGAGCCCGCGCTGGCGCAAATCCGTATCAATGAGCAAAACCCGCTTGCCGCTCAGGGCGAAGCTTTCGGCCAAAGACATGACCAATTCGGTTTTGCCATCGGCGGGCAGGCTTGAGGTCACCCCCACCAGTTTCGGGGCGCCGTTAAGATGCGACAGCATCAATAGATTGACCCGCAATTCTTCGATCGCCGCGGCATAGCGGGGGTTTTTCATCCCCACCTCGCCGCGTTGCCAAAGCAGATTGCGCCGATTGCGCAGCCGCCCGGTCATGCCCACCAGCGGATAGCCTGTGGCCCGTTCCACATCGGCCGGGCGATGCAGCTTGTTGGACAAGGTCTCGCGCAGCAGCACCAGGCCAAGCCCGATCAAACCGCCAAACACCATGCCGAAAAACAAAATCACCTTGCCACGGGGGGCGGCGGGCTCCAGCGGCACATGGGCATAGGTGAGCACATAGCTATTGGGTTGCTGATTGCTGGCTTGCACCGAAGTTTCCCGCAGCCGGGTTAGGAAGGATTCATAAAGCTCGCGAATGGCTTCGGCATCCACGGCCAAGCGTTCCAACCGCACCGCATCCGCATAGCGTTCCGGCGTGCCCGGAGGGCTGAGCTCAAAGGCTTCGATCTTGGCTTCGGCCTCGGTCAATTGCTCGCGCAGCTCATCCAGCCGGCTCGACAGCCAAGAGGCCGCCGCGGTGGAGGCTTGGAATTTCCGGTCGATATCGCTTTGTTGATAGACATCCACCAATGTATTGGCGATTTGCTGTGACCGTTCCGGGCTGGTGGTCATGGCCGAGATCTCAAGCAGATAGGTGCCCGAGATATTGCCCACGCTGATCACCCGCGACAGGGTGTTCACGGTTTGCAATTCCGCCTGGATCTGAAGCTTTTCCGGGCTCATCCCGGCGGTTTGCTCTGGGGTTAGGGACAAAACCGGGTTGAAGTTGGGATCTTCGAGCAGATCGAGCTGTTTGACCACATCGAGCAAAACCGTGTTGCTGCGGATCACCGCCAATTCGGTTTGAATGGCCGCGCTGTCAAAAGCCGAGCGCGAGGCCACATTGCCCACATCCAAAGTGCCTGTGCTTTGCGCCCCCAGCAAAACCGTGGCCGACGCCCGATAAAGCGGTGTGGTGGCCAATTTCAAAAAGGCCAAGGCCAGCATCAAACCGATCAAAGCAGATAGGGCGAGCAGCCAGGCATTGCGCCAAAGCGCCGAAAACACCGCACCGAGATCAAGCATACCGTCTTTGGCAGAAGAAAGGGGCGCGGGGGTGGATGTAGAAAGGGGCAAGGAACCGATTACCTCTGATACAGGCGTTCAAACACAACGCTTTCGGAATTTAAGAAAGCCAGAAGCTGCGTTAAAATACCAGCCCCATATCGCCGCGCAGCTTATCGGGTTTTTTGGTGCAGACCCTGCTCTCTTTGGTCTTAGCGGGGCACGGGCTTGCCCAGGCGGGCTTTCAAATGCGCGCTTTGCGCGGGCAAGAGCGCGGCGAAGAGCTGGGTGAAATCCTGGGCGAAACGGTTTTGATGGAACCGGGTTTCATAGCTGTCCAAACAGGCGCTTTCCATCGCGGCGAGAGAAGATTTATTTATCCCCATCAAACAGTTCGCGATGGCCTCGACATCGGCCTCAAAAATATGGCCGGTGCGCCCTTCGGTGACCAAATCGGGCAAAGCGCCCGCGCGCGAGACCAAAGCCGGGGTGCCATTGCGAAAGGCTTCGGGCACGACCAAACCAAAGCCTTCCCAGCGGGAGGGCACGATCAGCGCATCCGCCGAGCGGTAATATGCGTCGATCATGTCGCGGTCGACCCAGCCATGCAGAAACACATTTTCCGCCTGTTCGATATTATAACCGCCATCATTATTCACGCCGCTGCCCACGATATGCAGCCGCAGATCATCGCGCATTCGCGCCACCTGGGCCCAGGCTTGCAGCAAAATATCCACGCCTTTTTGCCGGTCTAAACGGCCCACAAAGAGCAGGTTGATATGGGAGGGATCGAACAAATCCACCGCGGCGGGCAATTTGGGCGGGGCCACCGCATTCTCGATCAAGCAATGCGTGCCGCGATAGCCCAATTCCTGGGCCAAGTTGAGATCGGCTTGGGAGATATTCACCGTCACATCCGCCAAGCCGCAAAGCCGCCCTTCCACCGCCCGCACCAGCGCCGCTTTGCGGGGGCTGTGATCATAGCGCGAGACCGCCCAGCCATGGGAGCAATAGATTTTCGGGGCTTTGATCCCGGCCATGCGGAACATGATCAAAGCCGAAAGGGCAAAAGTGCTGTGGAAAAAGATCACATCGGGTTTTTCCGCCCGGGCCGCTTTCAAAGCGGTTTGCACCAAACGCATTACTGGTACGGGTCCCCGTCCAGAGCGGTTGAACACATAGGTCTTGAGCCGGGGATCGATTTGATCCGCATGCTGCTCGGGCAGCACCAGAATTGAGCGGGCCCCAAGGCGATCCTGATCTGCGAAAATATTCAGATAAGAACCGACCCCACCTTTGGCGGTTTCACATACGTGCAAAATCACCATTTCACGGCGCCCTTGTTTCCCTGAACCGGAGAGTGAGCTTGGGCGCTCCGTTCGTGGAAGCGCCCGCGCTGTCAGGTTCAGTGTGTCGGGATCGATCTGTTCCAAAGGTCAGGTTCCTGTTCCACGGGCCACAGCAGAAAAGGTCCGAAACAACAGCATGAGATCGTAATAGAGGCTGAAATTGGTCAAATAGCGGTAGTCGAATTTCGACCGGGCCGCAAAAGAAGAAGAGCTGCGACCGCTGACCTGCCACGGGCCGGTGATGCCTGGGCGCAGTTTGTAATAGGCGGTGCCGGGATAAAGGCTTTGCTGGCTGGGCATCATCGGGCGCGGGCCCACCACGCTCATATCCCCGGTCACCACATTCCAAAATTGCGGCAGCTCATCGATCGAGGTTTTGCGGATGATGCGCCCCACCAAAGTGATGCGCGGATCATCGGTGAGCTTTTGCTTGGTTTCCCATTCCTCACGGGCTGCGGGATTGGCTTCAAGATAGCTGTCGAGCACAGTTTCCGCATCAGAAATCATCGAGCGCAGCTTGTACATATTGAAGATTTTGCCGCCGAATCCCACGCGCTGTTGCCGGAAAAACGGGTTGCCCCCATCCAGCATGATAAACAGGGCCGCGATTAGGATAATCGGGGCGGAAACAATTAACGCGGGAATGGCAATCATAAGGTCCAAGATTCGTTTGCCATAGCTGCGATACCCCAACCAAATAGCTTCTCGGGAAGGCGTAACCTTCGGGCTTGAAACGAAAATTTCACCTTGTTTTGACACAGGGACTCTCTTTACAGATTGTTGATCATACTGGGTACACTGGTGTTTTAACGTTAATATTATTTTCCATTTTCGTGAAAGTATTTCTTGGGCTGATTTCTTTGTAAACCAGGCCCGCGCGCAAAACGCCAAAAAAATCAGCGGTTTCTTTGGCGCGACACTTTCGAGCAGTGCAACCCAAACGCGTATGGGGTCGGGCAAGACAATCTGGGGAAAATGGCGCGATCGTCACGGGCTGGGAATTCTAACGGGGTTTTAAAGCTGTTTGCCTTAGATCTTGCCCCAAGATCACCCCCTATGGGCGGGAATCCATCTTGACCCTATTGCACGAACGCAGGACTGATATGTGCAGTCACTAAAATATTTCTCAAAGGCTCGCCAAGCATGGCGAGAAAAGTGAACCAGCATGTGCGAGCTTTGTAATATTCCCGGATGTGATTGTGACCCGGCCCAAGATCAAAGCTCCGACGCTGTCACGCTTCGGCCCGTATCAGCCGCCGGGCGTCCAGATGCGGATATGGCCGCCACGGGCTTGCTTCATGGCACGGCGTGGAACGGCCCTGTGATCACTTTTGGCTTCCCCGATGCGGCGGGGTTTTCCAGGCGAACCCCGTATTCAAACGCCAATGAACCGGTCAGTTATGCGCCGCTCTCCGCAAATGGTCAGGAGATCATCCGCACCGCCTTTGCCGCTTGGGACGAGCTGCTGGCGCTTGAATTTGTCGAAAGCCGCGATGCTTTTGGTGGGCAGATCAATATTGGCGGCTCGAGCGTGCCCAGCACCGCTTGGGCCTATTATCCGGCCCAGGGCCCCAGCACCAATCCCGTGCATGGGGATATTTGGATCAGCACGGAATACGCCCCGCTTGAGGCGTTTTTCACCAATGATAGCCAAGTTGTGGGCCGGTATCCCTATTCCACGGCAATCCATGAGATCGGCCATGCGCTTGGGCTCAAACATCCCCATGAAGCCTCGCGCCATAACCCAGAATTGCTGCCCCTGGCCTATGACGGGTTGGAATATACGATCATGTCCTATCGCTCCTATGTGGGAGGGCCTGTGGGCGGCTATACGGTGGAAAAATGGAGCTATCCCCAATCGCCCATGATCTTGGATATTGCCGCGATGCAATCTCTTTACGGGGCCGATTACACCACCCGCGCGGGGGATACGGTTTATGCATTCACCCCCGATAGCGGGGTGATGTATATTGATGGGGTGGCCCAGCCTGGCCCGGCGGGCAATCGGGTTTTCCGCACCATTTGGGATGGGGGCGGGTTCGACGAGATTGATCTATCGGCCTTTGACAGTGATTTGGATGTGCGCCTCACCCCGGGCGAAGCGATTGATCTTGATCGCAACAGTGTGGCGCAAACCGCGATGCTTGGTATGTCCGGGGGCAGCCCGGTCTATGCCGGGGCCAATATCTATATGGCCTTGCTCCATGATGGGGATCGGCGCAGCCGGATCGAGGCGGTGACCGGCGGCTCTGGGGATGATTATCTGGCGGGCAATGGCGCTAATAATGTGCTTGTGGGCGGGGCGGGCAATGACCGGCTCAATGGGCGCCTTGGGGACGATACGCTGACTTTGGGATCGGGCAAAGATACGGTGCGGGGCACAATGGCCGCGCTTGACGGGGATCTGGTGACAGATTTCAACCCGCTTGAGGATCGGGTGCAAGTGCTCGATCAGCAGCTTAAAGCCACGGAATTTTGGCTGAATATGGCAGGGCAATTGGTGATCGCCGCGGGCGGGGAGACCGCCAAAATCTCCCTTGGGCTGAACGCGGCCGATTATGTCATCGAATTGGCCCTGTCCGGCAGCCATACATTCTTGAACTTCTTGTCGAATCTGGCGCAGCCGGGCGATCCTGATCAAAAGATTTTGGGCACCCGGTTTGACGATGATCTTATGGGGGGCAGCGGCGCTGACACGATCTTGCTGCGCTTTGGCCAAGACAGCGCCACGGGCAATGATGGGGCCGATATATTCGTGCTGGATGGCCGCTATCTTTGGCAAGGCGATGCCCATGCCATCACAGATTTGGATTTTGCCGCAGGCGATCAGATCTTGTTGCGCGGCCTTTCCGGGGGCAATCGCGTGCTCACCAACCAAGCGGAGCTAGACGCGTTCATCTCCCAAGAAGATGTCAGCGCTGAAACTCTGCCCCAGGGGCTGCTTTTGCGCTTTTCCAACCCCGATGGCGGGACGTTCAGCCTTTTGCTCCAAGGCGCGGCCCCTGCCGCCATAGAGCCTGCGCGCAAATTGGCCGGCACCCGGTTCGATGATGATCTTGTGGGCGGCAGCGGCGATGACATGATCTTGCTGCGCTATGGCCAAGACAAGGCCACGGGCAATGGTGGGGCGGATCAATTTGTGCTGGATGGGCGCTATTTGGAGGCGGGCGATGCCCATGAAATCACGGATTTGGATTTTACCGAGGGCGATCAGATTGTGCTGCGCAGCCTGTCTGGCTTGCCCCCAGGCAGCCATAAAATCACCACTCTCAGCGCTTTGGAGCAGATGACCGCAACAGGCGATATCGCTGCCCAAGCGACGGATTTCGGGCTTGAGCTGGCCTTGCAAGATCAAAGCGGTGATCACGCAACCCTGCTGCTGAGCGGGGTTGAATTGGAGAGTTTCGCCTAGTTTTCTGGACATCTTGCAAGGGAAAATGGCTATAACGCGCGTGCTGCGCTTGCAGCATCGCCCTGGCTGTGGTGCAAGGGCACGGTATAGAGCATAATCCATTCTGCGCCCGGCCGGGGGCGTGCTGGGTATCGAGTAAAGGATCAAACATGTCAGACCTTCCCTCCCGTTGGGATGCCGCTAATGGCCGCCGTGATGATGTGATGACCGAAGCTGGATTTGGTCCGCCGGTGCAGCGCTCGCGCCTTGAAATTTACCGCCTGCAATTCCCGGTATTCTTCGAGAAAAACAAAGGCCTGGCCACCAATCCGAATTTCTGGCGCATTCTGCCACGCCTGGCCAAACAGCGCCGGAATATGCGCGGGCAAAGCAGCGATGGGCCGCGGATGATCGTGGCCACCCATCACAAGGCCATGACCACCTATTTCAACGCGGTGCTGCGGTTTTTCGCTTATGCCAATGGGATGAGCTATGAAAAGGTTCTGCTCAACCAGCCCCGGGACGGCTCCAAAGTGGTGCTCTCAAACCATGGGAAAATGGATTTCCCGGCCCTGGCCCCTTACCGCTGTGTGCATTTGATGCGCGATCCGCGGGATATGATCGTCTCGGGCTATCACTACCATAAATGGACCTATGAATCCTGGGCCCTGCGCCCCGACGATAATGGCCAATCCTATCAGGACAAGCTCAACACCCTGGATAAGGAAACCGGTCTCTTCATGGAGATCGACCATTTCGTGTTTTTCTACCGCGAGTTGTTGGAAAACTGGGATATGGATGATCCCAACACCCTTGAGGTGAGCTATGAAGGGCTCATGGGCGAGGGCCGCGATGATCTATATCGCGAGATTTTCGAATTTTTCGGCTGCGAAGGCGAACAGTTGGATCTGGGCATCGATTTGATGCGGCTCTTTGAGGCCAAAAGCCGTACCGGGCGCAGCAAAGACGCCGCCCAAGCCAAGCATTCCCATATTCGCAGCGGCCGCAGCGAGCAGTGGCGCAAAGAGCTTAGCCCCGAGCATTTGGCCTATATTGAGGCCCAGCTCGGCCCGGTGCTGCGCAAATTCGGCTATGCTCCGGCCTAAGAGCCTCAGCGGCTTACACCGCCCATCTCTTACCTTGGAGGCCCTGCCAAAAGCGGGGCCTTCAAACTATGATCTGTGGCGCGAGACAGGATCGTGAAAGGCTTTCGTGCGGGGGCCGCGCTCGCTGGAAAGCCGGGTAAAGGCAAAGCCTGCCGCATCGGGATCCAGGGCATTGCGCACCTGCCCTGGCACTGGCCCGCCCAAAGCCGCGGTGAGGATCGTCCAAGCCGCTTGCGGCTCACGGGCAAGCAATTGGCGCAGCGCTTGCGCCCCGCTATAGGCCAGGCCCACAGGCATAGCCCAAGGGTTGAAGCGGCGCAGAAACCGCATCCGCGCCCGGTGTTTGAAATAAAGCGAAAAACACGATGCACCGCGCCCAGGCACTGGCGAGCCAATCGCAGTGCCGCCCCAATGATAGACCGTAAAGCCCGGGCAATAGTCCAAAGGCAGATCGCCCCGGCGCAAGGCCCAATCCACTTCCTCGTAATAGAGAAAATAATCCTCGGTCATGGGGCCGGCTTGATCATAAAAAGCGCGGCTGGCCACCATGCTGGCCCCGGTGATGAAATCCAGCGTCGCGGGATCCGGGGCGGGGGTTTCAGGGTTGCGCGCGGTGATATTCACATTGCTCGACACCCCGGTCCAGCGGTTGAGCCGCCCGCCATCAATTTGAATTTGCGTGGGTTTTTCCAGATAGGCCACGCGGCCGCCCAAGATGGCATAAACCGGGCTTTGGGCCAGGTAATCTTGCAATTTCTGCACCGAGCTTGCCGGGGCCATACTGTCGGGATTGAGCACCCAGAAATGTTCGATCTCGGGCAGTTTCGCCAAATGGGCCAGGCCCAGATTGACCCCGCCGGCAAAACCGCGATTGGCCCCGCCTTGGATCAGCGTCACCTGAGCGGCGGGATCTGGGGCCAGATCCGGCCCGCCGCGATGCAGGGAGACGGGTTTGGGCTGAGGCGCGAGGTCAAAAGGCAAAGCGGGCGGCGGCACAAAGGCTTGGCTGCCATCGGCCCAGCTCTCAATCACCGCCAGGGTATTGTCGGAAGACGCATTATCGACCACCACCACATGCAGATTGCCCGCAACCGCTTCTCGGGCCGCCATGAGGCTTTCCAAACAGGCTGCGATCTCACCCGCTGCATTATAGGTGACGATCACCACGCCTAGATTTGGCTTGGTCATACCCTGCTCCAAACTCATTATGCGCCTCTAGTATAAGGGGCCACGAAATTCCCCGAAACCCAAAGCGGCGCTTCCTTAACAACTTCCAAAGAGATTGCACATAGTGCCTCAAGGTCACGCCGTTACGCCAGAACCCGATCTTCGGCCTTGCCGCTTATCGCCATGGGCGATTAGCTCTGTTAAGAGAGGCGAAAACCCATATCACGGGTTACAGAAAGCCAAAGGTTATCGAGTATGCATGTTGTCATTTTTGGTCTGGGTTATGTGGGTTTTACCGCGGCTTGCTGCTTGGCCAGCGAAGGCCATAAGGTCACCGGCATTGATGTCAGCTCCAAGAAAGTCGCTTCTATTCGCGAAGGTCGGGCCCCGATCATCGAACCTGGCGTCACAGAAATGCTGCAAGAAGGGCTTAAGAATAGGCTGATTTCCGCCGATACCGAGATCGGCTCCCATTTGGACGACGCAGAATTGGCGATCATTTGCGTGGGCACACCCTCGGGACCCGATGGATCCCATAATATGAGCTATATTGCGGAAGTTAGTCAGCAAATCGCAGCGGCGATTGATTCGGACCGCAAAACCCCTCTGGCCGTGGCTTACCGCTCCACCATCCGCCCCGGCTCGATCGAGGAATTGATCGCCCCGATTTTCCGGGCCCGTTTGGGTGAGGATACGGATCGCCTGGTGGAACTGGTCTATAACCCCGAATTCCTGCGCGAAGGCTCGGCTGTGGCCGATTATTTCGCCCCGCCCAAGATTGTCATCGGCACCAAAACCGGCCAGCCCAACGCGGCAATGGAAAAGCTCAATGCCAATATTGAGGCCCCCACTTTCCATGTGGGCTATCGCGAGGCGGAATTCACCAAATTCGTCGACAATACCTGGCATGCGGTGAAAGTGGCCTATGCCAATGAAATCGGCCGGGTTTGCTTGGCTTTGGGCATCCAAGCCACGCAAGTGCACGAGATTTTCAAATCCGACACGAAATTGAACCTCTCGGCCTATTACACCCGTCCAGGCGGGGCTTTTGGCGGCTCCTGCTTGCCCAAGGATGTGCGCGCTTTGCAATATATCTCGGGCGATTGCGGCGCGGGCACGCCTTTGGTGGACAGTTTGCTGCGCTCCAATGAGGCCCATAAACACCGGCTGTTTGAATATGCGGCCGAAGGCCTGGCACCGGGGGACAAAATCTTGCTGGCGGGGCTGGCCTTTAAAGCGGGCACCGATGATCTGCGCGAAAGCCCCAATGTGGATTTGGCGCGCAAGCTCTTGGGGGCGGGCTTTGAGTTGGAGATTTTCGACCCCTCTATTGAGGCCGAACATCTGACCGGGGCCAATCTGGGCTATGCGTTCAGCCAATTACCCTCAATTGAGGCAATCTTGGTGGATAAAGCCCAGGCCGAGGCCACGCCTTATGCCCGAGTGATCGCCAGCAATGCCACGGTGGAGGCGCTGGAGCTGCCCGCGGATATGGATATTCGGGATTTGGGTACCCTCCCTTAAGCAGATTTTCTAAGCATTGAGACAACCTTTGCCTGTTGCAGAGGCATTTTGAAATCTCTGGAACTGGCTCTGTGCGCATGGGGCCACGAATCCCCAAGGTAACTTTAGGGCTGATTGACCGATGCCCCAGGATAGTAGGATAAGCTGAACCTATAGGCCCAAGAATGGGCGAAATTGGGGAAATTCAACGATTCCGCGCCGCTCTCGGACAAAAAACCGCCCGCAGCAGACCCGAAGATCCGTCTGCATGCCAAGCGGTGCATTTCGCATGAGCAGGCGCTCAAAAGCACATCAAGTGCAGGAATTTAGAGCAGGGTAACGGGGTAATAAGAGCCAATGAAACATAAAGAGATCAGCGTTACTCTTGAGGCTCAGGACCCCGCCATTGGATATAGCGCTCCGGCGCTCCAACGTCCCGCCCGGCCCCGTGCCGCCAATCTGCAAGTTGTCAGCGCCCCGGCGGAAGAGAATAGGACAGATAATTTGGACGGTGAGACCGTTGACATGCCCAATATGGCCGCGCTTGAAGCGACGCGCCCTCTGGCCGGGCGCAAAGTGTTGATCTTGGTGGAAAACCTGCCGCTGCCATTTGACCGCCGGGTTTGGCATGAATGCCGCACGCTGACCGCTGCCGGGGCCCAGGTCTCGGTGATTTGCCCCAAAGGCAAAGGCTATGAAGCCCCCTATGAGGAAATCGATGGGGTGCATATCTATCGCCATGGGCTGCCTTTGGATGCCTCGGGCGCTCTGGGCTATTTGATGGAATATGGCGCGGCCTTGTTTCACGAAACCCGC
>JAOXSB010000114.1 GCA_025800345.1 Mangrovicoccus sp. | reverse complement strand
CACGTGGCTTCGCTCTAGCAAGGCAGACGATATGGGGCAACGGGGCAGGCGGCGGCAAATCGGTGCGTTGCGCTGCGGCAAATGGGTAAGAAGACGCGAAAAATGCCTATTTGAGCCAATTTTTAACGGAAAACACATGGTTTTGCGCCGCCAAATGGAATCGGCGATGCCATGACAAATTTATCAAACCCGCCCGATTAAACACTTTGAAGCGCCAAAGACGCCCAAAGCCTAACCCTCCATATAAGGGCCCCAAATGCGCAGATCCTGGGCATAGTAATTTTCCACATGGGCCAAAGCCTGGGCCGTGAGATCATCGGGTTTGAGCTTCGCCCCTTTGGCCTGCAAATGGGGCAGGGAAATCACCGCCCCGGCCTCAGCGCAATAGGGCACGATCTGGGGCAATTCCTGCATCGGGAAAATCCGGTCAAACCGGCCAGGACGGGTGCCAAGATACTGGCTGCTGGGCAGAAAATGATGCCGCACCGGCCGGCAGATCTGAATGTATTTTTCCAAATTCAGCGCAAATTCATTGAGATCAGGATGGCGCGGCAAGCCAAACGCTTCAAGCTGCCCGGCTTTGCTGCGCTTGAGATCATCATGGTGCAAAATGCGATTGCCATAGCCCGACAAAAACCGCCGCACCGGATCGCGCACAATGCAAAACCAGCGCATGCCGAAATAAAGCACCGGCTCATAACCGCGATAGGGGGTGGTGCGATAGAAGTGATGGGGATGGCGGATTTCGCGCCCTTTCGGGCCCGGGGCGGGCAGACGATCGGCCAACCCGTCTTCATTGTGATTGAGCAAACTATGTTTCACCGAGGAGCA
>JAOXSB010000103.1 GCA_025800345.1 Mangrovicoccus sp. | reverse complement strand
ACTACGCGAATTTGGCTGTGACGAGGTGCATGAAGGCGTGGCCAAAGCCGGGGTTGTCGGCGTGATCCACGGGCGCTCGGATACCGGCCGGGTGATGGGGCTGCGCGCGGATATGGATGCGCTGCCGATCCACGAGGCCACCGGCGCGGAATACGCCTCTGAAACCGCGGGAAAGATGCATGCCTGCGGCCATGACGGGCATACCGCCATGTTGCTGGGCGCGGCGCGGTATTTGGCCGAAACTCGCGCTTTTGATGGCACCGTTGTGGTGCTGTTTCAGCCCGCCGAAGAAGGTGGCGGCGGGGCCAAGGTCATGGTGGATGAAGGCGTGCTGGACCGGTTCGGCGTGCAAGAGGTGTACGGCATGCATAATTGGCCGGGCCAGCCCTTGGGCAGCTTTGCCATTCGCGAAGGGGCGTTTTTTGCCGCCACGGATCAGTTCAAGATCACCATCGAAGGGCGCGGTGGTCACGCGGCCAAACCCCATGAGAGCATTGATAGCGCGCTGATCGCGGCTCAGGTTGTGGTGGCGCTGCAATCTATTGTCTCGCGCAATGCCGATCCGGTGCATCAATTGGTTGTCTCGGTGACCGGTATTCGCACGGACACAGATACCCATAATGTGATCCCTCAGCGGACATTTCTGCAAGGCACGGTGCGGTCTTTGGATGCGGACGTGCGCGATTTGGGGGAAACCCGGCTGCGTGCGCTGGTAGAAGGCGTGGCCTCTGCCTTTGGGGCTGAGGTGGCGATCGAATTTGAGCGCGGCTATCCGGTGATGGAAAACCATCCCGAAGAGACCCGCTTTGCCGCCGAGGTGGCTGCTGAGGTCGCAGGAAGCTGCGATGAGGCCCCTTATGTGCTGGGAGGCGAGGATTTCGCCTATATGCTTCAAGCCCGCCCAGGGGCATATATCTTGGTGGGCAATGGCGATAGCGCGGCGGTGCATCACCCGGAATATGATTTCAATGATGAGGCGATCCCAGCAGGCTGTTCTTGGTGGGTTGGGCTGGTGGAGCGCCGCTTGGCCCCGGCAGCGGGCTAGCCCGGCGCGGGCGGAAGGTCGCGGGGGGCATCGAAACGTTGCGCTTTGGCCCGGTTGGCTTAGAATAATTCCAACATAGCATCTGGAGACCAGCCATGCGTTTTTTCACCGGGGGGCGGAAATCCTTTTCTGATCTCTCCGAGCAGGAAATCCTCGCGCTCGCCATCTCCTCTGAGGAAGAAGACGAACGGATTTACCGCTCTTATGCCGCGCGCCTTGCCGAAGCCTATCCGGCCAGCGCCAAGATTTTTGAAGCTATGGCCGTTGAAGAAGACAGCCATCGCCGCCGTTTGATTGAAGTGTATCAAAGCCGTTTTGGGGATCATATTCCGTTGATCCGCCGCGAAGATGTGGAGGGCTTTTACACGCGCCGTCCCATTTGGTTGGCCGAGACCATGAGCCTTGATGAGATCCGCGCTCAGGCAAAGGAAATGGAACGCCAAGCAACGCGGGTTTATGCCATGGCTGCGGCGCGCTCGGCCCATGGTCCGACCCGCGAATTGTTAGGCGACTTGGCGGCGGTGGAAGCCAGCCATGTGCAAACCGCTATAGAGCTTGAGCATGAATATTTGGATGCCGAGGGCGGGACGATGCGCGATGAGGAAGATCGCAATGCTCGGCGGCAATTTCTGCTGACATGGGCGCAGCCCAGCTTGGCAGGGCTTATGGATGGGTCAGTTTCAACCCTGGCGCCGATCTTTGCCACCGCTTTTGCCACCCAAGACACTTGGACCACGTTTTTGGTGGGGCTTGCGGCCTCGGTCGGGGCGGGGATCTCGATGGGCTTTACCGAAGCGGCCTCGGATGATGGGCGGCTTTCGGGGCGCGGTGCGCCGTGGAAACGGGGGCTGGCCTCGGGGGTGATGACCACGCTTGGCGGGCTTGGCCATGCGCTGCCCTATCTGATCCCAGAGTTCTGGACCGCCACCACGATTGCCATTCTGGTGGTCTTTGTCGAGTTATGGGCGATTGTCTGGATGCAAAACCGTTTCATGCAAACCCCGTTTTGGCGGGCGAGTTTTCAGGTGGTGCTGGGCGGGGCATTGGTGTTGGCCGCTGGGGTGCTGATCGGCTCCGGCTAGCGGCCATATGGCGAAAGCGATGAGGATCACTCACCGGCGCAGCTTGGCCTGCCACTGAATGAGTTGTTGCCCCTGCTGCGCTTGGCTATTCTGCGCCAATGTATGAGGCCGTTGATAAAGTCCCTGTGGCTTATTTGTCCGATCTGATTGGGCTGTTGCCGGATTCCGAATGGCAAAGCATGCTTGATACCGCCGGGCTGCCCCAGGATTTTGCTGGGCTCAAAACGGTTCCAGTGGAGAATTACGCCCGGTTTTATCGCGCGGCTGTGCTGCGTTTGGGTAATGATTTTCTCGGCCTGCCCGCAGGCGGGGTGGCCCCACCAGGGGCGTTTCGCATGCTGTGTTTGGCGATGGTGCACACGCCGAATGCGCAACGGGCCCTAAAACGGGGGGCAGAGTTTTTAGACGTGCTGCGCGGCGTGGCGATCAAGCCAGGCTATCACGCGGACCGAGATCAGGTGATGATCGCGCCCGCCCCGGCGCGCGAGATGCGGCCAGAGGATTTCGCGCGGCTGTTGTCCGAGCAAAGCCCGCTGAACATCCTTCGCGGGCTTGCGGCCTGGCATTACCTGGTATGTTGGATGGCGGCGCAGCGTTTGGCGGTGCTGCGGGTGGATGTTGCTGCGCCCAGCGATCCTTATCTGGCCTATTACAAACATATCTTTCAGGCCCCGATCCATTTTGATCAGCCCCAGTTCCGGGTGGTGTTCCGGCGCAGCGCTTTACAAGCGCGCATTCGGCGCAGCGAAGAAGATCTGAAATCCTTTATCAAATCCTGCCCCTATGCCTTGATGCATGTGGCCGGCAATGATGAGCGTACCAGCTCGCAAGTGGCGATCCTATTGGGCCGCGATTTTCGCAGCCAAACCCCCAGCTTGGACAGCATTGCCGATCAGCTTAACCTCTCGGCCTCGACCCTGCATCGCCAGCTCAAATCCGAAGGCACCAGTTTCAAGGAAATCAAAGACCGGCTGCGCAAAAACGCATGTACCAATTACTTGCTGCAACCGGATCTTAGCTTGACCGAAATTGGCGAGCTGATGGGCTTTGACGATATGAGCTCGTTTTATCGCTCTTTTAAACGCTGGTTCGGCGAAACCCCCACCAGCTATCGCGCGCGGTTGGGATTATCCGCCGCTTGACGGAAAATGGCCCTTTGGCAAACGGGGCCTTGCCAAAAAATGTCAGTGAAACTGACAGCGAGTGCAATTGAGACAGTCCAGGCTTTGACCGAAAGAGACAGCGATGGGAGGGGTCGGCCCTTGCTGAAGGGAATTGCCCAGATCAAGGCCGACACGTTGATGCCAAGCCGCATGGGCCAGGTTTATCCTTGGCAGGGAGCCTGACGCGGTTTGCGCAAAAGCGGCCCTCCATTGGCACAACAAGGGGACCGGCCATGCAACAGTACCGCGCACCAGTCAAAGATTTCCAATTCGTCCTGCATGATGTGATGCAGGTCTCTGAAGCTCAGATCCCAGGCTATAGCGATCTGGAGCGAGAGTTTACCGAAGCGGTGTTGGATGCCGCAGGCGCATTGGCTAGCGATGTGTTGGCACCGCTGAATATGACCGGCGATGTGGAAGGCTGCCGTCTTGAAAACGGTGTGGTGCGCACGCCTGCTGGTTTCAAAGACGCGTTTGAGCAGCTCAAAGAAGGCGGCTGGCCTGGGCTGAGCCTGCCAGAGCAATATGGCGGTCAAGAATTGCCCCATGCGCTTTCCATCGCTGTGGCTGAAACCTTCACCAGCGCCAATACCTCGTTGATTGTGTATCAAGGCCTCACCGGCGGCGCGATTTCTGCGATCCTGGCCCACGGCAGCGATGCGCAAAAAGACAAATACGTGCCGAAAATGGCCAGTTGCGAGTGGACCGGCACCATGAACCTGACCGAGGCCCATTGCGGCACCGATTTGGGTCTGATGCGCACCAAAGCTGAGCCTCAGGATGATGGCAGCTTTAAAATCACCGGGCAAAAGATCTTTATCTCCGCCGGTGAGCACGACATGTCCGACAACATCATCCATCTGGTGTTGGCGAAAATCCCTGGCGGCCCTGAAGGCGTCAAAGGCATCTCTCTCTTCATCGTGCCCAAATTCATGGTCAATGAAGATGGCTCGCTGGGCGATCGCAATGCTGTGGCTGTGGGCAAGGTCGAAGAGAAAATGGGCATTCACGGCAATGCCACTTGCGTGATGAATTATGACGGGGCCACCGGCTATTTGCTGGGCCAAGAGCATAAAGGCATGCGCGCCATGTTCACCATGATGAACGAAGCGCGCCTGGGCGCTGCGGCCCAGGGTGTGGCTTCGGGCGAGGCGGCCTATCAGAACGCGGTGATCTATGCCAAAGAACGCCTGCAAGGGCGGGCTGTGACCGGTACTGAAAACCCCGAAGGCCCTGCAGATCCGCTGATCGTGCATCCTGATATTCGCCGGAACCTGATGGAGCAGAAAAGCTTTATCGAAGGGGCGCGGGCGGCTCTGGTATGGGGCGCGTTGCTGGTGGACCAATCCCATCGCAATGAAGACAAAGACGCCGATGGGCTGCTCTCGCTCATGACGCCGGTCTTCAAAGGCTTCTTCACCGATAAAGGCTTTGATGCGGCGATCCAGGCACAGCAGATTTTCGGCGGCCATGGCTATATCGAAGAAACCGGCATGTCCCAATATGCCCGCGACGCGCGGATCGCTCAGATCTATGAAGGCGCCAACGGGGTGCAAGCGCTGGATCTGGTGGGCCGGAAAATGCCCAGCGATGGCGGCAAGCATATGATGGCCTTCTTCGAGCTGATCAAATCCTTCTGCGCTGAGAATAGCGAAGAAGAGATGGCAGGCTTTACTGGCCCTCTCAAAGCGGCCTCGAAGGATCTGCAAAGCGCCGGCATGTTCTTCATGCAGCAAGGTATGAAGAACCCCAACCATGCTTTGGCGGGCTCTTATGACTTCATGCATATGTTCGGTTATGTGGTGCTTGGCCTGATGTGGGCAAAGATGGCCAAAGCGGCGCAGGTCGCCCTGGCCGCTGGCAACACTGATACCGATTATCTGGAAGCCAAAATCGCCACTGGCCGGTTCTTTATGCAGCGTCAATTGCCGCTGACCGGCGCGCTGTTGGCTCGGATCCAATCGGGCGCTGATCCTGTCATGGCGCTAAGCGCGGATCAGTTCTAATCAGCCAGCGCCCTTGTGCGGGGGCGCTGCGATGGGCCGCTTTGAGTTCCCGGTCCCCAATTCGGGGTCTCGCGGCCCCTTGGCAAAGACCTTTTTGGTCTTTGCCGCCCCATTGGTGCAGGAGGAGCCCGATGACCCAGACCGATACGCAAGCCGACATTTTCGAGAACGCCTTGGCGCAATGGCATGAGATCGTGGCCGAGCGGGACATGGCCAAACTCTCAGCGCTGACCCATGCCAATGCGGCGCTGCGCTCGCCCTCAGGGATCACGCCCTATATGGGGTCGGCCGCGGTGGTTTTGGCGCTGAGCACTGTGATCCAAATTTTTGACGATTTCACCTATTACCGGGAATTCCGCGATCTGGAGGCAAATTCAGTCGCGTTGGAATTTTCCGCCAAAATCGATGATCTGGATCTGAAAGGCGTGGATTTGATCCGCTTTGATGAGACCGGAAAACTGATCGAATTAGAAGTTATGATCCGCCCACTTTCTGCCTTGAAACGTTTGGAACAACGTATGGGCGAGGCCGTGGGCGCGATGATTGCCAAGGCAAAAAAAACGTCTAGCTGACAGCAACAGAAGTCAGGTCAGGCCCCAAGGTTCTGGCCCAGCAAATGAGGTAACTATGTCCGAGACAGCAGCCCAAGCGGCGTTTCCAAAAACTTTCGAACCGCTCGATTTGGGCTTTATGACGCTGAAGAACCGCGTGCTGATGGGCTCCATGCATTTGGGTCTAGAAGAGCAAAAAGACGGGTTCGAGCGCATGGCGGCCTTTTACGCTGCCCGGGCCCGCGGCGGGGTCGGCCTGATCGTCACCGGCGGTATTGGCCCCAATGCCGAAGGCGTGGCCATCCAAGGCGGCGCGATCATGGCCAGCGATAAGGATGTAGAAGAGCATAAGGTGATCACCCAGGCGGTGCATGACGCGGGCGGGCGCATCGCCATGCAGATCCTGCATACGGGCCGTTATGCCTATAACCCCGCAAGTGTCGGGCCTTCGCCGATCAAAGCGCCGATCAACCCGTTCACCCCCAAAGAGCTGGATGAAGAGGGGATCGAAAAGCAGATCCAAGATTTCGTCAATGCCGCGGTGCTGGCCCAAAAAGCGGGCTATGACGGGGTCGAGATCATGGGCTCTGAAGGGTATTTCATCAACCAGTTCATCGCCAAGCGCACCAATCACCGCGAAGATCGCTGGGGCGGATCTTATGAAAACCGTATCCGCCTGCCGATTGAGATCGTGCGTCGCACCCGCGAGGCTGTGGGCGAGAATTTCATTCTGATCTATCGCCTTTCGATGCTGGATCTGGTGGAGGGCGGCTCCACCCAAGAAGAGGTGATCCAGCTCGGCAAAGCCATCGAAAAGGCCGGTGCCACCATCATCAATACGGGCATTGGCTGGCACGAAGCGCGTATTCCCACCATCGCCACTTCGGTGCCCCGCGCGGCCTTTACTTGGGTGACCCATGAGGTGCGCAAACATCTGTCGATCCCGGTGGTGACCTCGAACCGGATCAACACGCCCGAGATGATCGAAGAAGTGCTCGAGCGCGGTGATGCGGATATGGTTTCCATGGCGCGGCCTTTCTTGGCCGATGCGGATTTCATGGCCAAAGCGGCTGAGGGCGATAGTGATGCGATCAACACCTGCATCGGCTGTAACCAAGCCTGTCTCGACATGGTGTTTCGGGGCAAATTGACCACCTGCTTGGTCAACCCGCTGGCCTGTAACGAGACCGAGATTGAAGTTACGCCCACCGACACGCCTAAGAAAATTGCGGTTGTCGGCGCGGGGCCAGCGGGCCTGGCATGCGCCACCACTGCCGCGGCGCGCGGCCATCAGGTCACGCTGTTTGATGCGGGCTCTGAGATCGGCGGTCAGTTCAACCTGGCCAAGCAGATCCCTGGCAAGGAAGAGTTCTATGAGACCCTGCGCTATTTTGGCCATGAGATTGCGCGCCATGGGGTGGATTTGCGCCTGAACACCTGGATCAGCGCTGAAGAACTGCAGCAGATGGGCTTTGACGAGATCGTCACCGCCACGGGTATTCAGCCCCGCGTGCCCGATATCGAGGGCGTGGATCATCCCAAAGTGCTTTCCTACATCGATGTGATCAAAGGGGCCGAAGTGGGCAAGCGCGTGGCTGTGATCGGCGCGGGGGGCATTGGCTTTGATGTGAGCGAATTGCTCACCCATGCAGGGCCTGCGCCGAGCGAGGATCGCGATGTCTTTGCCCGCGAATGGGGTATTGACCAAAAGGTCAGCGTGCCCGGCGGGATCGAAGGCATGGTTGGGGATTTTGAACCGTCCCCGCGCGAGGTCTATTTGTTGCAGCGTAAAGGCGGCAAAGTGGGGGCCAAGCTTGGGGCCACCACCGGTTGGATCCATCGCGCTGCGGTGCAAAAGCGCGGCGTGCAAAGCCTGGCATCTTGCGAATATGTCAAAATCGACGATGCGGGCCTGCATCTGAAGGTGAAAGACGAGCCGCGTTTGTTGGAAGTGGACAATGTGATCCTCTGCGCCGGTCAGCTTTCCGATCGCAGCCTGGCCGACGCGCTGGGCGAGGCGGAGAATGTGCATGTGATCGGCGGAGCTGATGTGGCCGCGGAATTGGATGCACGCCGGGCCATTCGCCAAGGCACGATCTTGGCCGCTGAGCTTTGATCACCGCGCTATAGAATGCGAAAAGGGCCGCACGATGCGGCCCTTTTGTTGTGCTTTGGGATCTGCCGCAGGGCGCGTTTACCCGTGTTGCGGGCGCTCGATGGTAAAGCGATCCACCGAGAGCGGCCCGGCGCCGCGCAGCACCAACACCAGCAGGATAAAGATCCAAAAGGCCCGTTGATCCATGATCAGCGCGTCAGAGGCTTTGTCGAACCAAGCGCCGATGGTGCTGGCATCCGCGTGATGGCCCACAATATCCGTCAGGCTTTGCACGATCACGAACCCGATCATGCCCAAAGCCGCCAGACGGGTGAACAATCCGATCACGATCAGCAAAGGCAGGATGAATTCAGCCCAGGTGCCTGCCACCGCCACCAGCCAGTGAAAAATCGACAATTGGCTGCTGTCATAGCTGGCAGCTTCCATGGCGCGGGGGAACATCTGCACATAGGCCCCGTCTGAGGGAAAGAGCCAGCCAAAGATCCCATCGCCCAGTTTGGTTTTGGCTGAGACCCAGAAATACATCAGCAGCACGCCCGCGAAAATCGCGCGGGCCGCCGTGGGGATGAACCAACCCGCGGTGAGTTTTTGCACCAGGGTAAAAAGCCCATTATGCAGGCTCAGCAGGGTTCCAACAACGCCCGAAGGGGCCGGATTTGAGTCACTCATGATCGGATCTTTCTGTAAGGCCGGTCAGGGCTTGTTGCGAGAGCAACAGCCCAAGCGTGGCGGTGAGGTCGAATTCGGGGTCAGCGTTTTGCGCCGCAGTAAGAGCCATTTCTAGGGTTTTGCCCTCGGTCAAAGCCCTGACAAAAGCGGCTGTGGCTGCAAAGACCGGGGTTGCGACGGGATCAAAGCCAGGCCGGGTGATCAGCACGCATTCCGCCTCGCGTCCCGGGGGCGGGGCATCTGCCTCGCTATTGGCGCGCCAAATGCTGTGGATCGGATAGGGCGAGGCAATCACTTGCACCCCATCAGCCAGATACAGCACTGCCCGCATCAGCCGCTCTGGGGGCAGCTCCGCCAAGATTTGCGGATCAAAAGGGGCTGGGTCCGCCGCGTGATAGGCCCGGCGCATGGCCAGCTCCAACCGCGCGATATCGGGCAAATAGGGCAGAGAGGCCGCAGGCGGAAAGCTCTCCAAAAATCCGGGCAGGGCATCGCCATATCGCGCGAGAACCGGCGAGCTTGGCGGATGGGCCCGCAAAAACACCCCGGCCATGGCTTTAAAAAACGCCTCGCCCACCAATTTGCAAACCACTGGAAAGCCGGTTTCGAGCGCTTCGGTCAGGCTCACAGCGATATTGTTGCGATAGACATCAAAGCGTTTGCCCGCCGGGCTGCCATCAGGCGCGACCAGCCCTTTGGGGTTCGGCTGGCTTGCATCCAGCGCGGCGGTTATGAACGCGGCTTGGCCCATCACAGCGCCTGAGCCAAGGCGCCCATATGCGCCTCGGCACGCTCTGCTTCGGCGCGCAATTCGGGCCAATCGGGCACATCTGTGTCCCATTCGATCAGCACTGGCTTTGGCCCGCCCGCGGCGATCACATGATCATAAAGCGCCCAAACTGGATCAACCACCGGCGCGCCATGGCTGTCGATCAACAACCGCGCGCCTTGATCGTCGCGATCTTCGTCATGGCCTCCCAAATGCAGCTCGCCCACTTGCTCTAGCGGGAAGGCATCAAGGTAGGCGTGCGGCTCGCTTTGTTGATTGCAGGCAGAGACATAGACATTGTTCACATCCAGCAGTAGCCCGCAGCCAGTGCGATTTGCGATCTCGGCCAAAAACGTCACCTCTGGGATCGTGCTTTCGGCAAAGGCCAGATAATTGGATGGGTTTTCCAGCAAGATTTGCCGTCCAAGCGTTTCTTGCACCTGATCGATATGGGCGCAAACCCGCGCCAATGTGGCTTCTGTATAGGGCAAGGGCAGCAGATCATTGAAATAGCCAGTCTCATGGGTGGACCAGGCCAGGTGTTCAGAAAAACTGGCCGGGTTTAGCCAGCTCAGCAAATGTTTCAGCCGGGCCAGATGATCGCGGTCCAGCGGGCCTTCGCCGCCAATGGAAAGGCCAACCCCATGCACGGAAATGGCAAAGCGCTCTGATAGAGCGTGCAATTGCGCCAGGGGCCGCCCACCTGCACCCATATAGTTTTCCGCATGAATTTCGATCCAAGCCACTGGGCCAGGATCGCGCATCAGCGCGTCAAAATGCTGAGGCTTGAACCCCACACCGGGCCGGTTGGGCAATTGGGTCAGGTTGGGCGCGTGATCAAGCATGGGGCTTCCTTGGCAATTGCGCCCCCGGCCAATCCCGAGGGCGCACAGCAGAGCATATCTTAGGCGGGCAGATCGCGGCTCAGCTCTTCCAGCGAGCCTTCGCGCGGGGTGCCATCGGCCTGAGCGGGCAGCTCGATATCGGCGCAAGTGCCCGCAGGCACCAAGGTCCAAGCATTGCCTTGGTAATCAACGGTTGAGGTGCCCGCGCAGGTGGTGCCAGGGCCTGCCGCGCAATCATTTTTCCCTGCCAGGGAAACGCCGAAGCATTTTTCTTTGGCTTGCGCCTCTGCAGAGGTGGGGGCATGGGCGGCCAGAGCTGCAGCAACAGAGCCAGCAACGGCGAGGGTTTTGGCAGTGTTCGACATGGGATATCCCTTTGAGCGGTCAAAATTCACGGTCGCTTGTCAACGACGAGGACAGATAGGGAAATAATTGTCCCGGAGGCCAGTCACAGGCGCGTGGGCTCACGAGGGCGTCAGGCTTTGCGAAGATCGCTTTTAGGGGCACAAGATTAGTGCATTGATATATAGTCAAAAATAATAGGCCCGAGAAAACTCTCGGGCCTTTGAAACATCCCTTTAGGTGTTTTGTTACAGTTTATCCGGCGCGGTTGCTTCGCGGCCCAGGGTCTCGACGATCTCATCGAGCACCACGGTGGAGGTTTTCTTTTCCCCCAAGCGGCGCAAGCTGACCGAGCGTTCTTCGACCTCGCGCATGCCGCAGGCCAGGATCACCGGCACTTTGGCCACGGAATGCTCACGCACCTTGTAATTGATTTTTTCATTGCGTAGATCGGCTTCGGCGCGGATGCCCGCAGCTTTGAGCTTTTCCACCACTTCCAGCACATATTCATCCGCATCCGACACGATGGCGGCCACCACAACTTGGCGCGGCGCGAGCCAGAAGGGCAGCTTGCCCGCATGTTCTTCGATCAAAATACCGATGAAGCGTTCAAACGAGCCCAGAACCGCGCGGTGCAGCATCACCGGGCGATGCTTAGCCCCATCAGCGCCGATAAAGCTCGCATCCAACCGGTCGGGCAGATTGGAATCCACTTGCAGCGTGCCGCATTGCCAGTTCCGGCCAATGGCATCGGTGAGGGTGAATTCCAGCTTGGGCCCGTAAAACGCCCCTTCACCTTCGAGGATCTCAAACTCGTGCCCTGCCGCGCGGCACGCGTCGCCCAGAGCTTTTTCCAGCCGATCCCAGCTTTCATCGGAACCGATGCGCTTTTCGGGGCGGGTGGAGAGTTTGATCACCCAATCATCAAAGCCCAGATCCGAATAGATGCCCGAGAGGAAATCGATGAAGATACGGGTTTCCTCCGTGATCTGGTCATCGGTGCAAAAGATATGGGCGTCATCTTGGGTAAAGCCGCGCACCCGCATGATCCCATGCAGCGCCCCCGAGGGCTCATAGCGCGCGCAAGATCCAAATTCGGCCATGCGCAAGGGCAGGTCGCGATAGGATTTCAGGCCCTGGTTAAAGATCTGCACATGGCAGGGGCAATTCATGGGTTTGAGCGCGTTGATCGCCTTTTCCCGCGCATGATCTTCGTCCACTTCGACGATGAACATGTTTTCTTGATACTTGTCCCAATGCCCCGACGCTTCCCACAGCTTGCGGTCCACCACTTGGGGGGTGTTCACCTCTACATAGCCGCCCTTGCGCTGTTGCCGGCGCATGTAATCTTGCAGCTCGGTATAGATGGACCAGCCATTGGGGTGCCAAAATACCTGACCGGGGGCTTCTTCCTGCATATGGAACAGATCCATCTCGCGGCCCAAGCGGCGGTGATCGCGCTTTTCCGCTTCTTCAAGGAAGGTCAGGTGATCCTTGAGCTGTTGGCGGTTCTGGAAGGCCACCCCATAGATCCGTTGCAACATCGGGCGATTGCTGTCGCCGCGCCAATAGGCTCCGGCGATTTTCATCAGCTTGAACGCATCGGCGGGCAATTGGCCCGTATGTTGCAAATGCGGGCCACGGCATAGATCTTGCCATTCCCCATGCCAATACATGCGGATGGGTTGGTCTTCGGGGATCATGCCCACCAGCTCGACCTTATAAGGCTCATCGCCTGCTTCATAATGGGCAATGGCGCGGGCGCGGTCCCACACTTCGGTGCGCACAGGATCGCGGGCATTGATGATCTCGCGCATTTTCGCCTCAATCGCGCCGAGATCTTCGGGGGTGAAGGGCTCTTCGCGGTCGAAATCATAATACCAGCCATTTTCGATCACTGGGCCGATGGTGACCTTCACATCGGGCCAAAGCTCCTGCACCGCGCGGGCCATGATATGGGCCATATCGTGGCGGATTAGCTCGAGTGCAGGCTCGGGGTCTTTCATGGTGTTGATGGCAATGGTGCCATCGCGGTCAATCGGCCAGGCCAGATCCCAATGGGCTCCGTCAAACTGCGCCGAGATGGCTTTTTTCGCCAGGCTGTTGGAGATGCCTGCGGCGATCTCTGCGGGGGTGACGCCAGCGGGATAGTCGCGCGCTGCGCCATCGGGAAAGGTGAGAGTGACTTGGGACATATCCGTCTTCCTCGTCGGTTTGGCGCCTACAAAACGCCCGGTTGCAAGATTTGTGCGATGTGCGGCGCGGCGGGCCTTATGTCAAGGCCGCGCGGCCATATCTGGGTTAGCGATGTGCGCTGCCCACAGCTTCTGCGATATTGTCATAGCCATCAGCGGCCAGGCGCATTTCCAACCCGTCAGCGATGCGGCTGACCAGGCTGAGCCCTTTCCAGGTGAGTGCGGAGTAAAGTTGCAACGCGCTGGCCCCGGCGCAGATCTTGGCATAGGCGGTTTCCGCATCCTCGATCCCGCCCACCCCGATCAGGGGGATTTTGCCTTCAGTCAGCCGGTAAAGCGTCGCCAGAACTTCGGTGGAACGCTCAAAGACCGGACGGCCTGAAAGCCCGCCGGTTTCGCGCCCATAGCGGCTTTGCAACCCCTCGCGGGCCACAGTGGTATTGGTGGCCACGATCCCATCTAGGGCGCTTTCTTGGGCCACTTCTGCGATATCCTTCAAATCCGCCTCGCTCATATCGGGCGCGATCTTCACAAAGATCGGAATGGGCCGGGGCAGGTTGGCGCGCGCTTCCAGCACGCCTGTGATCACGCCCCAAAGGGCGGCACGCCCCTGAAGATCCCGCAGCCCTTCGGTATTGGGGGAAGAGACATTGATGGTGGCGTAATCCACATGCGGCCCACAAATGCGCAGCACTTCGGCGTAATCAGTGCTGCGATCTGCGCTGTCTTTATTGGCGCCAAGATTGAGCCCCACGGGCACGGGCAGGGGGGATTTCGCGCGGGCAGATGCCAGGCGCGCGGCCACAGCTTCGGCCCCTTCGCTATTGAGCCCATAGCGGTTGATCACCCCGTGATCAGCACGTAGGCGAAACACCCGCGGTTTGGCATTGCCTGGCTGCGCCTTGGGTGTCACGCCGCCGATCTCAATCGAGCCAAATCCAGCAGCGCATAGCCCCGGCACCGCTTGGGCATGTTTGTCAAACCCTGCGGCCAACCCGACAGGGTTGGGCATCTCGAGCCCGGCAATGTTGCAGCGCAGGCGCGGCGAGCTGACCGGCCCTGGCTTGGGCACCAGCCCTTGCTCTAGCGCTTTGACCGCGAGGTTATGGGCGGTTTCAGGATCGGTCAGGCGCATGGCCTGCAGCGCGGCCACTTCAATCAATCGCATCACGGTATATCATCCGGAAAAATATGGGCGCCATCCGGGCCCAGCGTGAGGGGAGAATGGGCGATCACTTCATCCCGGCGCAGGGCGCGATACAAATGGGGGAACAGCGCGCCGCCGCGGGATTGTTCCCAGGCCAGGGCCGCGCCCAAAGCCTCGCCATCCACCTGAGCCAAGACCAGATCATCGAGCCCAGCGAAATGCTTGGCCGCGGTTTCGCGCAGCTGTCCCGCCGCCGAGAAATGAATATAGCCATCGGCCAAATCCACTGGCGCGCCTGCGGTTTCACCCGCTGCGCAAAGCGCATCCCATTCGCTCGTGCGGAATATCTTATAGATCACCATGGGGGCTCTCCTGCCTGGCTGCGGTTTTTCCGTCAAGACATGCCATGGGGCTTGCGTCACTGGGGGCCGCCCGTGCAGGCTAAGTTTAAACGGGTTTTGAGGATAGAGCGATGAGCAAGGTGCACTTTGGCAAACTGGCGGCACTGTCGCTAGGGGCGGCGGTTTGGTCAGGGGCAGCTCAGGCTGAATTCGAGCTTCATGTGCTGCATATCAACGATCTGCACAGCCGTATTGAGCCGGTCAATAAATACAATGCCACTTGCTCGGCCGATGAAGACGCGCTGGGAGAGTGTTTTGGCGGCGTGGCGCGGCTGGCCACAGCCCTGAAAGAGACCCGAGAGGCGCTTTTGGCTGAGGGGGCAAATGTGCTCACCCTAGATGCGGGCGATCAGTTCCAAGGCTCACTGATGTATACCAATTACAAAGGCGCGGTTGAGGCAGAGTTCATGACCGCGATTGGCTTTGACGCCATGGCGGTGGGCAATCACGAATTCGACGATGGCCCTGTGAAACTGGCCGATTTCATTGCCGCGGTGCCTTTTCCGGTGATCTCGGGCAATATTGACGTGAGCGGGGAACCCGTGCTGGCTGGGCAAGTGCAAGAACAACTGATCTTGGAGGTCGGCGGCGAGAAAATCGCCATAGTCTCAGCGCTTGCTACGGATACCATGGACACCTCTTCACCTGGCCCAAATGTGCGCTTTGTCGATGAGGTCGTCGCGCTCAGCGAAGATGTGGCGGCGCTGGAAGAGCAAGGCATCGATAAGATCCTGGCGCTGACCCATGTGGGGCTGAACCGTGATATCGAGATCGCCGCCGAAGTTCCTGGCATCGATGCGGTGATCGGTGGGCATTCCCATACTTACCTGAACAGTGATGATCCGGATGCGGCCGGGCCATATCCGGTGATGGCAGGGGCTGTGCCGGTGGTTCAGGCAGGGGCCTATTCGCGCTATCTGGGGCATTTGGTGCTGGTGTTTGACGATGCAGGCCAAGTGGTCTCTGCCACAGGTGGCCCGATTGTCTTGGGCCCGGATATTTCCCCGGACCCGGCGATTGCGGCGCGGGTGGCGGAATTGGCCGCCCCGCTTGAGGAATTGAAAGCTGAGCTTGTGGGGGAGGCTGCTGATCTGATCGATGGGGATCGCGACGCCTGCCGCATGGGCGAATGCGCCATGGGCAATCTGGTGGCCGATGCGATGTTAGAACGCGTGCGCGATCAGGGTATCACCATCGCGATCACCAATGGCGGCGGGTTGCGCGCGTCGATCAATCCTGGCGAGATCACTATGGGCGAAGTGCTCACGGTGCTGCCGTTTCAAAACACGCTCTCCACCTTTAGCGCCAGCGGCATGATGATCATCGATGGGCTGGAAAACGGGGTCAGTCAGGTGGAGGATATGAAAGGCCGCTTTCCACAGATCGCAGGGATGCGGTTTTCCTGGGATCCCGATGCAGGCCCCAATGAAGGGCGCATTGTCAGCGTGGAGCTTGCCAGTGGCGGGGAATGGGTGCCCATCGATCCCGAAGCCACCTATGGGGTGGTGACCAATAATTATGTGCGCCGGGGCGGGGATGGCTATCGTATGTTTGCCGCCGCAGAAGAGGCGTATGATTTCGGGCCGGGGCTTGATCGGGTATTGGCCGATTATCTCAGCGCGTTGAACGGGCCTTACACCCCTTATACCGATGGGCGGATCACCCGGCTTGAGTGATCCGCGCGGTTTTGAACCGGTTCAGGCCGTGCGCACGGCCCGCAGATCGCCCTCTGGGCCAAAGCTGCATTCCACGGTCACCAAAGGCGCTGGGCTTTCACCGAAGACCACAAAGCCCAGGGCGGTTTCTTCCGCCGGGGCGACCGAGATCGCATTGGGTGCACGGCCAAGGCGTTTGGCCGCCGCCGTGCGGCAGGTTTCCGCCATGGCTTGCGGGCTGGGCGCGCTGCCCAGATCAACCTGTCCATCGCCCGGGGTGAACGGGCCAGCGCTCTCGCCCACGGGCGGGTTTGGATAGATCGGTTCGATCGGCGCGGTGGCGCTGGGCGAGGAATAGGGCACGGGGCTGCAAGCGCTGAGCCCCAGGGCCAGAAGAGCGGGAATCGCAAAGACACGGGTCATGGGGAAAGCCTAACGGCTAGGCGCAAGATTGCCTATGAGGCTGAGCACGATAGTTCTGTGCCAGGCTCACATGGCGCTTTGGAGGGCTCGCGCCAACTCAGCGCCGTCCAGAGCCACTGGATTGGCTTTCATGGAGGATGAGGCCGCGGCAGCCGCGGCGATATCGGGGATCATCTGGGGGCTGAGCCCCATCTCGCCCAGCCCGGGCAAGCCTTGGCTTTGGGACCATTTGGCCAAGGCAGCGCTGCCTTCGGGGCCAAATACATCAGCAATCCAATGCTCCACCTGGTCAAAGCGCGCGTGAACCGGAGCCTCTGGGGGCAGGGCTTGGCGGTTGGTTTGTAAGATCGCTGGTAAAAGCGCGCCGCATACCGCCCCATGGGGAGCCTGGGGCAAGCGCCCGCCGATCACGCCTGCCAATCCATGCACCGCCCCCAGCCCGGAATTGGCCAGGGCAAGGCCACTGATATGGGCGGTATAGGCAAGCTGGTCCCGAGAGGCTGCATCTTCGCGTACCATCAGGGTTTTCAGCGCGGCCAGGGCTTTGGGGATGGCACCGGCGCAAAGCGCATCGGTGACCGAATTGGCGCGGGTGCACAGATAGGGCTCGATCACTTGGGTGATGGCGTCAAGCCCTGAGGCCAAAGTGATGGCGCGCGGGCTGTGATCGGTGAGGGCAGGATCAATCAGCGCCAGGCGGGGCAGCATGGCAGGGTCGCGCAGCGAGACTTTGCGCCCATGTTCGGGCACGCCGATCACCGCGTTTTTGGTGACTTCTGAGCCCGTGCCTGCGGTGGTAGGCAAGGCGATGAATGGCAGGGGCGGCACCTTTAGCGGCAGTGCTTTGCCCACCACTTCGAGATGATCCAGGGGATCTCCCGGGGCCGGGATCAGGGCCGCTAGGGCCTTGGCCAGATCCAGCGCCGCGCCGCCGCCGCAGCCTATAACAACCTGTGGATCTGCGGCCTGGGCCTGTACCCGGGCGGCGATGAGCAATGGCAGATCTGGCTCGCCCGCGCAGGCGATGGTGGTAATGTCACAGCCGCGCTCGGCCAGGGCGGCGCCTAGCCAGGCCACCCGATCCCCATCGCGGCCATGCACCAGCACCACCCGTTTGCCAAAGGCGGCAATCGCTGCTGGGGCTTCTTGGGCGGTGCCGCGGCCAAAGCGGATACGGGCGGGCAGATCGAGCGTATAGGGCGTCATGCGGATTGGGTCGCGGCCACGGCCCGTTTCCAGGCCCCATAGCGGGCCTCGCGGGTGGGCTCGCTCATGGCGGGATCGAAGCGATGTTCGAGCGCCCAGGTTTTGGCAAAACCTTCTTGGTCGGGATAAATCCCGGCGCGACTGCCAGCCAGCCAAGCCACCCCAAGAGCCGTGGTTTCGGTAATCTCGGGCCGGTCCACTGGCGCGCCGATAATGTCCGAGAGGAATTGCAGTGTCCAATCGCTGGCTGCCATGCCCCCATCCACGCGCAACACGCCATCATCACTGGCCTCGGGCCAATCCGCATGCATGGCTTCCAGCAGATCGCGGGTTTGATAGCCCACGCTTTCCAGCGCCGCTTTGGCCATTTCCGCGGGGCCGGAATTGCGGGTCAAGCCAAACACTGCGCCGCGGCAATCGGGGTTCCAATAGGGCGCGCCCAACCCGGTAAAGGCGGGCACAAGGATCAGCTGCTGAGCGGGATCAGCGGCTTCGGCCAGGGCTTGGGTCTGGGGCGCTGCATCGATGATTTTCAGCCCATCGCGCAACCATTGCACCACCGCGCCCGCCACAAAGATCGAGCCTTCCAGCGCATAAGTGGGCTTGCCATCAAGCTGATAGGCGATGGTGGTCAAAAGGCGGCTTTTCGATGCCACCGGGCGCTCGCCAGTATTGAGCAAAGCAAAACAGCCCGTGCCATAGGTGGATTTGAGCATGCCAGGCGCGAAACAGGCCTGGCCCAGAGTGGCGGCTTGTTGATCGCCCGCCACGCCCAAGATGGGGATCTCGCCCCCGAACAGATCAGCATCTGTCAGGCCAAAATCGCTGGCGCAATCATGCACCTCGGGCAGCATGGAAAGGGGGATATCCAGCAGCGCGCAGATTTCAGAGGACCATTCCCCCCGATGGATGTCATAGAGCAATGTGCGGGCCGCATTGGTGGCATCGGTCACATGGGCGCGCCCGCCGGTCAGGTGCCAGATCAGCCAGCTGTCCACAGTGCCAAAGACCAGCTCGCCAGCCTCGGCGCGGGCGCGGGCCCCTTCCACATTGTCCAAAAGCCATTTCAGCTTGGTGCCGGAGAAATAAGGGTCGAGCAGCAGCCCAGTGCGGGCAGTGACCATATCTTCATGGCCTGCCTGGCGCAGTTTGGCACAAAGCTCGGCGGTGCGGCGATCTTGCCAGACGATGGCGTTATGGATCGCGGCGCCGGTTGCGCGGTCCCAAACCAATGTGGTTTCGCGCTGATTGGTAATGCCGATGCCCGAGATGTCAGCGGCCGATAGCCCGGCTTGATCCAGCGCAGCGCGGCAGGTGCGCAGGGTGGTCTGCCACAGATCTTCGGGATCATGTTCGACCCAGCCGCTATCGGGGTAATGCTGGGGAAACTCTTCTTGGGCGCTGGCGATGGGTTTCATTGCGGCGTCGAAAAGAATGGCACGGGAGGAGGTCGTGCCTTGGTCGATAGCGAGAATATGGGTCATGGGGCTCGTGGGGTCGGCGTCGAGACGAGGAGGCCGGAGCCCGATTGCG
>JAOXSB010000098.1 GCA_025800345.1 Mangrovicoccus sp. | reverse complement strand
AGATCGTTCAAGCAATGCCCAAAGCGCGACACCATGATGATCACTTTCATCTTCTCGCTGGGATCGTGGAAGGCGTATTGATCCAGGGCGAGATTCTCGGCCAGCGGGGCAAAACCCTCTTTCAGCGCGTCAATCCCGGTGCCCTCTAAGCTTTCGAAATTCAGCCGCATGAAGAATTTGCCGGTCTCAGAATCGTCGAATTGCTGAGCATCAGTGATGTTGCAGCCCGCATTGGCCAGATAGGTGGCAATCCCAGCCACCACACCGGGTTTAGAGGCGCATTGAACGGTGAGAGTGTATTGGCTCATGGTCTTCTCGGTTCTTGTGATCTTGGGAATGGTTCAGGCGGTGAGCCCATCGGGCTCGGCAAGCCCATGGGTGCGGCAACAGGCCGTGACCGTATTGGCCAGCAGACAAGCGATGGTCATGGGACCGACCCCGCCGGGCACGGGGGTGATTGCCCCGGCGCGGCTTTGGGCGCTGGCGAAATCCACATCGCCCACCAGGCGGGTTTTGCCATCTTCTTTGGGGATGCGATTGATGCCCACATCGATGATGGTGGCGCCGGGTTTGATCCAATCGCCCGGGATCATTTCGGGCCGGCCCACTGCGGCCACAACGATATCGGCCTCGCCCAGCAGTTTCGGCAGATCCTTGGTGCGCGAATGGGCGATGGTCACGGTGCAGCTTTGCCCCAGCAACAGCTGCGCCATGGGTTTGCCCACGATGTTAGAGCGCCCCACCACCACAGCGTTGAGCCCTTCTAGGCTGCCATAATGATCTTTCAGCAGCATCACACAGCCCAGCGGCGTGCACGGCACCATGGATTTCTGGCCGGTGCCCAAAAGCCCCACATTAGAGATATGAAACCCATCCACATCCTTGGCCGGATCAATGGCGTTGATCACCAGATCCTCGTTGAGATGATCGGGCAGGGGAAGCTGCACCAAAATGCCATGGATCGCCGGATCGCTATTGAGCTGGTCAATCAGCGCCAGCAGATCGGATTCCGAAGTCTCAGCGGGCAGGGCATGTTCCACCGAATGCATCCCGGCCTCGCGGGTTTGTTTGCCTTTGTTGCGCACATAGACCTGGCTGGCCGGGTCTTCGCCCACGATCACCACCGCAAGACCAGGGGTCAGACCGTGATCAGCTTTGAGCCGGGTGACATGCTCGGCAATGCGGGTACGCAAGCTAGCGGCAAAGGCTTTGCCGTCGATGATCTGTGCAGACATGGGGCTTTCTCAGCTTTGGGATGGGGCTGGGCGCAGGCTTTCCGCAGATCGGATCGCGGAAATCAGCGCATGATGCAATGAGGCGGCCGAGGAACGCGGCCCGAAAATCAACAGTTCCGATAGCGCAGATTCGCAGATCAGAAAACAGCCGATATGGTGGATTTGGCTGCGCAGGGCCGTGCCATCTCTAAGGCTGGCGGGATCGACCCGGGCCAGCAATTCCAGCACTCCGGTAAGATCATCGCCCATCAGGCTGAACCCGGCCCAAGCATCGCTTTGCTCGGTCACAGAGCCCGCATTGCCCACCGCCGATTTGACCTGTGCGGCCAGATCTTCATGGCTGCCATAAGGCGCGCGCAGTATCCATTGATCTGGCCCTGTCCAAAACGCGCGGATATCCCCGGCGCCGCTGCTGGCGGAGATATCGGGCAAGGCCGCGCCCAGCAGCGGGGCGATGGCTTTGTCCAGGGCCGGGGCTTTGCCGCGCCGCGCCGCCAGGGAGGCCAGGGCGATATCGGGGCGCTCGGTCAAGGTGATGCCGCCGATCTGATCGATGCGCGGCTCTGTCCCGCCAAGCGCGCTGCGGGGGGCAAGGGTCAGATCAGGCACGCAACCGGTCTCCTTCTGGGTCGATGAAATGGGGGCTGACGATCTCGGCCTCGATATCGCTGCCGCCCAGCGGGTTCACCACGCGGATCACCTCGCCCAGACGGGCATCGCCGCGTTTGAGGAAAGCCAGGGCAATGCTGGATCCCATATGCGGGGAATAGGCCACAGAGGTCACCCAACCTTGATCATTGGCGGCCACGGCCTCGGTGCCTTGATCGAACAGATGCGATCCTGCCAGCAGCGGATTGGCCGCATCCACTGGCTTTAGCCCGATCAGGCGTTTGTCATCGGGCAGGCTTAGGCCTTCGCGCCGGGACAGCACCGCGCCGATACTGTCTTTCTTACTAGAGACCATGCGCCCGAGCCCGAGATTGGCAGCGGTGGTTTGACCGTTCAGCTCATTGCCCGCCGCATGGCCTTTTTCGATGCGCAGCACGCCGAGCGCTTCGGTGCCATAAGGGGTCACGCCCAGATCCTGGCCCAATTCCATCAAGCGGCGCATGAGCGCGTCGCCATAACGGGTGGGCACCGCGATTTCATAGGCCAGCTCGCCGGAGAATGAGATCCGAAACAGCCGCGCCCGCAGCCCGCCACAGATCGTAATCTCGCCGCAGGCCATGAAGGGGAAGGCCTCGTTGGAAATATCCACGCCCTCATCCACGATCCGTTCCAGCAAGGCGCGGGAATTCGGACCTGCCACCGCATATTGCGCCCATGCCTCGGTGGTGGAGATCAGTTGCACATCCAGTTCCGGCCAGAGGCATTGCCGGGCAAATTCCATATGGCGGAACACCGCGACCGCATTGGCGGTGGTGGTGGTGACCACGAAATGATCCTCGGCCAGACGCGCGGCGGTGCCGTCATCCATGGCCATGCCATCCTCGCGCAGCATCAACCCATAGCGGGTTTTGCCCACCGCTAGTTTGGCAAAACCGTTGCAATAGATCCGGTTCAGGAAGGTTGCCGCATCCGCGCCCTGCACATCGATCTTGCCCAAGGTGGTCACATCGCAAACGCCCACGCCTGCGCGCACGGCCAAAACCTCGCGATCCACGGAGGCGCGCCAGTGATCCTCGCCTGGCTGGGGGAACCATTGCGCGCGTAGCCACTGGCCCACTTCGACAAATACCGCGCCTTGCTCAGCGGCCCAATCATGGCTGGGGCTGCGCCGGGTGGGGCGGAAATCCGCATCCCGCGAGCGTCCGGCCCAAGCGGCCATGGCCACTGGGGTATAAGGCGGGCGGAACATGGTGGGGCCGGTTTCGGGGATGGATTTGCCGGTCATCTCGGCCATCACCGCCAGCCCGCCCATATTGGCGGTTTTACCCTGATCGGTGGCCATGCCCAGGGTGGTGTAGCGTTTGAGATGCTCCACCGAGCGGAAGCCTTCTTGATGGGCGAGCTTCACATCCTTGACGGTCACATCATTTTGCTGATCCAGCCAGGCCCGGCCTTTGCCCTCGGCCACATACCAAAACGGGCTGAGCCTAATGGGCGCATCTTCGGCGGTGGGGGTTGGCGCGGGCGATGCGCACATTCCCAAATCCTCAAGGGCCTGTGCGGCGGCCTCGGCCCCTGTGCGCAGCGCCCCATGGGTAGAGAGCACACCTGCAGCGGCGCCGGCGATGCTCAGCCCCGGCGGGGTGTTTGCCGCGGGCACGAATGCGGCGATCTCGTCATTCCAGACCGGTTTTGCCCCTTGATGGCAGGTCAGATGCACATTGGGGTTCCAGCCACCCGAGACGCCAATCGCCCCGCATTCCATGATCCGCATGCTTCCATCGCTCAGGCGCAATTCGGCAAAGCTCAGGCCCAGGCGGCCTTGGGTATTGATCACCTGCGCCCCAGCCAGCAATTCGCAATCGGCAATGCGCGGGGCATCTGGGCGCGGGTCGATCACAGCGGTGACTTGCACGCCTTTGGCGATCAGATCCACCGCGCCGCGATGGCCGTCATCATTATTGGTAAAGATCGCCACGCGCTGGGCAGGGGTTGCGGCCCAGCGATTGGCATAGGCGCGCAGCGCCCCGGCCAGCATGATGCCCGGACGGTCATTATTCTCAAACCCGATGGAGCGTTCTGTGGCCCCGGCGCAAAGCAGCGCGCGTTTGGTCTGAATGCGCCACAGGATTTGCCGCGGCTGATGGGCTTTGGGCTGGGGCAGATGATCGGCCACCCGCTCCAAGGCGCCATAGACCCCATGATCAAAGGCCCCAAGCACTGTGGTGCGGGTCATCAGCCGCACATTGGGCAGGCTTTTCAGCTCGGCCAGTGTTGCGGCGATCCAATCCTGGGCCGGGGCGTCATCCAGCGGGAAGGTTTCGGCATTGAGCCGCCCGCCCATGTGGAAATCTTCATCGGCCAGGATCACCCGCGCGCCGGCGCGCCCGGCGGTGAGGGCCGCGGCCAGCCCCGCAGGGCCCGCGCCGATGATCAGTAGATCCGCATAAAGACTGCCGCGATCATACGCGTCGGGATCAGCCTCCATGCTCAGCGATCCCAGCCCGGCGGCCCGGCGGATCATCGGCTCATAGAGCTTTTCCCAGAAAGCGGCGGGCCACATGAAGGTCTTGTAATAGAACCCCGCGCTCAGAAAGCTGGAGAATTTGTCATTGATCCCCAAAGCGTCGAAGGCCAGCGAAGGCCAGCGGTTCTGGCTATTGGCGCTAAGCCCATCGAACAGCTCGGCGGTGGTGGCGCGGGTATTGGGCTCTTGGCGGGCGTCATCGCGCAGCTCTACCAAGGCGTTGGGCTCTTCCGATCCGGCGCAAAGCGGGCCGCGGGGCCGGTGATATTTGAAGCTGCGCCCCATCAAGCGCACCCCATTGGCCAGCAAGGCCGAGGCCAGCGTATCGCCGGGATGGCCGGTATATTTGCGCCCGTCAAAGGTGAAGCTCAGGCTTTGGCTGCGGTCGATCAGACCACCCGATAGGCGGTTTTTCTGGCTCATGCCTTTGCCTCCGGGGTGTTGCGCTGGGCCATGGCCACATCACGGGCCAGCTCTGCGCCTAGGATTTCATGGGTCAGCGTGTTGCGGGTGACCACCAGCCAAGACCGGTCGCCTTGTTCGTGAAACCACAGCTCGCGGTGAATGCCTGCGGGGTTATCGCGCAGATAAAGATAGTCGTAGAACGCCTCGTCTGCGCCATCGCTCATACCATCGGGGCGGGCGATCAGGCTGGCATCGCCGAGATAGGTGAATTCAGCGGAATCGCGCGGGCCAAGCAGGGGGTGGGGGATCAACATGGGCGCCTCAATGCAGGTTAGGTTGGGCGCCAACGCCCTTTTCATCGATCAAATAGCCCCGGCGGAACCGGTCAAAACGATAGGCGGTCGCGGTGTCATGGGGCTGATCGGTCGAAAGCAAATGGGCGAAAACATAGCCCGATGCGGGCGTGGCTTTGAAGCCGCCATAGCACCAGCCGCCATTGAAATAGAGCCCGTCGACCGGGGTGCGGTCGATGATGGGCGAGCCATCCATGGACATATCCATGATCCCGCCCCACATGCGCAGCAGCCTTGCCCGCCCGATCATTGGCATCAAAGCCATGCCGCCTTCGCAGACATCTTCGATCACTGGCAGATTGCCGCGCTGGGCATAGGAATTATAGCCATCGATATCGCCGCCAAAGACCAGCCCACCTTTGTCCGATTGCGAGACATAGAAATGCCCCGCGCCAAATGTGATCACACCCGGCAGCACTGGCTTGAGCCCCTCGGATACAAAAGCTTGCAAAGCGTGGCTTTCCAGCGGTAGGCGCATCCCGGCTTTTTCCATCACCCGCGAGGAACTGCCCGCCACGGCGACGCCGACCTTGCCCGCGCCGATGAAACCGCGCGAGGTTTCTACCCCTTTGACGCGACCCTTTTCGATGCGAAAGCCGGTGACCTCGCAATTTTGGATAATGTCCACGCCGCGGCTATCGGCAGCGCGGGCATAGCCCCAGGCCACCGCATCATGGCGCACGGTGCCGCCCCGGCGCTGCAACAACCCGCCTTTGATGGGAAAGCGCGCATTGTCGAAATTGAGGAACGGGGCCATGCGGCGCACTTGATCAGGGTCCAGCAATTCCGCATCGGCCCCATTGAGCAACATCGCATTGCCCCGGCGGCGATAGGCATCGCGCTGCGCGTCGCTATGGCAGAGGTTCAAAATCCCCCGCTGGCTGACCATAGCGTTATAGTTGAGATCTTGCTCTAGCCCTTCCCAAAGCTTGAGCGAGAATTCGTAGAATGGTTCATTGCCATCAAGCAGATAGTTCGACCGCACGATGGTGGTGTTGCGCCCCACATTGCCGCCGCCGATCCAGCCTTTTTCCAGCACGGCGATGGATTTCTCGCCATAGATTTTCGCCAGATAATGGGCCGTGGCCAGCCCGTGACCGCCGCCACCCACGATGATGATATCATAATGGGTTTTGGGCGCGGGATCTCTCCAGGCCGGTTTCCAGCCTTTATGGCCGAACAGCCCTTCGCGCAGCACTCTGAAACCGGAATATCGCACTTCGACCCCTTTTCTCGATCTGCTCTTAGGCTGGCATGAGAAAACCACAGGCGTCTTTTCTGATATTGCCATGCGCTTATCTAAATACGACAAGGGCAGGCGTTTTGACTAAAAATGGCGAGTAGAAAATGGGCGTAAGCGTCCCGAATAAGCGGCTGGGCTTTCTTTTGGTGCCAGGATTCGCGCTGATGTCCTGTTCGGCGGCGGTAGAGCCCTTGCGCGCCGCCAATCTGCTAGCCGGGCGGGGCCTTTATGATGTGCGCTTTCTTTCCATGGCGGGGGGGCCAGTGGCGGCCTCGGCCGGGGCGCGTTTTGATACGCAGGCCCTGCGCGAGGCTGGTGAGGATTTCGATCTGATCTTTGTGGTGGCCGGGGGCAATCCGGTGCTGCGCGAAGATCCGGCGCTGTGGCGGGGCATTCAGCGCCTGGCGGCCCAAGGCATCCCTTTGGGGGGGATTTCCGGCGGCGGGGTGGATTTGGCCAAAGCCGGGGTTATGGGGCAGCGGCGTTTCACGGTGCATTGGGAGCATTACGAGGCCATGGGCGAGCTGGGAGATTGGCCGCTGATGGAACGCCGTCTCTTTGTGATCGATCGCGATCGCTATACCTGCGCGGGCGGGGCGGCGGCGCTAGATATGATGCATGCGATGATTGCCGCTGATCACGGCACCGGGTTGGCCCGCCAGGTCAGTGAATGGTTCATCCATACTGGCGTGCGGGTGGCGGATGCGCCCCAGCGGATGGGGGCGGCGGCGCGCTATGACATCCATAACCCGGCGCTGCTGGCGGCGGTTGAATTGATGGAAAGCCATATTGCCGACCCGCTGAGCCAAGAACAGCTGGCGGATTTATCCGGTATCGGCAAGCGCCAGATCCAACGGCTCTTTACGGAGCGATTCGGCATGCCCATGATGGTGTTTTACCGCCGTATCCGCCTGGAGACCGCCGATAAGCTGCTGCAACAATCGGTTTTGCCGGTGCTCGAGATCGCTTTGGCCACGGGTTTTGCCAATCCGGCGCATTTTTCCCGCGCCTATCGGGATCAATTTGGGATCAGCCCCAGCCAACGCCGCCGAGACGGGGCCGGTTAAGGGGCAATCACCGGGAGTTTGCTTAATTTTTACGCGAATGGGGCCTCGGGGAAAGAAACTTTCCTGATAGTGATATTTTATTCTTGAAGGGATCATCGCAACTTGCTCGAAGGGTCTGGACAGATGACTAGACAGGACTGAGCAATGGATATCGAAGCATTCGTCGAAGCCCCGGGGCGGGACGAAAAAATCAAAGAAGTCCGCAAGAAGATTGACGAGCTGGGTATCGAGTATCTCTACCTTCAGTTCGTGTCGGTCACCGGCAAGATCATGGGCAAAGGCATCCCAGCCGATCACTGGGAAAGCGTGGCGAAAAAGGGCTTTCAGCTGGTTTATGGTGCCACCATGAACCTCTTTACCAACCGCTCTGGCGAATATCTGGGCTATGGCCCGGAAGCGGCCGAGCTGGTGGGCATCCCCGAGCCGGAAACCTTCATGCAGCTGCCTTGGGACACTCGGGTGGCGCGGTTTTACTGTACGCTCTTCCGCAACCGCGAAGAAAAGGTCGATCCTGGCGCGTTCCTGACCGCCGATTGCCGGGGCAACCTGCGCCGTATCCATAAGGATTTCGAGCAAAAGCATAACGGGCTGAAGCTGCGCATCGGCACCGAGCCCGAGATGATGTGGCTGAAATTCGATGAGAATGGCAAACCCAAGGACGGTTTCTCCAAGCCTTATTGCTATCACATCGACCAGTTCGAAAGCCTGCGCCCTGTCTATATGAAGGTCATGGAATACAGCCGCAAAATGGGGCTGGACATGATCCAGGGCGATCACGAAGACGCGCCGGGTCAGCTCGAGCTGAACTGGATGTATGATGATGTGCTGCGCAATGCGGACCGTCTGACCACATATCGCCAGATCTGTGCGCAGGTGGCGCGGGAATTTGGCATCTTCGCCTGTTTCATGACGAAACCCTTTATGGGCGTTTCGGCTTCGGGCTGTCACCATAACATGTCGCTTTGGCGCGGCGGTGAGGATGAGTTTGTCAAATGCGGCAATGATCCTGACGCCCTGCCCGGCCTGATCGACAACTATATGTATGTCAAAGGCGGCGAGAACACCTTTATGCCCGATGGCAGCGATCCGCAGATGCCGCAAAAAGCCGGGCTCGATGCGATCGGCGGGATCGTGCATCACCTTCAGGCGCTCACCGCCATCGGCTGTTCCACGGTGAACTCTTATCGCCGCTTGTGGGATACGGGCTTCTGGGCGCCGGTCTTTGCGGATTGGGGCTTCCAGAACCGTACCACGGGTCTGCGGGTATCGGCACCGGGCCGCTTTGAATACCGTTCGGTGGATTCCATGGTGAACCCCTATATCATGGGCTCCACCATTCTGGCCGCCGCCGATGACGGGATCGACAACCAGCTTGATCCGGGCGAGCCTGAAGAGCGCAACATCTATGAAGCCATGGAGCAGGGCAAAGAAGTTAAGAAACTTCCCATGTCCCTTGGCGAAGCACTGGATGCTTTGGCCGCTGACGAAGTGGTGCAGCGCGGCATGCCTGGCGAGATGTATCGGCTCTATCACGAGTATAAATCGGATGAATGGGCACGCTTCATGTCCACCGTCACCGATTGGGATTCCGACACTTATATGGAGTGCCTGCCCTAAGGGGCGGCCTCTAGCCACAAGGATCGAAAGATGCCGCAGCAAGAGACACTGCCGCTTGAGGCGGCACCTTATTTGGATATTTCCAATCCAGAATATTCTATCCGGTCGCCCGAAGTTCGGGCGGCCCGCGACAGCAGTTGGTATGCGCGCACGCCCTATGGGCTGGCGGTCCTGCGCCATCACGAAATGGGCAAGCTGCTGATCCATAAAAGCCTGCGCCAAGGCAGCCATGCCTGGCCGGAACATAATGGCGTGAATGAAGGCCATTTCGCCAAATGGTGGGGGGAAACCATCCTTGTCACCGAAGGCGCCGATCACCGGCGCTTGCGCCAATTGGTGAACCCGGCTTTCTCGCCCAAGACAGTGAAAAAGCTGCTGCCGGAATTTGAGCGTATCACCAATGATCTGATCGATGATTTCATCGAGAAGGGCGAATGTGATTTCATGAAGGATTTCGCCGATCCTTATGCGGGCCGCGTTCTGGCGCTGCTGATCGGTCTGCCCGAAGAATTGGCTGGCGAGATCCTAGAGCTGTCGGCAAGCATGGGCTTGGCCCTGGGCGTGACCTATAAACAAAGCCTGCCCGAGATCGAAGCGGCCACCGAAAAGATGTATGCGCTGGTCGATAGCGTGCTTGAGGAACGCATCGCCAATCCCGGCGATGATATGCTGTCCATGCTGGCCTCTGCCTCGCAAGGTGAGGATAAGCTCAGCCGCGAAGAGCTGCGCAATATGGGCGTGATGCTGGCCTTTGCTGGGGTGGATACCACCCGCAACCAGTTGGGTCTGGGCATGTCCATGTTCCTGCAAAACCCGGTGCAATGGGAAATCCTGGCGGAGAACCCGAAACTGGATATGGCGGCCTCGGCGGAATGTATGCGCATGCGCCCGACCATCACTTGGGTGACCCGCGAAGCCATTGAGGATTTCGAATTCCAAGGGCTGGAGATTGCCAAAGGCACCACCTTGCACCTGTTCTCGGAAAGTGCGGGCACTGATCCCGAAGCCTTCCCCGAAGCGCAATTCGACATCACCGCCAAGCGCGACAAGAATTATGGCTTTGGCGGCGGGATGCATCTGTGTTTGGGGCAAATCGTGGCCAAGAATGACATGGCCGTGGCCTATCGCATCCTGTCTCAACGCTTAACCGCGCCCAAGGCCAATGGTCAGGCCACCTATTTGCCCGATAGCGGCAATACCGGGCCAACTTACCTGCCCATCGCTTTCGCCAAACGCTGAGCCTGGCACAACATCTTCCAAAAAGCCCCTGACATGGTCGGGGGCTTTTGCTTTTTACGCAGCGCTCAAGGCTTGTGCCAGATGAATGGGCAGCGCCATTTCAATCTGAGAAATTGGTCAGTATTGTCTTGTCTGCCACCGAGACGTCAGAAATTATAACATAAGTAAAAAAATATTCCTGAGCTTACAGGCCCGCGGATGTTCTCGCGCCTGGCTCAAATGAGGAGACCTCTAATGTCAGCCAGTGCGCTCAAACAAGATCCCCATAAAATTCGTGAGCGCAAAGAGAAAAATCTCGAAGTTGCTATCGGCCGCGAGGTGCGTGCCTTTCGCCATCAGCAGGATATGACTGTGGCGGATCTGGCTGAGAAAACCGGGTTGTCGCTGGGGATGCTCTCGAAGATCGAGAATGGCAATACCTCGCCCTCGCTGACCACGATGAAGATCCTAGCGGATGCTTTGAGCGTGCCGCTGACCGCGTTTTTCCGCCGCTATGAGGAACGCCGGGAGGCGGTGCATATCAAAGCGGGCGATGCGGTGGAGATCGAGCGCGCGGGCACCCGCGCGGGCCATCAATATAACCTGCTGGGCCATATTGGGGCCAATGGCAGCGGTGTGGTGATGGAACCTTATATGATTACCCTGAACACGGAATCCGATGTGTTTCCGATCTTTCAGCATGATGGGGTCGAGCTGCTTTATATGCTCGAAGGCGAAGTGCTGTATCGCCATGGGGATAATCACTATCAGATGCGGGCCGGGGACAGTTTGCTGTTTGATGCCGATGCGCCTCACGGGCCCGAAGAGCTGATCGCTTTGCCCGCAAAGTTCCTGTCGATCATCAGCTATCCGCAATCCACTTAAAGAACGGCCCGTCCGGCTTCGTTCTCAGCGCAGAGGATTGCAGACATGAAAAAGGCCGCCCCGAGGGGCGGCCTTTCGTCATGATGGCTTTAAGGCTTACTCCATTTCGGAGCGGGCATAGGCTTCTTTTTCATGCTTCACGCCGACAAAGAGCGCGACCAGGCAAAGGATGATCGAGATGGCCAGCCAGATGCCTTCCATGCCCGAGCCGAACCCGGTGTAATAGCTGCCGGTGAAGCCGTCCCAGGTGCCGTTGGTGATTGGGGAACCCATGATGTTTCTCCTTCAGGTTTGATTATTCGGCGGGTTTCAGAGCAAGATCTGCTTCGGGGTAAGCCACAGCAGGAACCTTGGTTTTATCCAGGCCGGCAACCTCGGCATTTTCCGGAACACGCAGCAGACCTGCGAATTTCAGGATCAGTGAGGTGATATAGCCGGGGATGAAGCCCAAAGCTGCCATAACCACGGTGCCCACCAGCTGACCGATGAACGAGATCTCGATCACGTCTTCACCAGCAAGAGCAGGATAACCGGCGGCGAAGATGCCCACAGAGATCAGGCCCCATGCGCCCAGGATACCGTGTACGGTGACCGCGCCAACGGCGTCATCCAGGCCCAGTTTCTCGATGAAGGCCGAGCAATAGGGCAGGATCGCACCGCCGATAAAGGCCACAGCAAAGGCCAGAGGCGGCCACCACAGGTCGAGACCTGCGGCACAAGAGATGATCCCACCAAGCGCACCGGACATCATCCAGAACGGATCGCGGGTGGTCATCCAAGCACCGATGATACCGCCGCCAAAGCCCATCAGGATGTTAAAGGTCATCGCTGAGAGGTTCATGGGCGTGCCATAGATGGTGGTGAATTGGGTTGCCGACCAGGACCAGCCTTCGCCCGGATAGATCACGCAGCCCATCAAGAAGCCAAAGAAGCCCGCGATGATCAGCATCAAGCCGATCAGGGTCAGCGGCATGGAGTGGCCTGCCAGGTGATTGGCGCTGCCATCGGCGTTGAATTTGCCGATCCGCGGTCCAAGATTGATCAGAACACCCAAGGCAAAGAAGCCAGCCACCATATGAACGACACCGGCGGCGCCGAAGTCATGATAGCCCCATTGGGTCACCAGCCAGCCATCTGCATGCCAGCCCCAGGCACCGCCCAGGATCCACACAACCGAGCCCAGCAAGATCGCCAGGATCAAGAAACCGGTGAGCTGGATGCGTTCAATCACAGCGCCCGACATGATCGATGCGGTGGTGGCGGCAAAGAGGGTGAAGGCGCCCCAGAAGATGCCGGTTGCAGCATCATCAAGGTTCGGACCCATCACAGCCCCTGCCGGGTTCGCGGCGGCGATTGCATAATCCCAGCCGGAAATTTCAAACGGGCCGACGCTGCCGGTAAAGCCTGTGGGGAAGGCCCAGTAAACGAACCAACCAACATAGTAGAAAGTCGGCACGAGGAAGGCGAAAGCCAGGATGTTTTTGATGCTCGAGGCGAGCACGTTCTTCATCCGCGACGCGCCCATCTCATAGGCCAAGAAGCCCACATGGATCAGCACCATCAGCGGGATGGTCAGGTAGTAATAGATCTCAGCGGAGACGGTGTTCCCCGCCGCGTTGGAGGCCGTGAGCGCGGCCACCTCGGCTGTGAGCTTTGCGATTTCCTCTTCCAATTTTGTCCCTCCGGAAGGTCGGCCGCAGCTAAGCGGCAGGTTTCAGCGCAGCGCGCACCGCTGCATCCTGGTTCTAATTAGAAGATGAAAATTTTGCCTGACAAGAAAAATTTTTTCCTGTAAGTGCCAAAGAAAGGTCGCCGAGACCCCCTGATTTACGAAGGAGTCGCTTATGTGTGGGATTGTCGGGTTGTTCTTAAAAGACAGCTCTTTGGAGCCCGATTTGGGTCGGATGCTCAGCGAAATGCTGGTCACCATGACCGATCGCGGCCCAGATAGCGCGGGGATCGCTATCTATGGCCAAAACTCTGAAAAACCTTACAAAATAACGCTGCAATCGTCGCAGCCCGACATGGATTTTGACCGTCTGGCCAGCCTGGTTGAAAGCGAACTTGGCCAAACTCCCCAAGTGCTGCGCAAAGACAGCCACGCGGTGTTCGGCTTCGATCAAGACTGCCTAGACCCCCTACGAAGCCTAGTTCAGGCCGAGTTTCCTTGCGTGACCATCATGAGCCGCGGGGAAAGCATCGAAATCTTCAAAGAAGTGGGCCTGCCCGAAAAGGTCGCGCAGAGATTTGATGTTGCTCAAATGAGCGGCACTCATGGAATTGGTCATACCCGCATGGCCACCGAATCAGCGGTCACCACCAATGGGGCGCATCCATTCTCTACGGGCAGCGATCAATGCTTGGTGCATAATGGCTCGCTGTCCAATCACAACAATCTGCGCCGGGTGCTGAAAAAGCAGGGGATCGAATTCGAGACAGAAAACGATTCCGAAGTGGCCGCCGCCTATCTGACTTGGCAAATGCAAAATGGGGCCAATCTGGGCGAGGCGTTGGAAGCCGGGCTCGATGATCTCGACGGGTTCTATACCTTCGTGGTGGGTACCAAAGACGGGTTTGGCGTGCTGCGCGATCCCATCGCGTGCAAGCCCGCAGTGCTGGCGGAAACCGATCAATATGTGGCCTTTGGCTCGGAATATCGCGCTTTGGTGAATCTGCCGGGGATTGAATCTGCGAAAGTCTGGGAGCCAGAGCCCGCAACCGTCTATTTCTGGGAGCGCTAAGAGATGCAAACCATAGATTTGAATGCGCAAAACCTGCGCGAGCTTAATGCCACGCTTCAGGCCCAGGCCAGCGCTGACACCCCAGAAGCCAGCTGGGAAGTGCTCAACCCTAAGGGCAGCCATGCGCTGGCGGTGGGTTTGGACGCGCCGATTGATGTCACCGTGCTTGGCTCAACCGGATATTACTGCGCGGGCATGAACAAACAGGCCAATATCACTGTGAAAGGCTCTGCCGGGCCGGGTGTGGCGGAAAACATGATGTCCGGCACTGTGGTGATTGAAGGCGATGCCAGCCAATATGCTGGGGCCACCGGCCATGGCGGTTTGCTGGTGATCAAGGGCAATGCCTCTTCGCGCTGCGGTATTTCCATGAAAGGCATCGATATCGTGGTGCATGGCAATATCGGCCATATGTCTGCCTTCATGGCGCAAAAGGGCAATTTGGTCGTGCTGGGCGATGCCGGCGATGCTTTGGGCGATAGCCTTTATGAGGCGCGGCTATTCGTGCGCGGCGAGGTGAAATCCCTGGGCGCGGATTGCGAAGAAAAAGAGATGCGCCCGGAGCATCTGGAATTGCTGGCCGATCTGCTGGAACGGGCGGGGGCGGATGCCAAACCCGAAGAGTTCCGCCGCTATGGCTCGGCGCGCACCCTCTATAATTTCGATATCGACAACGCGTCGGCCTATTGAGGGACAGGACATGAAGGACGAGAAAATGACCAAGATCCCGCAAACCATGCCGCGGCAAAGCTGGACCTTTTCCAACGATACCAATTCAGAGATCCGCCGGGCCGCGGCCACGGGGATCTATGATATCCGGGGTGGTGGCGCGAAACGCAAAGTCCCCCATTTCGACGATCTGCTGTTTCTGGGCGCCTCCATGTCGCGCTATCCGCTGGAAGGCTATCGCGAGAAATGCGGCACCGGCGTGGTGTTGGGCACCCGTTTTGCCAAAAAGCCGATTGAGCTGGATATTCCGATCACCATCGCCGGGATGAGCTTTGGCTCGCTTTCGGGGCCCGCGAAAGAAGCGCTTGGGCGCGGGGCCTCTATGGCGGGCACGTCGACCACCACCGGTGATGGCGGCATGACCGAAGAAGAACGGGGCCATTCAACCAAGCTGGTCTATCAATACTTGCCTTCGCGCTATGGTATGAACCCCGATGATCTGCGCCGCGCCGATGCGATCGAGATCGTGGTGGGCCAAGGGGCCAAACCTGGCGGCGGCGGCATGTTGCTGGGTCAGAAAATCACCGAACGTGTGGCGGGGATGCGGGATTTGCCCGAAGGGATCGATCAGCGCTCGGCCTGTCGTCACCCGGATTGGACCGGCCCGGATGATCTGGAGATCAAAATCCTAGAGCTGCGGGAAATCACTGGCTGGGAAAAACCCATCTATATCAAAGTGGGCGGCGCGCGGCCTTATTTTGATACCACGCTGGCGGTCAAAGCCGGGGCGGATGTGGTTGTTCTGGATGGGATGCAAGGCGGCACCGCGGCGACCCAAGATGTGTTCATCGAACATGTGGGCCAGCCGACCCTTGCTTGTATCCGCCCGGCGGTTCAGGCGCTGCAGGATCTGGGCATGCACCGCAAAGTGCAGCTTGTGGTCTCGGGCGGTATCCGCACCGGGGCCGATGTGGCCAAAGCGTTGGCACTTGGCGCGGATGCGGTCTCGATCGGGACAGCGGCGCTGGTGGCATTGGGCGACAATGATCCGCAATGGGAAGAGGAATACCAGGCGCTTGGATCCACCACCGGGGCGTATGATGATTGGCATGAAGGCCAAGACCCGGCGGGCATCACCACCCAAGACCCGGACCTTATGGCACGGCTTGATCCCATTGCTGCGGGGCGGCGCTTGCGCAACTATCTTTCTGTGCTGACGCTGGAATGTCAGACCCTGGCGCGGGCTTGCGGGCATAATCACGTCCATAATCTGGAACCCGAAGATCTTTGCGCCTTGACCGTTGAAGCGGCTGCCATGGCCGGTGTGCCTTTGGCGGGCACAAGCTGGATCCCGGGGAAATCCGGATATTAAGAGGTAATTATGCTCAATCTGAGTGAGTATGCGCAGGAGACGGGGATCAAGTATTTCATGATCTCCTATACCGATCTCTTTGGGTGGCAGCGGGCCAAGCTGGTGCCTGCCCAAGCGATCGCGGATATGCAAAAGGACGGGGCCGGTTTTGCCGGCTTCGCCACTTGGCTGGATTTAACCCCAGCCCATCCAGATATGTTGGCGGTGCCCGATGCCGAGGCGGTGATCCAACTGCCTTGGAAGCCCGAAGTCGCATGGCTGCCTGCCAATCCGATCATGGAAGACGCGCCTGTGGATCAGGCGCCGCGCAATGTGCTGGCCAAGCTGGTGGCCGAGGCCGCAGAGCAAGGATTGCGGGTGAAAACCGGGATCGAGGCAGAGTTTTTCCTGCTCATGCCCGATGGCACCCAGATCTCTGACCCGCAAGATATCGCGGAAAAGCCCTGTTATGATCAGCAAGCGGTGATGCGCCGCTATGATGTGATCGCCGAGATTTGCGATTACATGCTGGAACTCGGCTGGGGCCCCTATCAAAACGATCATGAAGACGCTAATGGCCAATTCGAGATGAATTGGGATTTTGCCGATGCCATGGTCACCGCGGATCGCCATTCCTTTTTCAAGTTCATGGTCAAATCCGTGGCCGAGAAACACGGGCTGCGGGCGACCTTTATGCCCAAACCCATCGCTGGGCTGACGGGCAATGGCTGTCATGCTCATATCTCGGTTTGGGATCTGGATGGCAAAGTTAACGCCTTTGCCGATGACGGGGCCGAGCTGGGTCTGTCTGATCAGGGGCGGCATTTCTTGGGCGGGATCATGGATCACGCCACCGCCATGGCCGCGATCACAAACCCGACGGTGAACAGCTATAAGCGGATCAACGCCCCGCGCACGGTTTCCGGGGCCACTTGGGCGCCCAATACGGTGACATGGACCGGCAATAACCGCACCCATATGGTCCGCGTGCCAGGGCCGGGCCGGTTCGAGCTGCGCTTGCCCGATGGGGCGGCCAATCCCTATCTGCTTCAGGCGGTGATCATCGCCGCAGGTCTGAACGGGTTGAAAAACAAATCCGATCCAGGCCCGCGCCGTGACATCGATATGTATGCCGAAGGCCATCTGATCACCGATGCGCCGAAATTGCCGCTGAATCTGCTGGACGCGCTGCGCGCCTTTGATGCGGATACGGTGTTCAAAGAAAGCCTTGGGGCCGAGTTCTCGGCGGCGTATTGCAAGATGAAGCAAAAGGAATGGGACAGCTTTGTATCCCATTTCTCCGAATGGGAACGCATCCACACATTGGATATCTAACCCTGGCCCCGCTGCTCTGATCCGGGCGGCGGGGTTATGAGGCTGCCCGGTCTTCGGGCAGCATCGCTTTCATCGCCGCGCGCCAGGCGGTGGGCGTTTTGCCAGTGATGCGTTTGAAATTCGCGTTGAAGGTGGATTTCGAGTTGAAGCCCACCGCTTCGCTGATCTCAAGCACCGTTTCCGTGCCGCTGCCCAATCGCTGGCAGGCTTCATCAATGCGCTGCCCATTCACATAGTCAAAAAAGCTCTGGCCCAATTGCGTGTTGAGCACTTCGGATAGATGCATGGTTTGAATGCCCGTGGCCTCGGAGAGGGTTTTGAGGTTGAGCATGGGATCTTGCCATAGCTTGCCCTCGCGCATGCGTTTTTCCAGCCGCGCCGCCAGCCGTTCAAGATCCTCTGGGCCCAGGCCCGAACGGGCATAGCGCGGCGCGGGGGCGGCCTGATCTTGGGACGGCGCGGGGGGCTCTGCGATCACGGGCATTTTTTTGATCGCGGGCGCTGTATCGGGGCGCAGAATTTCCGCGGACCAATCGGGCAAAGGCGGCGTGACATGCAGCGCGAAAAGCCCGATCAACAGGCTCAAAGCCATCCCATGCGCGCCCTCGCTCCAATCATTGAGAATATCATCACTGCCCGCCAGGCTGAGGGCTTCATCAATGATCACGAACCAAGCGAGCAGCAAAATCACCGCCACCAGCGCATCAAGCCACCAAAGGGTTTTGCCTTCCAAATCGGAAAACAGCGCGCGGATATTGCGTTTATGTTGGCGCAAGCGATAGGCGCAGGCAAAGCCATAGCCGATCAGCATCACCACCCATCCGGCCCAAAATCCCATAACCCCCCAACTGGCCCATAGGGCGCGGCCGCTCAGCGGGCTGGGGCTGTCTTCCAGGATCGCGCGGGTTTCCGGCGGCAAGCTCAGGCCAGGGGCCAGAAAGAGTGCGCCAATGATCAGCGGGGTCAAGTGCCACAGATCACGGCGGCGCAAATGTACCGCCGGTTCGGTCAGACCGCGCACAAAGAACCAAATGGAGATCATGGCGATTGGCACCAGCAGATCAAACCAGCCATCCAGCGCCTCTGGCGCGGCGAATGGGGGATCAAACAAAAGATCATCCAGCATATCGCAGGTTTGAAACGCCAAAAAGACAGCGGCCGCATCGAGATAAAGCGCCGGGCTTGGGGTTTTGAAGCGGCGCAGCAGCACCGCACAAAGGGCAAATATGCTGGCCCCTAAGGTGGTGCTGCTCCATATGATATTGACCAAGTCATCGGTGGCGGTGGCGATCATCTTAAGCCGTCATTTGCACATTTTTCTCGGGTTTAACGGGTTTCAGGCGGGCTTGACACTAGGTCACTTTGCGCCGCTCATACCCCGCGGGAGCCCGCATACCCGGCCCGGATCAATTCCGCGCCGGTCCAGCAAAACCACAATATGGCCCCCATGCCGAAGATCGCGCCGCCGGGTTCGGACAAGCTGGGCAGATAGGTGGCCAGGCCCGCCAGGGCGATCAGCGCCCCGATCATGGCCAAAGCGCCGGGGATCAGGGATTGGCGCGCGGCCATCACGCTGGCCAGCCCGATCCACAGCCCGCCCAAGGATTCCGTGCGCCCCGACAGCGCGGTTTCCACCAGATGCATCACATGCCAGATCTGCGCCGCTTTGGCGGGATCTGTGGGTGCCCATAGAGCTGCCTCGGCCAGGCTGGCGCGGGCGATCATGCCGCTGGCCAGGCTGAACCCGGCCCAGAGCACCACAAGCGCGCCGGAAAACAGCGCTAAATGCGGCTGATCCTCATGGCAGATCCGGGCCAAAGCCAGGCCAAGCAGTGCCAGACCCAAAGCGCTAAGCTCATAGATAATGCCGTTCCACAGGGGCAAGAGACCTGGATGAGCTTGGTGAAAGGCGATCACGCCTATGGGTGAGACCGCGCTGCCCCCATAGCCGAGCGGGGCCAAGACCCCCAATAGCAGGACAAACCCCGCCCCATAGGCTAGGGCGGTGATCAGCGCGCCGCCGCCTGCGAGGATTTCAAGCCGCATGGTTTTGCTCCCGGTCTTGGATACAGGCGGTTAGGGCCGGAAACAGGGTTTCCCAAAGCGCCCAAGGATCGGCGCGGGCCTGGCCCAAAGCGATGATCCCGGCCCAAGACCCGTCGGTGGCAAAGCGCAAGGCGAGCCCCCAATAGCCCCCATGCAGCGCGAAAGTGGCCTGGCCGTTTTCGCGCACCACCATGGGGCCAAGCCCTTGATGCACCCCATCGCCAAGATCAGGGTTGATGGCGATCATCTCTTGCCAGGTTTGGGGATGGCGAAACCCGACGCCTTGGGCCAGGCCGCGGGCAAAACGGGTCATATCCCGGGCGGTAGAGACAAACCCCCCATCGGCAAATTCAAAGCTTGGATGATAGCGGGATAGATCCACCGGCCCGGCATAATGATGCATGGGCGCGGGCAGATGCCTGGCGGCTTGGGGCCATTCGCTAAGGGTGTGATAGCTTTGGCTGAGCCCGAAGGGCGTGAACACCTCCTCGCGGATGATTTCGGGATAGGCTTTGCCGCAGATCTGTTCCAGCACCAGGCCCAAAAGATGATAATGGGAAGAGCTGTAAACGCATTGCCGCCCAGGCGCGCCGACCGGCGGCAAGCTGCGGGCCTGATCCAGCAGATCCTTGGGCAGCCAGATCCGATTGGGATCGCGCAGCACCGCGGCGATAAATCCCGGCGCGTCGTCAAGATTGGGCAAGCCCCCGTGATGGCCCAGCAAATGGCGCAAAGTGATCTCGCCGCTGCGGTCCTGGCCATCAATCACCAGAAGGCCGCGCAGGGTGTTTGGCGGCAAATGCGCGGTGACCGGGGCATCAAGATGCAGCGCCCCGCGTTCGGCCAGGCGCATCACGGCGGTGGCGGTAAAAAGCTTGCCCAGGCTGGCGATGTGAAATGGCGTATCCGGGCGCAGCGCAACGCCGCCATTGCGGCGGGTTTGTCCCGCCGCATGGGTGAAACAGCCTGCGTCATCTTCATAGCGAAAGATCACACCAGGCACCCCGCGCGCCCTGGCTTGGCGCGCGATGATTTTGTCTAGGCTGGGTGGGGTGGCCGAGGCGCGGCATGGCCGAAGCCAAACCGGCAGCACCTCTGCCCAGCGGGTCCAAGGATCAACCGACAACATTATGGCCTCGCTGCTGCATGCATTCGACCACGATTTCGGCCCGATCTTCGCGCCGCTCCAGCGCCCCGGCGCTGCCGCCAGCCGCGCCGCCAATCACCGCCCCGGCCAGCGCGCCTTCGAGAGTGCTGGCCTCTTCATCGGCCAGCCCGGCCAAGAC
>JAOXSB010000060.1 GCA_025800345.1 Mangrovicoccus sp. | reverse complement strand
GCCGAGAGGCCGCCGCCGCCCACGGGCAGCACGATCATATCCGGGGCCGTGCCCAGCTGATCAAGGATTTCCACGCTGACCGAGGCTTGGCCTTCGATCACATCTGCATCGTCAAACGGGGCCAGAAAATGCCCGCCGACCTCGGCGCAATAGGCCTGAGCGGCAGCGAGGGTATCATCGAAATAATCGCCTTCGAGCACGATCTTGATCGCATCGCCGCCAAAGGTGCGGGTTTTCAGGATTTTCTGCTGCGGCGTGGTCACTGGCATGTAAATCGTGCCTTTGACCCCGAAATGGCGGCAGGCATGGGCCACGCCCTGGGCGTGATTGCCCGCCGAGGCACAGATGAATTGGTCTTGCTCGGGGTGATCGAGACGGATTTTCCGCATGGCGTTGAACGCACCGCGGATTTTGTAAGATCGCACCGGCGAGAGATCTTCGCGTTTGAGCCAAATATCGGCGCCATAGCGTTGGGAAAGATGAGGGTTACGTTGCAATGGCGTGGCCGGGAACAAAGCGCGCATCCGGGCCGTGGCGGCGAGAGCAGCATCGGAAAAACGGGTCATGGCTCATCTGCGCCATGACCCGCTGGAAAATCAAGCCATTCAGGCCATTGTGAACCGCGCCAACACATCCCGGATCGGGGAGGGCATCGGGGTGGAAGCGCGGGTTTTGGGGTCGAAAAACACTTCGACTTGTTCGCAACTCGCATGCAATTCGCCCGTATCCGCGTGATGCATGCGCATTTCAAAGGTCACGCTTTTAGTTCCCAGACGGGCCACGGCCCCATCGATCACGATCAAATCGCCTGCGGTCAGCTCTTTGATGAATTTGGTGCTGACCTGAGCGGCCACACAATGGATGCCATGGGCGGCGATCATCTCGGAATAGGGAATGCCCATCACGGTCCAAAGATGATAGCCCGCATCATCGAAAAACGGCGCGTAATGGCGCACATTCATATGGCCGAAATGATCTTGGTGCCAGGGATGCACCACCCCCCGTAACAGCTCTGGCCGTTTGTCCATCTTGGCTCCCCCTTTGATGTTTCGGTTAAGAAACATCCCTTTCGCCGAGGCGTCCAGGCTCAGAGCAGGGATTTGCTTGCGGCTTCTTGCAAGAAATGCTCGCGGGTGGATTCGTAAGTGTCAAAGACCAGCGCCAGATCAATCTCTTCGGCTTGACCGCTGCGGGCCAGGCTTTCGGCCTTTTGGCAAAGGCTGCTGAAATCCGCAAAGCCCAGATTCATCGCCGCGCCCTTGAGGAAATGCATGTCTTCCTCGGCTGAGCCGCCCCGCCCAACCGAGATTTGTTCGATCATATCATCGACTTCTTCCAGGAACAGCTCGACCACTTCGCCGAATTCCTCTGGGCCGACCTCTTCGCGCAGCGCTTCGACGCGGGTCCAATCAATCATCGCGCTCTCACCAGGTTGCTCAAAATACTGGCTTACGCTTGGCCCGGTTAAGATTGCGTCAAGGCCGTTTGCGCTTTGCCGGGCGGGTTTCACGCGATGTTAAGGCCGCCATGGTCAGACACGGGGGGACCGAGCCATGGGCCTGCTGATGACCTCTTTGCCGCTAAAAACCGACCCGACCCCCGAATTGCCCGATGCGTCGGCCCCGCCAGCCCAGCCGCTGCGCATTCTGGTGGTGGATGACAGCAAAGCCCAGCGGCGCTTGCTGACGGCTTCACTGCGCCGGGCGGGCTATGACATTGCCGAGGCCGCTTCCGGGGATGAGGCTTTGGCCCATTGCTTGGAAAACCCGGTGGATCTGATCCTCAGTGATTGGATGATGCCGGGGATGAATGGGGTGGAGTTCTGCCAGGCGTTTCGCCGTTTGGGCAATGACAATTACGGCTATTTCATTTTGCTGACCTCGAAATCCGAGCGCGCGGATATTGCCGCGGGGCTTGATGCGGGGGCTGATGATTTCCTAACCAAGCCGGTCAATCGGGTGGAACTGACCGCCCGGATCAAAGCCGGGGCGCGGATCGTGCAGATGCAGCGCGAACTCAGCGGCAAAAATCGCGTGATCGCCCGCACGCTAGAGGAATTGCAGGGGCTTTATGAGAGCATTGATAATGATCTGCTCCAGGCCAAGAAATTGCAGCAATCCTTGGTGCGTGACCGGGTGCGCGATGTGGGGGCGGCCCATGCGGCGCTGCTGCTGCGCTCAAGCGGCCATGTGGGCGGCGATCTGGTGGGGGTCTATCATCCTAATGATCGGGAATTGGGCCTGTTTGCCATTGATGTGTCGGGCCATGGGGTGACCTCGGCCCTGCTGACCGCGCAATTGGCCGGCTATCTCTCTGCCTCTTCGCCGGATCAAAACCTGGCTTTGGAAAACGATCCAGCGGGCGGGTATCGGGCGCGGGCACCAGAACAGGTGGTGGCGCGGCTGAACACCCTGATGTTCGAGGATATGGAAACCGATCATTATTTCACTATCGCTTTGGCGGTGATTGATCTGGAAACCGGGCGGGTGCGCCTGACCCAAGCGGGCCATCCCCATCCCCAGGTGCTGCATCGCGATGGCAGCTGCGCTTTGGTGGGCGATGGGGGCATGCCCGTGGGCTTGGTGCCTTTCGCCGAATATAGCGCCACGGAATTTGATCTGGCTCCGGGGGACCGGCTGTTTTTATGCTCGGACGGGGTCACGGAATGCCCGCTCAAAGGCCATGAAGACGAGGTTTTGTTCGATGATGAGGGGTTGAGCGATTTTCTGACCAATCACCGCGCTTTGGAAGGCCCGGCCATGCTGGAGGCTTTGATCTGGGCTTTGGCGGATGTCTCAGGGCTAGAGGATTTCCCCGATGATGTCTCGGCGGTGCTGTGCGAATTTCGCGGCGCGGATCATCAAACTGTGCGCGATTTTAAAGATCCAGCTTAAATCCAGGTCTGCGATCCTGCTGGGGCAGCGTTTTCGCGCAGACACAGCCATTGGGCCCGGCAGAGCCCAAATTGGCAAGAGACCAAAAATAGCCCCGGCCCCGCGCTTAATCGAAGAGCTTGGCCAAAAAGGCGCGATCGCCTGGGCTGCCCACCAGGCCCGAGGCCAATTCCGCCGGCGCCCAAACGGCGCGATGGCCTGGCTCGCTGGGGGCGCCATGGCGGCGGATCGGCCGGGCCATATAGATGGTGCAAAGCTTTTCCGCCCAAAGATCGTATTCGGGCATGAAAGTATAGCGGCGATAGGCGCCCAAGCGGCGGATCTGGCCAATGCGCCAGCCGGTTTCTTCAAACACTTCCCGGTGCAGCGCGGCGATGGGCGATTCGCCCGGATCAATGCCGCCGCCTGGCAATTGCAGCTCGGGCACGGGCTCGGCCTGATGGGTTAGCAAAACATCGCTGCCGCGCAGCAAAATCGCATAGGCTCCGGGCCGCCGCCGGTAGCGTTGACCATTTTGAACAGGCTCGCCATATCTGCGCATCCCTTGGACCTCTGCTTGCTGCCTCTATATAGGCGCGGTATGCCCAACGGGCGGAGCGAAGGAAACCCCATGACACTTGGCGCGCAGATTGCCTGGGACGACACCGTCCTGCCTTTTCAACTAGACCGCTCGGATATCCGGGGCCGTATCGCGCGGCTCGACGGGGTGCTCGACCGTGTGCTTTCGCAGCATGATTACCCTGCGCCAGTGGAAGCTTTGGTGGCGGAAATGGCACTGCTGACGGCGCTGATCGGCCAAACCATCAAGCTGCGTTGGAAATTGTCGCTGCAAATGCGCGGGGATGGGCCGGTGCGCTTGATCGCCACGGATTACTATGGCCCGCAAGAAGACGGCGAGCCCGCCAGCCTGCGGGCCTATGCCAGTTTCGATGCGGATCGTGTGGGGGAGCGCGCTGATTTTTCGCTGCTGGGCAAAGGCTATTTCGCGATTCTCATCGATCAAGGCCAGGGGATGAAACCCTATCAAGGGATCACGCCGCTATCGGGGGGCTCTCTGGCCGCGTGCGCTGAGACGTATTTCGCCCAATCCGAGCAATTGCCCACCCGTTTTGCCCTGTCTTACGGGCGCTCCACCCTGCCGGGGCAGGCGGATCGCTGGCGCGCGGGCGGGGTGATGTTGCAGCATATGCCCAAAGCCTCGCCCTTTGTCGCCCAAGAGGGCGGCTCTGGCGAGGGCGGTCTTTTATCCGCTGATGACATTATCGATGGGGATGAAGGCGAGAATTGGAACCGCGCTAACACACTGCTGGATACGGTGGAAGAGCTGGAATTGATCGGGCCGAGCGTGCAGCCTACGGAATTGCTGGTGCGCCTGTTCCACGAAGAAGCCCCGCGAGTGTTCGACCCGCAGCCGGTCAGTTTTGGTTGCACTTGCAGCGCGGATCGTGTGCGTCAAAGCCTGTCGATCTATTCGGCTAAGGATATCGGTCATATGACCGATGATGATGGCCGGGTGACCGCAGATTGCCAGTTTTGCGGAGCCCATTACGAATTTGATCCCAGCACTTTGGGGTTTGAGGCGGAAAACCCGCCAGAGCAGACGGATTTTTCTGATGGATCTGCGTGACCCGGATCAGGATTGGCCTGGGCTGATCGCGGCGGCGCTGGCCGCACCGGGCGGGGCCTCTTCGGATTTTGATCTCAACGGGGATGTGCCGCGGCCGAAAAACACCCTGCGCCCAGCGGCGGTTTTGGTGGGGCTGATGGCGGGCAAGACCGGCCCAGAGCTGGTGCTCACCAAACGCTCATCGGCTTTGCGTCACCATCCTGGCCAGATCGCTTTCCCCGGCGGTAAGCGCGATGAGGGCGATGCCAGCCTTGAGGCATGCGCTTTGCGCGAGGCCGAAGAAGAGATCGCTCTGCCTGGGCACACGGTGCAAATTCTTGGCCGCTTGCCCAGCCATGAGACCATCACCGCTTATGAAATGACCCCGGTGGTGGGGTGGATCGGCGCAGAGTTTGATGCGCGGCCAGAAGCGGGCGAGGTGACCGAAGCCTTTCGCGTGCCGCTCTGGCATCTGGGCGATCCGGACCGGTTTCGCATTGAGGGGCGGATGTTTCGCGGGGCCAAGCGTTATTATTACGCGGTGCCTTGGGGGCCCTATTACATCTGGGGGGCGACGGCGCGGATCCTGCGAGGCTTTGCCGACCGGCTCAGCCAGTGACCGCGGCCCCGGCCCAGATCCAAGCCGATTGGCTGCACTGGCCCGAGAGCCGCGCGGTTTGCGCCATGCTCACCGATGCGGGGCACCAAGCGCTTTTCGTCGGCGGCTGTGTGCGCAACGGGCTGCTGGGCGCGCCGGTATCGGATCTGGATATTTCCACCGATGCGCGGCCCGAGCGGGTGATGGAACTGGCCAAAGCGGCCGGGCTCAAACCGCTGCCCACGGGAATTGATCATGGCACGGTCACGGTTTTGGCCAATGGGCGGCCTTATGAGATCACCACCTTTCGCCGGGATGTGGCCAGTGATGGCCGCCGCGCGGTGGTCGCCTTTGCGGATCGGGTGGAAGAAGATGCCGCAAGGCGCGATTTCACCATGAATGCCCTTTATGCGGACCCGTGCGGGCAGGTGCTAGACCCGCTGGGCGGTATGGCGGATCTGCGGGCCCGGCATCTGCGTTTTATCGGCGATCCCGATCAGCGCATTGCCGAGGATTATTTGCGCATCTTACGGTTCTTTCGCTTCACCGCTTGGTATGGCGATCCGGGGCTGGGCATTGATGCAGAGGGGCTTGCGGCTTGCGCTGCGGGCACCGATGGGCTGGCCCATGTTTCTGCTGAGCGGCTGGGCCATGAAATGCGCCGTCTCGCGGCGGCTCCTGATCCTGTACCTGCTTTGGCGGCGATGCAGGCCTCGGGGGTGCTGGGCGCGGTTTTGCCAGGGGCAGAGGCGCAGGCTTTGGGCCCGCTGGTGGATTTGGAAGAGACCTATGGTTTGGCGCCTCAGGCTTTGCGCCGCTTGGCGCTGCTGGGCGGGCAAGATATGGCGCAGCGGTTGCGCCTGAGCCGGGCAGAGGCGCGCCAGATGGATCTTTTGCGCGATTGTGCTGCCCAAATGCGCGGCGCGGCCGAGCTGGCCTTTCGCCACGGGGCGCAGCTGGCTTGGGACGCGCTGGTGATCCGTGCAGCCATGACCGGCACGCCGCTGGCCTCGGATGTCGTAGCGCAGATTGCCCAAGGCGCGGCGGCAGAATTTCCCATCAAAGCCGCGGATTTGATGCCTGCCCTCACCGGCCCGGCGCTTGGCAAGATGCTAGAGCGGCTCAAGGCGGATTGGATCGCCTCTGGTTTTGCGCTGAGCCGGCAAGAGCTGTTGCGGCGGGCGGGCGCATAAACCCATCGCAGCGTTCCCCCGCAGAGGCTTTCGCGTTAGGAAAGGGGGCAATCCCGAAAGGCCAAAGCGCAATGTTTCGCTTTTTTGAATCCCTGATTGATCCCTATACGCCCTATGCCGAGGCCGACAGCCCGCCGCAAAAGCTTTGGCCCTTTATCCGGGCCTATTCCAAGCCGTTCAAAACCCTGTTTTGGATCACTGGGCTCATGTCGCTTTTGGTGGCGGCGGTGGAGATCGGCTTGATCTATTACATGGGCCGGGTGGTGGATCTGCTGGGCAGTGATGGCCCGGCGGGGTTTTGGGACCGCCACGGCGCCGAATTGCTTTGGATCGGGGTGTTTTTATTGCTGCTGCGCCCGGCGATTCAAAGCTGCCATACCTTGCTGCTCAACAATGCGATCTTGCCCAATTATGGCACGCTGTGGCGCTGGCGCGCCCATCGCCATGTGCTGCGCCAATCGGTGGGTTGGTTTGAAAATGATTTTGCGGGGCGCATCGCCAACCGGATCATGCAAACCCCGCCCGCCGCAGGCGAGGCGGTGTTTCAGGTCTTTGACGCGCTCACCTTTGCCCTGGCCTATCTGGTGGGGGCGGCGCTGATTCTGGCCGAAGCGGATCTGCGCCTGGCGCTGCCTTTGCTGATTTGGTTTGCCGCTTTTGCCTGGCTGGTGCGCTGGACAATCCTCAAAGTCGGCCCGGCCTCGCAAGCCAGTTCCGAGGCCCGCAGCGCCGTCACTGGCCGGGTGGTAGACAGCTATACCAATATCCATTCGGTAAAGCTTTTTGCCCATCACGACCGGGAAATTTCCTATGCGAAAGAGGCGATTGAAAAGGCGCGGGGTACTTTTCAGCGGGAAATGCGCATCTATACGCTGATGGATATCATGCTCACGGCGCTCAATGGGGCGCTGATCGTTGGGGTTGTTGGCTGGGCTTTGGCCCTGTGGATGCAAGGCGCGGCCAGTGTGGGGATTGTGGCAATTGCGGCGACGCTGACCTTGCGGCTCAACGCGATGACCGGTTGGATCATGTGGGCGGTTTCGTCCTTTTTCCAAAATCTCGGGGTGGTGCGCGAAGGCATGGAAACCATCGCCCAGCCCATCGCCTTGGTGGACCGGCCCGATGCGAAAGCGCTGGATCTGCGCGCAGGCGAGATCGCCTTGCACGGGCTCAGCCATCATTACGGGCGCGGGCAAGGCGGGCTTGATGCGATTGATCTGACGATTGCGCCAGGAGAAAAGGTTGGCTTGGTGGGTCGCTCGGGCGCGGGCAAATCCACTTTGGTCAAGCTGCTGCTGCGGTTTTACGATGTGGAAACCGGGCGGATCGAGATCGATGGCCAGGATATTGCCAGCCTGACCCAGGACGGTTTGCGCGCGCAGATCGGCATGGTGGCTCAGGAAAGCACGCTTTTGCACCGTTCGGTGCGGGACAATATCCTTTATGGGCGGCCCGAGGCCAGCGAAGCCCAGGTGATCGCCGCAGCCCGGCAGGCAGAGGCGCATGACTTCGTCCTAAGCCTGTCAGACCCCCAAGGCCGCCAAGGCTATGACGCCCATGTGGGCGAGCGTGGGGTGAAGCTGTCTGGTGGGCAGCGTCAGCGTATCGCTTTGGCGCGGGTGATCCTGAAAGATGCGCCAATCCTAGTGCTGGACGAGGCCACCAGCGCGCTGGATAGCGAAGTGGAAGCTGAGATCCAGAAAACCCTTTATGGCATGATGGCCGGCAAAACGGTGATTGCCATTGCTCACCGGCTTTCTACCATTGCCCAGATGGATCGAATTTTGGTGCTCGATCAGGGCCGTATCGTGGAGCAAGGCAGCCATAGCACGCTTTTGGCGGCAGGCGGGCTCTATGCTGGGTTCTGGCAGCGCCAATCGGGCGGGTTTCTTGGGCTCGACCCAGAAGAGGCAGCACAATGAGTTTTCGCTACGCGCCGCTAGAGCGTTTGATCGACCCGTTTCGCCCGGCCGATGGGCCGCCGCCGCGCAAATTGCTGGCCTTCATGCGCTGGTGCCTGTCTGGGGCGCTGCCCATGCTGGGCTTTGCAGCGGTGATTTCTTCGCTGGCGGGGGTGATCGAAGTGATGACGGCGCTGGTTTTGGGCGCGGTGATCGACAGCGCCGTGGAAGCCGGGCCCGAGGCGTTTTTTGGCCAGCATGGGCTGCTGATCGCTGGGTTCTTGGCGTTTTTTCTGCTGTTGCGCCCGGTGTTTTTTGGCCTTTCCGCGGCCATCAACTCGGTTGTGATCATGCCCAATATCCTGCCGCTGGTGCTGTCGCGGCTCAACCGTTGGACCATGGGGCAGCCTGTGCGGTTCTTTGATGATGATTTCGCCGGACGCATTGCGCAAAAGCAGATGCAAACCGCGCGGGCGGTCACCGATGTGACCTCGGAGATCATCAATGTGGTGTTTTTCGCCCTGGCCTCGCTGGTGGGAGCGGCGCTGGTGTTGTCCACCATTGATTGGCGGGTGGCGCTGGGGCTGGTGGTGTGGCTGGCGCTGTATCTGGGGATCATCATCTATTTGATGCCCAAGATCCGCCAGCTTTCGGGCAAGCGCGCCGCTGCGCGGGCGATGGTTACCGGCCAAGTGGTGGATGCGGTGACCAATATCAAAACCGTGAAACTCTTTGCTCATCGCGATTTCGAAGATCGCGCGGCCCTTGCTGCCATGGCCGATTTTCGCGAAACCGCGCTGCATTTTGGCTGGCTGGCGGCGCTGTTTCGCTTTGCGCTGATGGGGCTGGCGGGGCTGCTCCCGGTGCTGCTGATCGGCGGGGCGCTGATGCTATGGTCTCAGGGCATGGCCAGTGTGGGGGCGATTGCCGCTGCAGGGGCGGTGGCGATCCGCATCGCCCAAATGACCGGTTGGGTCAGCTTCACCCTGATGGCGGTGTATTCCAATATCGGCGAGGTCGAGGATGGGATGCAGACACTCACCCCGCCTTATTCGGTGGAAGACGCGCCTGGGTCCAAACCGCTTGAGATGGGCCCGGCCGAGATCGGGTTTGATCAGGTGGGCTTTGCCTATGGGCGCGATAGCGGCGGGGTGCAGGGGCTGTCGCTCGCCGTGGCCCCGGGCGAGAAACTGGGCATTGTCGGGGCGTCTGGCGCAGGCAAATCCACCCTCGTGGCCTTGCTGTTGCGGCTTTACGATCCTGAATCCGGGCGCATCACCGTTTCGGGCCAGGATATTCGCCATGTGACCCAAGAAAGCCTACGCCGCCAGATCGCCATGGTCACCCAGGAAACCGCGATGTTCAATCGCTCGGCGCTGGATAACATCCGCTATGGCCGCGCGGATGCGACAGATGCTCAGGTGATCGAGGCCGCCAAACGCGCCGAAGCGCATGATTTCATCACCGAACTGGAAGATCACGAAGGCCGTCAGGGCTATGAGGCACACCTGGGCGAACGCGGTGTGAAACTGTCTGGTGGGCAGCGCCAGCGTATTGCTCTGGCCCGTGCAATCCTGAAAGACGCGCCCATTCTGGTGCTGGACGAAGCCACCAGCGCGCTCGACAGCGAAGTCGAAGCCGCCATTCAGACCGCTCTGACCCGCGTGATGGATGGCAAGACCGTACTGGCCATTGCGCACCGGCTGTCTACCATCGCCAGCATGGATCGTATCATTGTGCTGGAACAGGGGCAGATCGTCGAAGAGGGCAGCCATGACAGCCTGCTGGCGCAAAATGGCACCTATGCCCGCTATTGGAACCGCCAGTCAGGCGGATTCATTGGACAAGAAGCAGCAGAATGAAACGGGTGATGATTGTCGGGCAGCCCGGCGGGGGTAAATCCTGGCTGGCGCGCCAGATGGGCGCGCGCACGGGCTTGCCGGTGTACCACATGGATCAGATCCATTGGATGTCCGGCTGGGTCGAACGCCCTTTCGAAGACAAGCTGCGCATGGCCACCGAAGTAGAAAACAGCGATCGGTGGATCTTTGAAGGTGGCTATGCGGTGACGCAGGCGCACAGGTTGTCTCGTGCTGATACGCTTGTTGTGTTGGATATTCCTTTTGCTCTTCGGGTTTGGAGGGTCTTCTGGCGGACTTTGCGCGATTATGGCCGCACACGCCCGGATCTACCCGAAGGGTGCCCGGAAAATTTTGCTTTGGAATTCTGGCAGTACATCTGGAAAACCCGTCGCACAGTGCGTCAACGCAATCTGTCATTGCTGGATCAGGCCGGGCCTGAAACCACCTGTCATGTGCTGCGCTCGCGGCAGGATGTTGCAGATTTCCTGAAAACGCTCGACGGATCGCGCAAATCAGGGCAATAGGCCCGCATGCAACGGATGATCATTGAACGCTTGGGGCATCGGGGTGACGGGATCGCCCCCGGCCCGGTCTATGTGCCCGGCACCCTTCCCGGTGAAGAGGTCGAGGGCGATGTGCTAAACGGTGCCATGGCGGCACCGAAAATTGTCACGCCCTCAGAGAACCGGGTCAAAGCCCCCTGCCGCCACGCGAAATCCTGTGGCGGCTGCCAATTGCAACACGCCAGCGATGGTTTTGTCGAAGAGTGGAAAACCGAGGTTGTGCGCCGTGCGCTGGTGGCTCAGGGGCTGGATGCCCCCATTCGCGGGTGCCACACCTCTCCGGCGCGGTCCCGCAGGCGGGCCTCTTTTTCGGCCCGCCGCACGAAAAAGGGCGCTCTGGCTGGCTTCCATCGCAAAGGCTCTGACGTGGTTGTCGAAGTGCCCGATTGCCAGCTGGTATCCCCTAAACTGGCGGGTGCGATCCCCATGGTTCAGGATCTCGCT
>JAOXSB010000052.1 GCA_025800345.1 Mangrovicoccus sp. | reverse complement strand
ATCGATTGATGTATTTGAAATAGTTTTTCTTGCATTTGAAATCCTGGCCAGCAAAGCTGCCTTAAAGAGAATTTCGTCTAGTTTAATTGCAGGTCGCATGTCGCTACCCACCAATATGATTGGCGCCTCAGAACGCGTCGTTTATGGGCATATCCTTTCGGCGGCCTGTTGGTTATTTGTTGCTTCCCTTTATGGGGTCATTCTTGCTGCCAAGCTCTGGGCTCCAGAATTTCTGACCCATCCGCTCTTTTCCTTTGGACGCATCCGCCCTGTGCATACGGGCGGGGTGCTATTAGGCTGGCTGACCTTGGCCTTCATGGGGCTGGCCTATTTGGTGGTGTATCGCAGCGCTCGCAGGCCGCTTTGGTCACCGCCGCTGGCTTGGGTGGGTCTGACTTGTGTGAACCTTGCGCTGCTTTCGGGAAGTGTCACGCTGAGCCTAGGGATCACACGCGGGCCGCTGGAATACCGCGAATGGATCACCCCAATTGCAGCAGTGATGGCGCTCGGGGTTCTGTGTCATGGGCTTAATGTGCTGATGACATTGCTCCATCGCCGGGTCGAAGAGATGTATATCTCTAACTGGTTCATCCTGGGCGCCTATATTTGGCTGCCGATCCTTTATGTGATTGCGTATCTCCCCGGTTTTGATCGCGGCGTGGAAAGCATCGTGATCCAAGGCTATTTCATGCATGATGTGCTCGGACTTTGGTTCACTCCCATGGCGGTGGGGATCACCTATTGGGCACTGCCGCGATTGCTGCATAAGCCTATTTATTCCTATGCGCTTGGGGTTTTGGCCTTTTGGACCAATCTGGTCTTCTACACCATGCTCGGAGCGCATCACTTTATCCTCTCGCCGGTGCCATGGTGGTTGGTTTCTGTGGCGGCGCTTTTGGGCATAGGCATGATGATCCCGGTCTGGTCCACGGTGTTCAATTTCACCCTGACCATGCGCGGCTCTTGGGCGTTGATGCGCCGCGAGCCAGCCTCTTGGTTTATTCTAGCCGGTACGCTGACCTATGGCTTGGCCTCCTTGCAGGGGACGTTTCAAGGGCTGCGAGATTTCAGCCAATTGATCCATTTCACCCATTACACGGTCGCTCATGCCCATTGGGCCGCTTATGGTTTTGCCTCTTTCCTGGCCTTTGGCGCGGTATATGCTTTGTTGCCCCGCCTGACCGGCGTGATGGAGCGCACGGATCTAAGTCTTGCAATCAAATGGCATTTTTGGCTCGCGCTGATCGGGCTGAGTATTTATTTTGTCTCCATGACCATTTCAGGCACGATCCAAGGCTTGCGGTGGTCTGCGGGCTTGCCTTTTGTGGACAGTTTAATTGGCATCCAGCCCTATATGCTTTCGCGTTTGATTGGCGGTAGCCTCATGGCGATCAGTCATGGCATTTTCCTTTGGGTGATCTGGCGTTTGCGCCCGGCAAAAGCACGAGCGCAAGCCGATGCGCCGCGCTCTTCACCCGCGGCGCAAGACGCCCATCCAGCGGAGTGAACCATGGCTGATCTTAACCATATCTTTCACACCCGCCCGGTGGTTTTGGTGATCACTGTGGGGCTGGTTTTTGCGTTTCTCAGTTGGGTTGTTGCTTTGGGGCCAGCTCTGCGCCTTCGCGCGCAAACCCTGCAAGTGATCGCCACGCAAACGCCATTAGAGCCAAGCATCCAGCGAGGCAAAGCGATCTATATGGCCGAGGGCTGCGGCTATTGCCATTCGCAATTCGTGCGCGCCACTTTTGTGGATGCTTCCTATGGCCGTGCCCATACCGCTGCTGATTACGCGGGCCAAAACCCGCCTATGCCCGGCTCCCAACGCACTGGGCCAGATCTGTCAAACCTAGGCAATCGCCAGCCCAGCTGGACTTGGAATTTCGCCCATCTTTACAACCCCCGCAGCATGGTCCCCGAAAGCATCATGCCGTCTTTCCCATGGCTGTTTGAAGTGATGACCCGGCAAGAGGCCGCCAGCCATACCTATGGCGATTACGCGCTGGCATTTTCCGAACCCTTCTTAGCGGAAGGCATGGTCGTTGTGCCCCGCGACACAGCAGTGGATCTGGTCGCTTATTTGCGTTCGTTAAAGCAGGATTAGGATCATGCTCGAGCTTTGGAACAAAGTGGTTTGGGCGTTGGTTTTTCTACGCGATCAATGCATGCCCGTGACCATTGGTGATGCTCCCGGCACCATTGATTTTCTTATCGTGGCTTTGGCAGCCCTCGCCATGGTCGTGGGCAGTGTGTGGTTCGCTCTCGGGCTAATGGGACGCGATCCTGACCGTATGCACGCTATTAAATCCCAAGTGCTGGAGGATTAAGGATGCCTATCCGCCTCTATCTTGATAATTCTCAATCCCCTTTTCGCGAAATCGAGAATGGCGAACGGTTCGAGCTGGACACTTCCGCACTGACCGATGGGCCTCATAGGCTGCGCATTGAAACTGTTGAAGATGGGCATATCACCGGCAATCGCGAGATAAGCTTTACTGTGCGCAACGGGCCGGGCATTGCCGTGGCGGGAATTCGCCCTGGAGACGAGTTGCGCGGCGCGGTGAATGTGTTGGTGAATGCCTCTGAGGCGGGCATTGATGGCCGCTTTGATGCCCATGCCATGGAAACGCACCGCGGCATTCCCTTTTGGGTTGGCGGATTTGCCGCGCTGGTGATCTTGGCCTGTGCCGCCTACATCGCCACGGATCCGTTTCGCCATCGCGCTTATGACACGCAAGCCAGCGAAGTCGCCGCATTATTAGGAGACAAATCGGCTCAAAACGCCGCTCCGTCACTGCCTTTGGATGCGCAGTCGGCAGAGCTGCCGCTTACCCATCCGCAGCATTTGGTTCTGGCGGATGGGGATTTTCTTGAGATAATTCCGGTGCAAAATCTGCCCGCGGATCCTGTTCGTGGCGGCGAGATATTTGCCGCCAAATGTTCTGGCTGCCACGGGGCAAAGGCCCAAGGTACGGTGCAAGAACAGGTTACGTTGGCCGATCAAGGGATCTATCCGCGCCTGGCGGGACAAAGCCGCACCTATCTTTATCGGCAATTAGTGTCTTTCGCCGATGGCTGGCGCGATAATGCGCAAATGCTGCCCATGGCCAAATCCCTCTCCAACCAAGACCGTTTGGATATCGCCGCCCATATTGAAAGCCTCAGCCCCGCCTATCCGCCGCCTGGGCCAGCCACGCCCGAGCAATTGACCCGAGGCAAAGACATTGCCGAACTTGGGCTGATCGAAGATGGCGTCGCGCGTTGTTCAGGCTGTCATGGGGCCGATGGGCGCGGGGGTGGGTCAAATTTCCCCGCCCTAGCAGGCCAGTGGCCGCAATATCTCGAAAGCCAAATTCACAATTGGCAAATGGGCAGTCGCCGCAATTCCTGGCGCGGCTTGATGCGCCCTGTAGCTCACAGCCTGTCAGATAGCGATATCGCGGCTGTGGCCGCCTATTACGCCCATCTTCGCCCGGATTCTGACCGGGCCGGTTTGGACTAAACCAAAAAGGGGTGATGATGATCTATCGTTTTCTCTGTGCCTTCATCGCAGCCGCCGCCGGGATCAGCGCCCAGGCGCAAGAACTCTTACCTGCCCGAAGTGCTCTGGATGACAGAGCCATAAATGAAGCTTGGAGCCAGGCATGGGATGATCATCTGCATTCCGGCAAAAGAGTGCCTTTCACCCCACCCAGCTTGAGCGATATTCCTGAAGGCGAATTTGGCGAAATGGTCAAAGACGGGATGCAGGCTTTTATGTATCCCGCGCTATATGCCAGCGATTATGTGGGCAATGAACTGGCCTGTACCAATTGCCATTTGGACATTGGTCGCCGGGCCGGGGCGGCACCCATGTGGGGGGCCTATCCCCTGTATCCGAAGTATCGCGGCAAGAATAAGCAAGTGAACACGATGGAAATGCGCATTCAGGGTTGTTTTCGCTATTCCATGAATGGCACACCGCCGCCCGCGGATGGGGATTTGATGAAATCCTTTTTGGCCTATTTTTCGTGGCTTTCACAAAGCGCGCCGATTGGGGCCAAACTTGAAGGCGCGGGTTTTTACAGCCTACCCGACCCGGAACAAGAGCCCGATATCACCCGCGGCGCTGAGGTTTATGCGCAATGGTGTGCCACCTGCCATGGCCAGAACGGCGAAGGCGAGCGCCACGTGGATACTGTGGGATGGGTATTTCCACCTTTATGGGGGGCCGAAAGCTACAATTGGGGGGCCGGGATGCATCAGCCCGGTAAAGCCTCGGCCTTCATTAAAAAGAATATGCCCTACGGGCTGCAAAATGTACTGAGCGATCAAGAAGCTTGGGATGTGGCCATGTTCATCAATAGCCATGAGCGGCCTCAAGATCCCCGCTTTACTGGCGATGTGGCCGAAACTGCTGAGAGATTTCACACGAGCCCATATAATCTTTATGGCACAGTAGTGAATGGCGCAGTGCTAGGGGCGAATGCCTATCCCGCAGGGCGCGCGCCCGCCAATTAGCAGCGCAGTTTAAAAAAATTTCCGCGGGCCTGCGTCACAGGGTGCGCTTGCTTTACCTTACGAAATTCGGAGTGTCTAAACTAGGCGGATGCATTACGGCTGCTTAGTTTGACCGTTTTTGAGGATAATCAGAAGCACATTTGATCAGTTTATTATCGCTTCTGAACTCGCAAATGGTGACCTCAAATGGCTGATCTAACCAACGCTGCTCCTCTCGCTCAAAATTCCGGCTCTTTTTCTGAGGATTTATCCGAGCATCTTGCGGATTGCGCCTGCCCTGCTTGCCGGGATGCAGAACGGTTCAAAGACGATCTTGAGCGCAATGAAACCCCGCTGGATAGCGGCCCTGAAGCGGCCACATCCGTGGCCACATTGCAGGAAATGGCCGATTTTTTGGAAACCGGCTATTGGAACAATAACACCGGGCTGCGCCATAACCTGGGCTCCACCGGGCTCGATCCCAATAACGGAGTGCTTTACTATAACGTCACCGGATATGGCCCGCTCACCTATGGAGGCGGCAGTGACCTTGATGGGGTTTCAGCCGCACGGGCGGATCTGATCCGCGATGTGTTCGACGTGTATGAAGCGGTGCTTGGCATTGATTTCGTTGAAACCACCAGCACCGATGACAGCGTTGTTGATTTCTTTTTCTCCGATAATTCCAGCGGCGCTTATGCGGGCTCGACCCGCTATGGCGATGGCACGATCTATTATTCCTATGTGAATGTCGCGGCGAGTTGGTCTGGGGGCAGCTCGACCTATGATGATTACACGCTGCAAACGATTTTCCACGAAATCGGCCATGCGCTCGGGCTTGGGCATCAAGGCCCTTATAACGGCAGCGGCGGCTATGCCACCGACGCGATTTACGAGCTGGACAGCTGGCAAGCCACGATGATGTCTTATTTCTCGCAAAGCGAGAATACGGTGATCAACGCCAGTTATGAGTTTTTGCAAACCCCGATGGCGGTGGATTGGCTGGCTCTCGACAGCATTTATGGCCAATTCGGCTATGGGGTCGATAATGCCTTTACGGGCGATACCACTTACGGTTTTAACACCACCATCACCGCCAATGAGAGCGCGATCTGGAATGATTATGCCTCTTATGCGGATCGCACCGCCTCGACCATTGTGGATGGGGGCGGCATCGATACGGTGGATTTCAGCGGCTATAGCGCGGATCAAAAAATAGATCTGACGGTGCAAAGCGCTGCGCAAACCTATCAAAACAGCTCAGATATCGGGGGGCGTATCGGCAATCTCACCTTGGCGGTAGGCACGGAGATCGAAAACGCCATTGGCGGGTCTGGCGATGATCAGTTGATCGGAAATGAGGCCGATAATGTGCTGCAAGGCGGCGCGGGGGACGATACGTTCAACGGTAAGCTCGGCGATGACAGTTTCCACGGCGATGGCGGGTTCGATACTGCGATCTTTAACCTGAATTTCGCGGCCTATAGTTTCTCGGTTCTTCAAAGCGCGATTGAAGTGATCGGCGAAGGCGTTGATCTGGTTTATGACACGGTTGAGCAGTTCCAGTTCTTGGATATCGCCTATAGTTTCACGCAGATCACCGCCCTGTTCGGCAACACCGCCCCGGTCGCGGCCAATGACATGGCCAGTGTCGAAGAGGGCGCGGCGCTGACCCTGACAGTGCTATCCAATGACAGCGCTGATGATGGGGATGCGCTGAGCATTATTACCATTGAGGGCGAGGCGATCAGTGCTGGCGGCACGGTCACGCTCGCTTCTGGGGCCATTGTAACCCTGAATGCCGATGGCAGCCTTGGCTATGATCAAAATGGCAGTTTTGATGATCTGGACGCTGGCGAGAGTGGCAATGACAGTTTCACCTATCAATTGTCCGACGGCAATGGCGGCACGGATACGGCAACAGTTGCCATCACCATCACCGGGGTAGATGACGCCCCCGCGCCCATCGGACAGGCAGGGGTTGTCAGCGTTTCGCAAAGCAGTTCGAGCCAATGGCATAGCGTCAGCTTTGATGCGGCGATTGCCAATGCGGCGGTGGTCATGGGGCCAATCACCCAAAATGACGGCGCGCCTGCCACCACCCGCCTCCGCAACGTCACCGATACAGGTTTCGAGTTCCAGATCGATGAATGGAATTACCTTGATGGGGTGCATGGGCAGGAAAGCATCGGCTGGCTGGCCATGTCCGACGGCACGCATCAGCTTGCCAGCGGGCAAAGCGTGGTGGCGGGCACGCAATCGGTTGGCCGCAGCTTCACCCAAGTCAGCTATGGCGAGACTCTGGGCGAGGCGCTTGTTTTTGCGCAGGTTGCATCGATCAATGATGCCGATGCGGTCACCAGCCGGTTGCGCAATGTGGATGCCACCGGGTTTGATCTGCGCATTCAAGAGGAACAAGCTCTTGGCCCGCATGTGGCCGAAACCGTCTCTTGGATCGCCATGGAAACCGGTTTGGGCAGCGCGCTGGAAGTTGTCCTGACCGGAGATGTTTTGGGTGACAGCACCAGCGCTTTTGACTTCACCACCAGTTTCGCCTCGGCACCGGTTCTTTTGGCCGATATGCAAAGCAATGACGGCCCCGATGCCGCAACCGTGCGCATGAGCGCGCTCGATAGCGATGGGGTGTCGCTTTTTGTGGAAGAAGAGCAATCAGGCGATCTTGAGCAAGACCATACCAACGAGATCGCAGGGTATGCAGCCATGGCGCAGGGGCTGATTTACGCATCCAGCAATGGCGTGCCCGTGGCTACGGATGATGGGGCAAGCGTTGCAGAAGACGCGCCTTTGACCTTGGATGTTCTGGCCAATGACACAGATCCAGATGGCGATGCATTGGATATCACTGCGATTGCGGGCCAAGCGGTTTCCCTTGGTGGTTCGGTCGCCTTGGCCTCTGGCGCCATTGTCACACTGAATGCTGATGGCACGTTGGATTACGATCAAAACGGGGCCTTTGACGGGCTCGATACGGGCGATACGGGCAATGACAGTTTCACCTATCGCCTGACTGACATCTATGGGGCCAGCGATCAGGCCAGCGTTGCCATCACCATCGCTGGGATTGATGACGCCCCCATGCCCATCGGGCAAAGCGGTATGGTCACCGTCTCGCAAACCGGGCCAAACCAATGGCATAGCGTCAGCTTTGATGCGGTGATCAGTGATGCTGTGGTGGTCATGGGGCCCTTGAGCTTTAACGATGGCGACGCCGCCGTGACCCGTGTGCGCAATATCACCGATACGGGCTTTGAATTCCAAATCGACGAATGGAACTATCTCGACGGGGCGCATGGGCAAGAAACCATTGGTTGGCTGGCGCTTTCAGAGGGCAGCCATAGCCTTGGCAATGGTCAAACTGTCATTGCGGGCAGCGCCAGCATCGGCACCGGATTTAGCAATATTGCCTTTGGCGAAAGCCTGGGCGAGGCGGTGGTTTTGGCCCAGGCCAGCTCGGTCAATGAGGCCGATGCCATCACCACCCGGATTAGGAATGTGGATGCCACGGGTTTCCAACTTCAGATCGAAGAAGAAGAGGCGCTTGGCCCCCATGTGGCCGAAACCGTGTCTTGGATCGCCATGGAAACCGGTGCCGCCGCTGGGCTTGATGTGGTGCGCACCGCGGATCAACTGGACGAGCGGGTGGATGATTTCACCTTTGCCAATGCATTTGCCAGCGCTCCGGTTGTGCTGGCCGATATGCAAAGCGCCGATGGCGGCGACCCGGCCGCGCTGCGTTTGAGCGCTTTGGATGGTTCTGGCCTGTCGCTCTTTGTCCAAGAAGAGCAATCCGCCAATACCGAAACCGGCCATGTCGATGAGATCGCAGGATATGTCGCCCTAGACGCTGGCCTGATCTATGAGGATAGCTTTTTGATCTAAACCTCATGGCCTTCGCTGCCCACAGGGCCATTGCGCTATTCCGCCCAGTGGCCCGCCTTTGGGATCTGCGTAATTATTGGGCATCTGGTGATCCTCTGGGCGCTGAAGGCAGGATGAGGGCCCCTATCCGCAAAAAATCCGGAAAGCTGCCCCAAGACTGTTCAGACTAAGGTAAGAAAACCACAACGCAGTAGCTGGGTATTCACATGACACAAACAGAGGCTGGCGAAAGCGACAAGCGGCTTTCACTGACAGCAAAAATCATGATCGCCATGGGCGCCGGTCTCATTGTCGGGGTCGCGCTCAACATGTTGCAGATCCCGATTTTGAATGAGCATTTGGTCGAAGGCTTCTTCGGCATGATCGGCACCATGTTTGTGAATGCCCTAAAAATGCTCGTGGTACCCTTGGTGGCTTTCTCGCTGATCTGCGGGGTGGCTGGCATTGGTGATATCAGCGCTTTGGGCCGGGTCGGGGGACGATCGCTGGCGCTTTATATCTTTACCACCTTCGTGGCGATTGTGCTGGCGATTTGTTTGGCGTTGATTATCGGGCCGGGCCAGGGTTTTGTGCTGGAAGGCATAGATACCTCTGGGGTCAGTGCAGCCGAAGCCCCCAGTGCTTGGGAAGTGTTTGCGAATATCATCCCTGGCAACCCCATCGCAGCCTTTGCCAATGGCGATATGCTACAAGTGATTTTCTATGTGATCATTGTGGGCATCGCGGCGGTGATGCTCGGTGAGCAATCCAAATCCTTCATTGCTGCCTGCGAATATATGAACGAGCTCATGATGAAGATCGTGAATATCGTCATGGCCGCCGCCCCATATGGGGTGTTTTGCTTGATCGCAAAAACATTCGCAGAGCAAGGTTTGCATCTCTTTGGGCCGGTATTGGGCTATGTGATCACCCTGGTCTCGGCCTTGTTTATCCATCTCTTCGTGGTGCTCATGGCGATTTTGGCGATCACCACTCGGTTGAGCCCGCGCATGTTCTTGCAAAAAATGCGCAATGTTCAGATCTTTGCATTTTCCACCGCCACCTCTTCGGGCACGATCCCGGTGACCTATCGCACGGTGACCGAACGGCTTGGGGTTGATCCTTCCGTGGCCTCCTTCACAGTGCCCTTTGGCGCCACCATCAATATGGATGGCACGGCAATCATGCAGGGCGTGGCCACGGTGTTCCTCGTTAATGTCTATGGGGTTGAGCTTGGCCTTGGCGGCTATGCCACAGTGATTGGCATGGCGGTGCTGGCCTCGATCGGGACGGCGGGCGTGCCTGGTGTGGGCATGGTCATGCTGACCATGGTGCTGGGCCAAGTGGGTCTGCCCATCGAGGGCATTGCCATCGTGCTTGGGGTCGACCGGCTGATGGATATGATCCGCACCGCGGTCAATGTCACCGGCGATGCGGTGGTCAGCGTTGTGGTTGCCAAAGCCGAAGACAAGATCGACGTGGATGTGTTCAACGATCCCGATGCGGGCGCGATTGACGACGAAAGTTTCGAGATCGACCATGAGGCCGAACAAAAGCTCTCAGAGATTGCCCATAAGCATGTGGGTTAATCCGTAAGCAAGCTGCCGGTGCGCTCTGGCAATGGGGTCGCGCCGGCAATTTTCCCGATGACTTTATCGGCCCAGGCATAGGGCTGATCATGGCGGGCAAAAAGCAGCCCATCGGTTTGCGCTCGCACTTCTTTGGTCTCGCCCAAAGGCGCGATCACCTCTGCCACCAAATCCCCCACACGCATGCGATCTCCCAGACGGGCGTGATAGACCACAATCCCCGCCATAGGCGCGCGGAGTTGCTGCATGCCGCTCAGCGGCGTGGCCTCGCAGGTCAGGCGGGGCAAGTCGCCTGGCGTGCCCGCCACCATGCCCCGGCGCTGCAAAATGCGGTAAAGCGCATGGGCGTCATCCAGCGCATCGCGGGCGTCAATGGAATTGTTGCAGCGCAGCTCAAGCGTGGCGGCCACACAGGCAGGGGGAATGGGCATACCCTCAAAGCGCGCGGCCAAATCCCACCATAGGCGCGAGCAAGCCTCGTCAAAGGGGTTATCGCCTGACACTTCGGCCAATAGCACTGCACGGGCATCAATTTCGGCGGCAATATCGGCCGCGGCGGGCCAAAGGGCAGGGCCGGTGTAAAGATGCAGCAGCGCCTCATTATCGGCATGCAGATCCAGTACCAAATCCGCATCAATCGCCCTTTCGAGCAGTGCAAAGCGCATGGCCGCCAAAGCGCAAGAGCCAGAGCTGGCCTCTGCCATTTGCTGCCTGGCGGTCTCGCGGATCAGGGCGATATTGGCCTGGGGGTCTTGGCTCAGGCGGCCTTTAATGCGGCTAGCGACCGCCTGGGTCAAATCCGGATAGCCCCGGTTGAAATTCGCGCCGCTGTGATCTTCCACCCGTCCGCGCATATAGCCGCCGGCAATCTGGGTCAGGCCAATGGGGTTGCATTGAGGCACAATGACGATCTCGCCTAGGATCTCGCCTTTGGCGGCGGCTTCATCGAGCAGCTCGGCCAGATGATGCAATGCCAACATTCCCGGCAGCTCATCGGCGTGCAGACCCGCCTGCAAATAGGCTTTCGGGCCGGTCCCGGTCCGGCCATAGCGCAGCAC
>JAOXSB010000036.1 GCA_025800345.1 Mangrovicoccus sp. | reverse complement strand
GCGCCGGGACGCGCTTGGCTTGCTGGCCATCCCGGCCACTTTCTGCATTGGGGTAAGCTGCGGGCTGCCGCTCTATCTATGGTGGCGCATGGGGCCTGGGCGGGGCTGAAAACCGCGCAATGCAAATTGCAAACCGCGCCGGGCGTGATATGCGGGGCGCTGCCCGCCAGGAGACCTGTCACCATGGATCATTTTCTGTATCGCAACGGCCAGCTTCACGCCGAAGATGTGCCTTTGTCTGAAATCGCGGCCCAGGTGGGCACGCCGTTCTATTGCTATTCCAGCGCCACTTTGCTCCGCCATTTCCATCTGTTCGATGATGCGCTGAGCGGGATGGATCACTTGGTCTGTTTTGCGGTGAAATCCAACAGCAACCAGGCGATCTTGAAGCTATTGGCCGATCAAGGCGCGGGGATGGATGTGGTCTCGGGCGGGGAATATGCCCGTGCCCGCGCCGCTGGCGTGCCGGGCGAGCGGATTGTGTTCTCGGGTGTGGGCAAAACCCGCGCCGAGATGGAGGCCGCCCTGACCGGCGGGATCCGGCAATTCAATGTGGAGAGCGAGCCGGAAATGCAGGCCCTGTCCGAGGTGGCCAGCAGCCTGGGGGTCAGCGCCCCCATTGCCATCCGCATCAACCCGGATGTGGACGCGAAAACCCATGCGAAAATCTCCACCGGGAAATCGGAGAATAAATTCGGCATTCCGATCTCGCGCGCCCGCGAGGTCTATGCCCTGGCGGCCAGCCTGCCCGGCATCGAGGTGGTGGGGATCGATGTGCATATCGGCAGCCAATTGACCGATCTAGAGCCGTTTCGCGCCGCCTATCAAAAAGTGGCGGAACTGACAGAACAGCTGCGCGCTGAGGGTCATCAGATTACCCGGCTCGATCTGGGAGGCGGTTTGGGCATTCCTTATACCCGCTCGAACGAGGCCCCGCCTTTGCCCCATGATTACGGGGTGATGGTCAAGGAAACCGTGGGCCATTTGGGCTGCGAGATCGAGATCGAACCAGGGCGGCTGATCTCTGGCAATGCGGGTATCATGGTGACCAAAGTGATCTATGTGAAATCGGGCGAAGGCCGCGATTTCTTGATCGTGGATGGGGCGATGAATGATCTGGTGCGCCCGTCTATGTATGAGGCCCATCACGATATCGTGCCCCTGCGCGAGCCAAATCCCGGCGTTGAACAGCAGCCCTATGATATTGTTGGTCCGGTATGCGAAAGCGGCGATACCTTTGCCAAACAGCGGGACATGCCGCCTTTGGTGGCGGGTGATTTGATGGCTTTCCGCTCGGCCGGGGCCTATGGGGCGGTGATGGCATCGGAATATAACACCAGGCCCCTGATCCCCGAAGTGTTGGTGCAAGGGGACCAATTCGCAGTGATCCGCGCGCGTCCCAGCTATGAAGATATTATCGCCCGGGATATTGTCCCCGATTGGGCCTGATCGGCGCGGCGCCTATCCACATCGATTGCGGGCGGGGCGAAATGCTGCCGGTCACGAACTCGCGATGGTCAAATCCGCATCTGTGGCTTTGACTGCGGGGCAAAGCGCGATACCCTATGCAGATGCACGGGCCGCGCCTTTTGTGCCTGGCCCCGGAGCGAGGGATCTTGATGACCACGCCTGCCAAAGCAAAACCGCGTCTTTCCAGCAGTTTACGCTGGCCGCTTTTGCTCACGCGCCTAGGGCTATTGGCCGAACGGTTTTTGCGGGCCTTCTGGCCGCTTTGGAGCCTGGGGATCAGCGCCCTGGGGGCAGTGTTCTTGGGGTTTCACGATTGGCTGCCGGTGGAACTGCTTTGGGCTTGCGCTTTGGCGGTGCTGGCGGGCGGGGCCGCGGCGCTTTGGTTTGGGCTTAAGCGCTTTCGCTGGCCCAGCGGGGCCGAAGCCCGGGCGCGGTTAGATGCAAGCTTGCCGGGGCGGCCCATTGCAGCGCTGGAAGATGACCAAGCCATTGGCGCTACGGACCCAGCCAGCCAAGCGGTGTGGCAAGCCCATCAGGCGCGCATGCGGGCCCGGCTCAAGGCGGCGCGCCCGGTGGATCCGGATTTGCGGCTGGCCCGGTTTGATCGCTATGGGCTGCGCTATGTGGCGTTGACAATCTTTCTGATGGCGCTGCTATTTGGCTCGATCTGGCGGGTCGAAAGCCTGGCAGGCATGACCCCAGGGGCGGCGGGCAACATGGCTGCGGCTGGGCCCAGTTGGGAAGGCTGGGTAGAGCCCCCGGCCTATACCGGTCGGCCTTCGCTTTATCTTAATGACATCGCGGAAGGCCCGCTGAGCTTGCCCCAAGGCAGCCAGGTGGAGCTGCGCTTTTATGGCGATTTGGGGGATTTGACCCTATCGGAAACCGTCTCTGGGCGGATCGGTGAGGTGCCCGGCGCCTCTGAGCTTCGGCAAAGCTTTCGCGTGGTCCAGGCGGGGCAGATCACGGTGGCTGGGCCCGGCGGGCGCAGTTGGGAGATCGCGCTTTTGCCCGATGCGCCGCCGCAAGTGGACTTTGACGGCCCCATTCGCCGCGAGGCCAATGGGGAATTGGCCCAAGGCTTTCAGGCCCAGGATGATTTCGCGGTGGTCACCGGCCGGGCCGAGATCGCCCTTGATCTTGATCGGGTGGATCGCCGCCATGGGCTGCGCATCGCGCCGGACCCGCGCGCCCCCTTGGAACTGGATTTGCCCATGGCAATTGCTGGCGATCGTGGAGATTTTGCCGAAACGCTGTTTGAAAACCTGTCCGAGCATCCTTGGGCGGAATTGCCCGTGACCATCACCTTGAGCGTTCAAGATGATCTGGGCCAGGAAGGGCGCTCGGAAACCCGCGCAATCCTGTTGCCGGGGCGGCGGTTTTTCGATCCCCTGGCCCGTGCGGTGATCGAACAGCGCCGGGATCTGCTATGGAGCAGCGCCAATGCCCCAAGGGTGGCGCAATTGTTGCGCGCGGTCTCGCATCGGCCCGAAGGATTCGTGCGCTCGCAAACCAATTACCTTCGCCTGCGGGTGACGATCCGGCGGCTTGAGACCGCCACCCGCTATGGGCTGAGCGAAGAGACCCGCGAGGAGATCGCCAAAGCGCTTTGGGATCTGGCGGTGATGATCGAAGAGGGCGATTTATCCGATGCGCTGGAACGGTTGCGTAGGGCCCAAGATCGCTTGGCCGAGGCCATTGAAAATGGTGCAGATGAGAATGAAATCGCCCGTTTGATGCAGGAATTGCGCGAAGCTATGCAGGATTACATGCAGCAATTGGCCGAGCAGATGGATCCCAATCAACCGCCTGGTGATATGGAGAATAGCCAAGAGGTCACGGGCCAAGATCTCGAAGATATGATGGCGCAATTGCAAGAGCTGATGGAGCAAGGGCGCATGGAAGAGGCGCAGCAATTGCTCGATCAGTTGCGGCGCATGATGGAAAATATGCAAATGGCCCAAGGCCAGCAGTCCGGCCAGCAAAGCGCCGGGCAGCAGGCGATGAATGGGCTGCAGGAAACGTTGCGCGATCAACAAGAGCTCTCGGATGAGGCGTTCCGCGATCTGCAAGAGCAGTTCAATGGCCAAGATCCGGGCCAGCAGGGACAACAGCAAGGGCAAGAACAGGGTCAACCCCAAGGGCAGCAGCCGGGTCAGCAAGGCCAGCAACAGGGCGGCGAGCAACCGGGCCAGCAGCCGGGCCAACAACCAGGGCAGGGCCAGCCAGGGGGGCAGGAACAAGCCTCCCCTCAGGGGCAGGGCGGATCAGGAGATGCGCCGTCTTTGGCCCAGCGGCAACAGGCCCTGCGCGAGATGTTGCGCAAGCAAGAGCAATCCTTGCCCGGATCGGGCGCAGGTTCTGAGGCCGCGCGCGATGCGCTGGACCGGGCCGGGCGGGCCATGGAAGAGGCCGAAGAGGCCCTGCGCGAGAATGATTTTGCCGATGCCATTGATGATCAGGCCGAGGCCATGGATGCGATCCGCGAGGGGATGCAGGAATTGGGCGAGGAATTGGCCCAGCAACAACAGCAAGGCCAATCCGAAGGCGAAATGGGTCAGGCCCAGGCGCAGGGCCAGCAAGATCCCCTGGGGCGCAGCACCGGCCGGGATGGGCAAATGGGCAGCGATGATGCGCTGTTGCAAGATGAAGATGTCTATCGCCGGGCCCAAGATCTGCTGGATGAAATCCGCCGCCGCTCGGGGGAACAAGCCCGCCCTGATACAGAACTGGATTATCTCAAGCGCCTGCTGGACCGATTCTAACGCCCCGGCGGGGTTAAGCGGCGCTGTTTTGCGCCAATTGCTGTACCCAATCGCCCAGCCGCGCCAGCCAATCTTGCACGGCGGCGGCTAGGTTCAGATGCACTTGCGCACCTTTGCGGGCAATGCCGGCGAACAGATCGCTTTGGGCGGGCATCCATTGCGCCAAAGCGGGCGAGGCGAGATAAAGCGCCGCGGCGGCCAAACATAGGCTCAGCGAGAGCGCAAACCCCCAGCGAAAGCTGCGCCTTGCAATCGCTTGCTCGCGTTCCAGCGCGGCCAGATCCCGGCTGGGCGCATGGGCGGGCAGACCCGCGCGGCCCGGTTGGCGCGGCGCGGTGCCTGGGGCGGGCTGCGGTTTTTCCGCTTTGCGCGGGCTGGGCTTCGCAGCTTCTTTGCGGGGGGGCTGAGGCTGGTTTTCCCGTGGCTTTTGGGATGGCTTTGACGGCGGTGTTTGCCGCAGATTTTCTGGCCGCGCGCCAGGTTTTGAGGCCGGGCCTGGATTTTCCAAGCTGCGGGTCAGCGGCGCGGGATCTGGGGTTGGCTGGGTGTTTTCAGCGGCGGCGGGATCAGAGTCCTGCCGGGCGGCGGCTTGCAGCCGGGCCAAGCGATCGCGCACGGTGTCTTGGCTGCGCTTGCCCATGCGCGCGGGCAGCTCCAACCCCAATTCCGGCTGCATTTCCAGCGCTTGGGCAGGCCCGTGCAGGCGGGCATGGCGTTCAAATTCCGCCTCGGCCCGCAGCACCGCGGCCACAGCCGGATCAAGCTCGCGCCGCTGTGGCGGCTCTAGCCCGATATTGGGCATATCCATGGGCTCAAAAGCGGGGGCGGGGGATTGCGCCAGGGGCGGAGCATCGCCTTCATCGGCTTCGGTGGCCGGGTCCGGCTGCGGGGTGCTGACCGGGGCGTCCTCGCCTTCTTGTTCCATGGCCGCGCGCATCTGGCGCAACCGCTGCCGCGCCAGGGCGCTGTCACTGGGCAGAGCGCTGGCATTGGGCGCGGCGGCATTGTCCTCGGGTGTGGCGGGCGCTTCGGGCGCGCTTTCCGTGCCGCTGGAACGGGCCACCAGCTGATACCAGCTATGGCCGCAATCGGAACATTGCACATCACGGCCCCCCGACGGCATCACCGCGTCGGGAACCTCATATTTTGCGCTGCATCTGGGGCAGGTGATTTGCATAAACGGTCTGGGCCTGCTCGTTGAGCGGCTAACCTATCAGGGCTTTGCGGCGGGTCAAAGGGGCTGCGCAAGGATTGCGCCTTGCCGCCCGCTGCGGCACAAGCTGCCAAAGGATCCACCGGTTCCGCGGAACAGGCGCTGCGATCACGTGGTGTTAAGGGAGTTTTCGATGCTGAAATGGCTGCGGTCGCTGTTTTTCGTGTTTCAGATGTATGCGGCCATGACCTTAATGGCGCTGTTTTTCACCCCATGGGGGATGTTTGACCGCCGCGGGGTGTTTGCCGGGGTGCATTGCTATTGCCGCTATGTGCGCTGGTCGGCCCGCTGGATCGTGGGCATCACCAGCGAAGTGCGCGGCGACGTGCCTCAAGATGAGGTGCTTATTGCCGCCAAGCATCAAAGCTTTTTCGATGTGATCATCATTTGCTCCGTGGTGCCGCGCCCGAAATTCGTGATGAAAGCCGAACTGCGCTGGCTGCCGATTGTGGGCTGGTATGCCCGGCGCATGGGCTGCGTGTCGGTCAAACGCAATCAGCGGGGCCGGGCCATGTCGAAAATGGTGGATGAGGCGAAACAAGGCATCGGCGAGCCTGGGCAATTGATCATCTATCCCCAAGGCACCCGCGTCGCGCCTGATTCGCGCTTGCCGTACAAACCTGGTGCCGGGGTGCTGTATGCGCAGCTCGGCCAGATCTGCGTGCCGGCGGCCACCAATGTGGGGCTGTTTTGGCCGCGCTTTTCGGTGATGCGTGAACCCGGCCATGCGATTGTGGAATTCCTTGATCCCATCGCGCCAGGGATGAAACCGCGGGCCTTTATGGGCGCGCTTGAAGCCCAGGTGGAAGCGGCATCTGAGGCGCTGATGTTGGAAGCGGGCTATGAAAAGCCCGCTGTGATCCAAGAGCCAGGGGCTTAGCCCAGCCCTTTTGCCCCCATACGCAAGAAACGCCCGCGCCGGGCGCGGATCAGCTCTTTGCGCGAGAGCTTGTCGAGCTCCGCCAACATATCGGTGATATTTTCCGAAACGCTTTGCATTGTGGCCTCGCGGTCGCGTTGCGCGCCGCCAGTGGGCTCGTCAATGATCCGGTCAATCACCCCAAGCTGGGCCAGATCATGGGCGGTGAGCTTAAGCGCCTCGGCCGCCTCGCGCATTTTATCGGCGCTTTTCCACAGGATCGAAGCGCAGCCTTCGGGCGAGATCACCGAGTAAACCGAATGCTCTAGCATCGCCACGCGATCCCCCGAAGCCAAAGCCACCGCCCCGCCAGAGCCGCCCTCGCCAATGATCACTGACACCATCGGCACGCCGAGGGACAGGCATTTTTCGGTGGATCGGGCGATGGCCTCGGACTGGCCGCGTTCTTCTGCGCCTTTGCCAGGATAGGCCCCTGGCGTGTCCACAAAAGCGATCACCGGCAAGCCAAAGCGATCGGCCAAATCCATCAGGCGAACGGCTTTGCGATAGCCCTCAGGCCGGGCCATGCCGAAATTATGCTCCAAACGGCCTTGGGTATCGCGGCCCTTTTCATGGCCAAGCACCACCACCGGGCGGTCATTGAGCCGGGCCAAACCGCCAAGCACGGCGCTATCCTCGCCAAAGCCGCGATCCCCGGCCAGGGGGGTGTATTCGGTAAACAGCGCTTTGATATAATCCGAGGAATGGGGGCGCTCGGGATGCCGGGCCACTTGGCATTTCCGCCAAGGGGTCAGGTCTTTGTAAAGCGAGGCCAAAAGCGCATGGGCTTTTTGGTCCAAAGCGCTGGCTTCGCGTTCCACATCCATTTCTTCATTGGCGCGGGCCATGGCGCGCAATTCTTCGGCTTTGCCTTCGATCTCGGCAAGCGGTTTTTCGAAATCGAGATAGCTCTGCATAGAGGCTCCGCAACTTGAGTGCGCCGGTATATGGCCCCGGCGGGCAGGTGATGCAATGGGTGTGGCGCGATAACAGGGGTGGCGCGCACGCTGATGAAACGATGAATTAGCGGGATTCCCCACCAGTAATGGCTCGAAACCAATCATCGAATGGGGAAGAGCGCAATGCTATTCATCACCAATCGCATGCCCAAAGGCAGTCAATTTCGCCCAATGAGCCGTCGGGCGCGGCATTTTCAGTTTGATTTGCGTATCAATGCAGCGGCCAATGCGCTGTTTTTTTGCGAGGCAGGGCCCGATGGGCAGCATCTTGAGATCGGCTCGCAGGCCATGTTCGCGCGTTTGCGCGCCAGCGATTATCGCCAGGTTTTGCTCTATCTCCATGGGTTTAACACCTCTCCAGCGACAGCGCTGCGCCGGGCCGCGCAGTTGCAGCGCCTATGCGATGCCGCTGGGCCGGGCGAGGCTTTGGTGGTGCCGATGATTTGGCCCACTGATGATGATCCTGGCGTGCTGCGGGATTATTTCGATGATCAACGCTCCGCCGATGCCAGCGGTTTTGCCTTTGCCCGCGCCTTTGGCAAATTCATGAGCTGGCGCGATCAGGATGCGGCATGTTTGAAACGGATCAATCTTTTGGCCCATTCCATGGGCGGGCGGGTGCTGCGCGAAGCAATGGCCCGTTGGAATAAGGATGATCTGCCCAATGGGGTGCCGATGCTGTTTCGCAATATCTTTCTGGTGGCCTCAGATTTGGTGAATGAAACCTTCGAGCCAGGCCAGCCGGGGCTGCTGATGTGCCATGCTGCGCGCAATCTGGTGGTGTATCACGCCGCCGAGGATCTTGCCTTGCGCGCCAGTAAGCTGGCCAATCTGCGCAATGGCATCGCCTCGCGGCGCTTGGGCCATACCGGGCCAGAGCGGATGGAAAAGGTGCTGCCCAATGTGATCAGCGTCGATTGTGATGCGGTGGCGATGCAATATGACCGCGATAAAGGGCATTCCTATTTCCTGGATGATCGGGCCGGAAACCCCGGTCAGGTCTTTGCCCATATCTTTGCCGCGCTGCAAAGCGGGCGGGTGCCACATAGCCAAGATCACCCCTGGCGGCGCTATGAGATCGGGCATTTTGCCTGAGATCAGACAAATAGACCAAGATCACGCATTTTGCCTGACCCGGCCCCCAAAGGGCAGGGCCGGAACCCTTTCTCAGTAGAACGCATAGGCGATCTCAAGGGTGCCGTCGGCGAAGGTCAGATCCTCGCCCAGGCGCCAGATGATCTCATCGGGTCCGGTCAAGAATTCTCCGCCGTCAATGTCCCAGATGATGGTTTCGGGCACGGAAGGGCCGTCGTGATCATCGCCGCCGGTGGTGCCGGTCTGCACATCCACGCCGAAACGGGTCTCTAGCTTGCGCTCCACTCGGCTGGTGGTTTCGGTGATCTCTTCGTCAAAGAACGCGATGAATTCGCGGCTCAGGGGCTCTTTTTGTCCATCGATCACCGCCACCGGGGCATCGCCAAAGTGCCACAGGATTTCGTCGGGCAGGGACGGGTCCTCGCTTCGGATTTCGAGAACCAGCGTATCCGCCTGCTGATCACCGTTGAAATCGGCAATGCTGGTCTGGACGAGGCTGTTGAATTCCTCGGCAAACCGGCTGGAGATCTCAGAACCCAGACGGGCCACTTCGCCGTCGATCTCGTCAAAGAGCGTGCTGTAGAAATCCGGAAGCCGTGGCGGCAGGCTCAGGCTGCCCGTCTCAAATGGGGTCCAGATGATCTCGGCTGGGGGCGACTGGAAAGGAAAGCCCGCAGGCCCCTGTGCCTCGCGGGTCCAAAGGATCGTGTCGGGCAGGCGGTCGCCATTATCGTCCGGCCCGCGGCTGACGCGAAAGGAGTCTTCAAAAAGCGTCTCGAGCCTGCGCGCGGTATAGCTGGCGTAGAAATTGACAAACCCGTTGAGAAACAAGGTCTTGAACGGGGTGGTATCCTGAACTGCGGGGGCTGGCATGTGATCTCGGCCTTCAAATCGGATTTGGGAAAGACTCATGCAATGGCCCATCCAAAGGGCCGCACCGGGCATATCTGCGGGGCGGGAAATGACCGCTCCGGTGGCCTGAACCTATCAGATTTTCCGGCCTATGTCCCTGCAAACGGGTGTTCTTCATGCAAAAAAGGCGCCGCCCCGAGGGGCAGCGCCTTTGTTTGTTCCTGGGATGGGGCCTGATCAGCCTGCCAGCAGCTCGGCCTGAGACACGATCACTTCGGCTTGTTTGATGGAGGCGATATCCACCAGACGGCCTTTGTAAACCGTGGCGCCAGCGCCTTCGGCTTTGGCTTTTTCCATGGCGGCGAGAATTTCGCGGGCTTCGGCTACGGCCTCTTCCGACGGGGTGAAGACGTCGTTGGCAATGGCCACCTGCTTGGGGTGGATCGCCCATTTGCCGACCATGCCCAGGGTTGCCGAACGGCGGGCTTGGGCGCGATAGCCTTCATCATCTGAGAAATCGCCAAAGGGGCCGTCCACGGGCAGAACCCCATGGGTGCGGCAAGCGGCGACGATGGCGGTCTGGGCCCAATGCCACGGATCGGACCAGTATTTTTCGCCTTCGCGGATCATGTAGTAGTTTTCCTGGGTGCCGCCGATACCGGTGGTTTGCATCCCCATGGAGGCCGCGAAATCCGCCGCGCCCAGGCTCATGGCTTGCAAGCGCGGCGTGGCCGCAGCGATTTCTTCCACATGGGCAATGCCCGCCGCGCTTTCGATGATCACTTCGAAGCTGATCGGTTTGCTGCGGCCCTTGGCGGTCTCGATGGCGGTGACCAGTGCGTCCACGGCGTAAAGATCGCTGCCATTGCCCACTTTGGGGATCATGATCTGATCAAGACGGTCGCTGGCTTGTTCCAGCAGATCCACCACATCGCGATACCAATAAGGGGTGTCGAGCCCGTTGATGCGCACAGCCAGGGTCTTGTTGCCCCAATCCACATCGCCAATGGCTTGGATGATATTCTTACGGGCTTCCGCTTTATCATCGGGCGCCACCGAATCTTCGAGATCAAGATTGATGACATCTGCAGCAGAACCGGCCATTTTTTCAAAGATTGCCGGACGCGAGCCTGGTCCGAACAATTGGCAACGGTTGGGGCGTGCAGGTGCAGCAGGCTGGATGCGGAAGCTCATAGGATACCTCTGAGTCACATTGTTACAATTCTTTCCGGGGCAGGGTTAGAATATTGCACCTCAGCTCACAAGCGGCGATTCTGCGCAGGGGCAGGGTGGTAAAGCAGCCCATAAGATTTACCTTGCGTCTTAGGCCGCTCTCTGGCGAAGGTTTTTCAACTTGTTTCCCGAGGAGTAACTGTGATGATCCGTACCCCCTATTTGCTGTTTTTGGGCGATGCCCCTGATGCTTTGGCGGCCAAAGTGGCCCAAGGGATCAAGGATTGGCGGCCCGAATTTGCGGTGGGGCAGTTGCGCTTGCCGGGCTGTCAGGCGGATTTGGGACTGACGGATATGACCCTGGAAGAGGCCTATGCCGCCGGGGCGAAAACCCTGGTGATCGGCGTGGCTAATCGCGGTGGTGTCATCTCGGATGGGTGGATGTCGGTTCTGGTGCGGGCCCTAGAGCTGGGCTTTGATCTGGCCAGCGGGCTGCACACGCTGCTGCGCGATCAGCATCCGCTGGTGGAGGCCTCGGCCCGGGCGGGCCGGGCGCTGCATGATGTGCGCCTGCCCGAGCAACCCTATCCCATTGCCAATGGGGTGCGCCGCAGCGGCAAGCGTTGCTTGGCCGTGGGCACCGATTGCTCGGTAGGCAAGATGTATACCGCCCTGGCCATGGAGGCCGAGATGCGCAAACGGGCCATGAAGGCCACCTTCCGCGCCACCGGGCAGACGGGGATTTTGATCACCGGCAACGGGGTGCCGCTGGATGCGGTTGTGGCCGATTTCATGGCGGGCTCTATCGAAGTGCTGACCCCGGATAATGATCCTGATCACTGGGATCTGATCGAAGGGCAGGGCAGCTTGTTCCACGTGTCCTATTCCGGGGTGACCATGGCGCTGATCCATGGGGGCCAACCCGATGCGCTGATCTTGTGCCACGAGCCTACCCGCCCCCATATGCGGGGCCTGCCCGATTACAAATTGCCCAGCCTAGAGGCGCTGCGCGACACGGCTTTGCCCCTGGCCAAAGTCGCCAATGCCGATTGCGAAGTGGTGGGGATTTCCATCAACACCGCCGCGCTGGGCGAGGAGGAGGCCCTTGCCTGCCTACAAGAGGCCGAGGCGCGCATGGGTCTGCCTGCGGTGGATCCGTATCGCCAGGGCGCTGGGCGTTTGGTGGATGCGCTTTCGGCCCTGTCATGAGCCAGATCACATTGCGCGCCGTGCCCGAGCAATTCGCTTTGGCGCGGGTCTTTACCATCGCTCGGGGCAGCCGCAGCCAGGCCGAGGTCGTTACCGTCACCGCCAGTGATGGCCCCCATCAAGGCCAGGGCGAATGCGTGCCCTATGCCCGCTATGGCGAGACTGTGCAAAGCGTTCTGGCCCAGATCAATGGCCTGCCCGCTGGGATCACCCGCGCCGCGCTGCAAGAAGCATTGCCCGCCGGGGCGGCCCGCAATGCGGTGGATTGCGCCTTGTGGGATTTGGAAGCCAAAGCCGCCGGTCGCCCGGTTTGGGAGCTGGCGGGTCTGTCTGCGCCTGGCCCGGTGACCACCGCCTTTACCCTCTCGCTTGAGGCTCCGGAGGCCATGGCCAAAGCCGCCGCAGAGGCGGCGCATTTGCCGCTGCTCAAGATCAAACTGGGCACGCCCGATGATCTGGACCGGCTTGAAGCGGTGCGCGGGGCCGCCCCGAACCCGCGTATCATTGTGGATGCCAATGAAGGCTGGTCGGCCGAGGATTACAGTCGCCTGGCCCCGGATTTGCAGCGGCTTGGGGTGGCGCTGGTGGAGCAGCCTTTGCCCGCAGGTGCGGATGAGGCATTGGCGGGGCTGCCCCGGCCCGTGCCGCTTTGCGCTGATGAAAGCTGCCATGATCGGGCGTCACTGCCGGGTCTGGCCGGGCGCTATGACATGATCAATATCAAGCTGGACAAAACCGGGGGGCTGACCGAGGCGCTGGCCCTGCGCGATGCGGCCCGCGCCGCCGGGTTCGAGATTATGGTCGGTTGCATGGTGGGCAGCTCGCTGGCCATGGCCCCGGCGCTTTTGCCCGCCCAAGGGGCCGAGATTGTGGATCTTGACGGCCCGCTGCTTCTGGCCGAAGACCGCCCGGAGCCTTTGCGCTATTCCGGCGCCGAGATCGCCCCCGCATTGCCAGCCCTCTGGGGCTAGGCCCGCCCCCGAAAGGAGACCGTCATGAGCCGTATCGTCTATGTCAACGGAGAGTTTCTGCCTGAAGCAGAGGCCAAAATCTCGGTATTCGACCGCGGGTTTCTGTTCGCGGATGGGGTTTATGAAGTGACCTCGGTGCTGGGCGGCAAGCTGATCGATTTTGAAGGCCATCGCGCCCGTTTGCACCGCTCGCTGACCGAGCTGGAAATCCCCGCCCCGGTAGGGGACGAGGAATTGTTGTCGATCCATCGCGAATTGGTGGAGCGCAACGGGATCGAAGAGGGCATGGTGTATATGCAAGTGACCCGCGGGGCGGCGGATCGCGATTTCATCTATCCGGCTGATCCCAAGCCTTCGCTGGTGCTGTTCACCCAAGTGATGAGTTTGACTGAGTCCCCCAAGGCGGAAAAAGGGCTCAATATCGTGTCCATCGAGGATCAGCGCTGGGCCCGCCGGGACATCAAAACCGTGCAGCTTTTGTACCCGTCCATGGGCAAAATGGCGGCCAAGGCGGCGGGCGCGGATGACGCCTGGATGGTCGAAGAGGGCGCGGTGACCGAAGGCACCAGCAACAACGCCTATATCGTGACCCGCGACGGCAAGATCGTCACCCGCCAGCTGAGCAATGCGATCCTGCATGGGATCACCCGCAAAGCCGTGCTGCGCTTTGCCCGCGAGGCGCAAATGGTGGTGGAAGAGCGCGCCTTTACCATTGAGGAAGCGCAAGACGCCGCTGAGGCCTTCGTGACCTCGGCCACAACCTTTGTGATGCCGGTGGTTTCGATCGATGGGGTGACGCTGGGCGATGGCACGCCGGGCCCGGTGACCCGGCGCTTGCGCGAGATCTATCTTGATGAGGCGCAGAAACTGGGCGTTTGAGCCCGGCTGCATCCTTGAATAAATAGGGCCGCCCCGGTTGGGAGCGGCCCTTTTTCTTGCCCTGCTGGCAGGGGTTATTCCTTGGGGCGGGCGGCCTCAAAGGCGGCCAGTTGTTCTGGCGTTGCCTCGGCCTGGTATTTATCCTTCCACTCCCCATAAGGCATGCCATAGACAATCTCGCGCGCGGCGGCTTTGTCCATGTCGATGCCCTTTTCCTCGGCGGCTTCGCGATACCAATCGCTCAGGCAGTTGCGGCAGAACCCCGCGAGATTCATCATATCGATATTTTGCACATCTGTGCGTTTGGCCAGATGCGAGCGCAGGCGGCGAAAGGCTGCGGCTTCTAGCTCTAGCTGGGTTTGCTCGTCCATAATATCCTCCGGTTGGATCGGTCAGGGCGCGGTGGCGCTGCGGTCTGAGATAAGGCTGGCCGGGGCTTGGCCCAAGGCGCGGGTGAGCAAATCCGCCAGGCGCTGGCCCCAAGCGATTTGCTGGGCCTGGGTTTCGATCACGTCATGGCGCAGCTCGATCAGCACATTCATGCGGCCCTTTTGCAGCCCATGGCGATCCACCGCATCGCCGGGCAAATGCCCCGCATAGGGTTCATTCTCGCCCACGCAAAGCGGCGCGCCGGTGACTTCTTCGACCCAAGCGGCAAAGCCGCTATCATTGCGCAAAAGCGTGATAAATGGCGCCGCCAAACGGGCATCTTCCGCATGCAGCACGCCGATTTGCCAAGGCCGGATAGAGCGCCCGATGAGCTTGGGGGTGAAACTATGCACCGCCACCAAAATCGGATCCTCGCGGGCGGCCATCACCTCGGCCAGGGCCGTGTGATAGGGGCGATAATAGCGTTCAATCCGCTCTTGCCGCCCGGCCGCGTCCAGATGGCGATTGCCCGGCACGATGGTGCCATCATAAAGCTTCATCACCAAGGTCGGGTCATCTTCGCCCCGGTTGGGATCGATCACCAGACGGGAAAATTTGCTGAGCACCGCAGGGGCATCCAGCGCCTCGGCCAAAGCGCGGGTGACGCCTGCCGCCCCTAGATCATAGGCAATATGGCGGCCCATCTCGGTCTCGGACAGGCCCAAAGAGCCGCCGCCAATGTCAGAAGGCACCGCATTGGACGCATGATCACAGCTAATCACCCAGCGGCTTGGGCGATCCGCGCCTATTGTTTCATAAACATGTGTCATTTGAGTCTTTTGGATACCATTGCCAATATGTATGTTAGCGCTCACAAAGGGGGCTTGCGTCTTGTGGCCCTATGGTCAATCAGGAGGCTGACCGCGTTGCAATCATGAAGGGTGCGAAATGATCCGCAAGAGAAATATTAAGGTCGTCGCGACACTTGGGCCTGCCTCGAGCGATGCGGACACGATCCGCGCCCTATATGAGGCCGGGGCGGATGTGTTTCGCTTGAATATGAGCCATGGGGTTCATGACGAGATTGCCGAGCGGCATCGGATCATTCGCGCGCTTGAGGTGGAGATGGGCCGGCCCATTGCGATCTTGGCGGATCTTCAAGGGCCGAAACTGCGCTGCGGTGTGTTTGCCGATGGCAAGCATAGCCTGCCCAGCGGGGCGGCGTTCCGCTTTGATCTGGATCCCACCCCGGGGGACGCAACCCGGGTCTGTCTGCCCCATAAGGAAATTTTTGAGGCGCTAGAGCCCGGGGCGCGGCTCTTGGTCAATGATGGCAAGCTGAGTATGCGTGTGGAAAGCTGCGGCGCGGATTTCGCCCAATGCGTGACCGAAAATGCGGGGGATATTTCCGACCGCAAAGGCGTGAATGTGCCCGATGTGGTGCTGCCGCTTGCGGCGCTGTCCGAAAAAGACCGAAAGGATCTGGAATTTGTCTGCGATCTTGGGGTGGATTGGGTGGCGCTGTCCTTTGTGCAGCGGCCCGAAGATGTGATTGAGGCGCGCGCGCTAATCGGTGAGCGTGCGGCGATTATGGTGAAGATCGAAAAACCCTCGGCGGTGAAGGTCTTTGACGAGATCCTGGAATGCGCCGATGGGATCATGGTGGCGCGCGGGGATCTGGGGGTGGAAATGCCCATCCATGCGGTGCCGCCGATCCAAAAACGCTTGATCCGGGGCTGCCGGAAAGCGGCAAAACCGGTGATCGTGGCGACTCAGATGCTGGAAAGCATGATTGAAAGCCCGGTGCCCACCCGGGCTGAGGTCTCGGATGTGGCCACAGCGATCTATGAAGGGGCTGATGCGATCATGTTGTCGGCGGAATCTGCCGCTGGGCAATACCCGGCCGAGGCGGTGGCGATGATGAATGCGGTGGCCGAAGAGGTGGAGGGCGATGAGACTTATCGCGCCATTATCGAGGCCAGCCGCCATGTGGAGCGCAAAACCATGGCCGATGCGATTGTGCATGCGGCGCGGGAATTGGCTGAAACCGCCGATGTGCGGGCGATTTGCTGCTATACCCATTCGGGCACCACAGCGGCGCTTGTTTCGCGCGAACGCCCGGCGGTGCCGATCATCGCGCTGACCCCGTTTGAAAACACCGCCCGGCGGCTATCGCTAAGCTGGGGGATGACCTGCGCCCATACGGGCACGGTGGAACGGTTCAAGATGGCCGTGGTCAATGCCGCCCGCGCGGCGCGGGAAATGGGGCTGGCGGGGATCGATGATCAGATCGTGGTCACCGCGGGCGTGCCGTTCAATGTGTCCGGCACCACCAATATTTTGCGCGTGGCCCCTTGCGATGAGAGCAAGATTTTCAGCGCCGAACCGGCCTAAACCCCGCGATCACTATGGCTGGCCCGCCCCCGCCCAGATATGGGGGCGGCGCTGGTCGCCAGATTTCTTTGATATTCAGCGCGCCCGGCAAGATTCGGGCTTGCTCTGGCACCGGGTTAGGGATATGCGCGGCGCTTCAGGGGCGCGTCCGGCCGATGAGGCATGCCGAGGCGCGCGTTAACCGACTGAAAAGGAGCCGGAAATGCCCAAGATGAAGACGAAATCGAGCGCTAAGAAGCGCTTTAAAGTGACGGCGTCGGGCCGTGTGGTCGCAGGCCAAGCAGGCAAGCGCCACGGTATGATCAAGCGTCACAAGAAATTTATCCGCACGGCCCGTGGCACCACCACGCTTTGCGCCGCGGATGAAAAAATCGTCAAGGGCTACATGCCCTATAGCCGCTAAGGAGGATCTGGCATGTCTCGGACCAAAGGCGGCACCGTCGCACACGCACGCCACCGCAAGGTGATCAAGGCCGCAAAAGGCTATTA
>JAOXSB010000022.1 GCA_025800345.1 Mangrovicoccus sp. | reverse complement strand
GCCCTGGTGGCCGGGGCCATTGGCGCGGCGGCGCTGCTGCCGTTTTCCGCTGCTGCCGATCAGCTTTCCGAGATCTTGGACAAAGGCAAGATCACCATCGGGGTGCCGGAGAACTTCCCGCCCTTTGGCTCGGTCGGCCCGGATTTCGATCATGTGGGGTATGACGTGGATGTGGCCAAGCTGATTGCCGAGGATCTGGGCGTAGAGCTTGAGATCAAGCCCATCACCTCGAAACAGCGCATCCCTTTTCTGACCTCGGGAACGGTGGATCTGGTGGTCTCCTCCATGGGGGCCAATCCTGAGCGGGCCAAATCCATTTGGTTTTCTTCGGCCTATGCGCCCTTCTTTTCCGGCGCCTTTGCCGCCCCGGATCTGGATATCTCCGGGCCCGAGGATTTGGCGGGTCTTAAAGCAGGTGTGACCGGCGGCACGATCGAGGATCTGGAGCTGTCTAAATCCTTGCCCGAAGGGGCGGAGCTGATCCGTTTTGGCGATAATGCGGCGACGCTTTCGGCCTATATGGCCGGGCAGGTGGATGTGCTGGTCACAGGCAATACGGTGGCGGCGAAACTGGCCGCGGATAACCCGGACAAAGCGCTCGAGACCAAATTCGTGGTGCGCCAATCGCCAGCCTTTATCGGCGTGAAATCCGGCGAGGTGAATATGCTGCAATGGGTGAATGTCTTTGTGCTGCACAAGAAGCTTGGCGGCGTGCTCAATGAGCTGTCGATCAAATGGCTGGGCCAAGAGCTGCCCGATCTGCCGAGCCTCTAAGCCAATTCTGCCGGGCGTCCCTTATGGTGCCCGGCTTGCCCGCGCCTTTAGGGTTTATACCTCTCCCAAATCTTGATTGATCTCGTCGATCCGGCACAGTCTTTGGCGGCCGTCCAGCCCAGAGAGCACCGTGGCGCGGGTCACGATCTGATGGCATAGAGAGGTCACCGCAGCATGGTTGAATTGCGGGCTTGAGGTCTCGATCCGGCAGCGGAAATGCCAGCGCGCGCGGGGATCGACCGGGCAGCCATCATCGCTGATCAATGCCGTAGGCACCCCAAGCCGCGCCAACTGAGATAATGCGGCATCGGTATTGCCCATACGCTGGCGCAGCGCGATCCACAGCACCAGATCATCGGGCTGCATGGCTGCGAAATGCTCGCCCAGACTATGGCCGGCCTGAGGGATCAACTGGGCATCGGGCACCACTTTGACCAATTGCCAATAAACATAGGCGGCAAAACTTTGGCTGATACGATAGCCCGCGATCCAGACCTTGCGCGCCCCGATAATTGCCTCGGCCAGCGCATCCAGATCTGCTGTATCAATCCGCTCGAAGGTGCGAGCGATGTTTTCCCGCTCCTCGCGTAAACTGGTGGCAAGCTGTTCTTCGGGCGGGATGGTTTCCGCATGAGCCAGAAAATGCCGCGAGCCCTGTTGGCGTTCTTCGCGGGCGGCGCGGCGGGCGCTTTCATAACTGGCAAAGCCCAAACGGCGCACAAAACGCGACACGGTGGATTTTGACACGCCGCTGAGCCGCGCCAATTCCTGGGCATCATAAGAGGCAAGATCGCCCGGAAAATCGAGCAAGAACGCCCCGAGTTTGCGTTCCGCACGGTGCAGATCCGGCAGGGCGGTTTTGACCCGTGCAAGGAATGTAGGCTCTCTGTGAAATTCCGATTTCATATGACCAAACTGCCGTTTGAGACAGATTTGAGCAAGGCACCCCGGCTGGATTCGCGCTTTAATCTGGTGAAACCTCCGATATTGCGGGGAAATGCCGGTCATAAACCCATCAAAGCGAGTTTTTAGATGCTTAGTCTTGGAGCAGTTTTCGGAAATCCATGAGAGATCGTGCGAAACCATGGTTTCTTAGTGAGTGATTTGCACGGGCTTGTGGCACCATGGTTTCATCAGATTTCAAGAGGTCAGACCATGAAGCGCAGAACTATGCTTGCTGCCACCGCCCTGTCGCTGGCGGCGATCACCGGCCCGGGCTTTGCTCAGAGCGATTGGCCAGAGCGGCCCGTTCGCATTCTTGTATCCTTCCCCCCGGGCGGGTCCAGCGATCTGGTTGCCCGGTTGCTATCGGAAAAGCTCTCGGCATCGCTGGGTGCGCAATTCGTTGTGGAAAACAAACCAGGCGCGGCGGGCACTGTGGCAGCAACGGCGCTGCAAGAGGCGGCCCCGGATGGCTACACTTTCATGCTCTCGAACCTGACGCCCTTCAATGTGGCCCCGATCCGGTTTCCGGATACGCCTTACGATCCCATCGCGGATTTCGATCACATTACCTATGTGGGCACCGTTAATCTGGCGCTGTTTGCCGCCCCGTCCACCGGGCTTTCCAGCCTCGAAGATCTGATCGCAGCGGCCCAAGCCGATCCGGGCAGCTATGAATATGGCAGCTCTGGGGTGGGCTCTTGGGGGCATGTGATCGCGGAGCATTTTCAGAATGTCTCGGATACCGAGCTGTTCCACATCCCCTATAAGGGTTCAGGGCCGATGAGGCTTGATTTTCGCAGCGGCGTGATCCCCACGATGTTCGATGCGGTGCCGCAGAACTTGCCATCGGTGCAAGAAGGCAGTGCCATTGCCCTTGCCGTGAGCGCAACCGAGCGCCTGGCAACATTGCCGGATGTGCCGACCTTTACCGAGCTTGGCTATGATGTGGTGGCGGAAAACTGGCTTGGGGTTAGCGCTCCAGCAGGCGTGCCAGAGGATATCAAAACCAAGCTGGATACTGCCTTGACCGAAGCCATGGGGTCCGAAGAGGTGGTGGCGCAATTTGACAATTGGGGTCTGGTGCGGGTGCCCAAGACCAGCGCAGAGTTTTCCGATTATGTGGCGGGTCAGTTGCAGCAATGGACACCGCTTGTCGCCTCTGCTCTGGAATAAGGCATGAAGATCGCGGTGTTTTTCGTCGGCGAGCTCCATGATGGGGGGTTCAATGCCAGCGCCCTTGCGGGGGCGCTGGCCGCAGCAGCAGAGGGGCTGGCCCAGATCACCATTCTGTCAGGCACTGGCTATGACCAGGCACAGATCCGCTCTCATATCATGGCGGCCTTGCCCGAACATGATGGGCTGGTGTTTATCGGCGGGCAGGGCAATCTTGCCACGCCGGATCTGGCGGCCGAATTCCCGTCAAAACGCTTTGCCATTGTTCAGGGCAATCGGCTGGGGTCCAATCTGGCCAGCTATGATGTGCGCCAGGAAGAGTCGGCTTTTCTGGCGGGGTGTTTGGCCGCGCGGCTCACCCAAACGGGCCAGGTGGCGCATCTATCTGGGCATCGGGTACCGCCAGGTTTGAAAGGGCGCGCGGCCTTTGCTGCGGGCGTCGCGCATCTGGACCCTTCGGTGAGACTGCTTACCGGATTTTGCGGCACCCAGGATGACAGCGCCATCACCTATCGCTGGGCCAAGGCTCAGATTGCCGAAGGGGCGGATGTGCTGTTCACCATGCTCAATGCGGCCCGCCAAGGAGCGATTGATGCCTGCCGCGAGACCGGGGCGCGCCAGATCGGCAATGCGCTGGATTGGGTGGAAAGCCATGGGGATGTGTTTGCGGCCTCGGCCATTGCCCGGATCGATATCGGCACGCGGCAAGCGATTAAAGATATGGCCCGGGGCGCGCTGCCAGACCAGGTGAAGGAGTTTGGCTTGGCCCAGGGCGATTTTGTGAGGCTCTCGCTGCATCCAGATTTGCCTGCCCAGATCGCCGCTGAGATGGCGCAGATCGCCAGACAGATCCGCGCCGGAAGCTTGACCATTCCCCAAACCTATCAAGGCGCGGAATTCGCGCCAGGCGAGGCTGAATGCAACGAAGCAAACTGATCTCTCATCTTGGCCCGCTTATCATGCTGCTGGCGGGTTTGGGCTTTGGTCTGGGCGCAATGACCAGCCTTGATCTGGGCTCGCTGCGCCGCATGGGGCCCGGGGCGTTTCCTCTGCTGGTGGGAGGGATTCTGGCGGCCCTGGCCCTGATCGCACTGATCCAAAACCTGCGCGCGCCCATGCCCATACAGCAGGCTGACCCCATCGCGGTTTTGGGGGTGGGTGCAGGTGTGGGGATCTTCGCCTGTCTCACGCCGATCTTTGGCGTGGTACCTGCCACAGCTATTGCGGTGATCGCCACCGGCGCGGCCATCCCTGGTTTTCGCTGGCCCTATCGCATCGCTTTGGGGCTGGCAGTGGGCGCGGGGGTTTGGCTGATCTTTGTGCAAGGGCTTGCCATGCCATTTGTTGCCTTTCGGTGGTCTTGAATGGATCTATTTGCAAATCTCGCCCTCGGTCTTGAGACCGCCATTTCCCCCATCACCCTACTATATTGTTTCATCGGCGTATTCCTGGGCACTTTCATCGGCGTGTTGCCCGGGGTTGGTCCCCTGGCCGCGGTGGCGATGCTGCTGCCAGTGTCGTTCCATTTGGAACCGGCCACTGCTCTGGTGATGCTGGCAGGGGTCTATTATGGCGCGGAATATGGCGGCTCGATTGCCTCGATCTTACTCAATATTCCCGGCACGCCATCTTCCTCTGTCACCTGTTTGGATGGCTATCCAATGGCGCGGCAAGGCCGGGCGGGTTTGGCCCTGTTTGCAACCTCCATGGCGTCATTTTTCGGCGCGATATTTGGGGTGCTGGTCATCGTGTTGCTGGCCCCGAAACTGGCCGATTTCGCGCTGTTGTTTCAGCCAGCCGAGTATTTCTCGGTCATGGTGCTTGGGCTGATCGCGGCATCCGTGGTCAGCTCATCAGGAGCGCTGCGCGGGTTGATGATGGTATGCTTGGGCATTTTGCTGGGCGCCATCGGCATAGATGTGAATTCCGGCGAGACCCGTTTCACCGCAGGCATTCCCGAGCTGCGCGATGGGGTGTCGCTGGTGGTGGTGGCCATGGGCCTGTTCGGGGTGTCCGAAGTGATGGTGTCTTTGCGTGGCGCAACCCAAAGCTATGCTGGCGCGCGCTTGTCTTGGCGCGGGTTTTTCCCAAACGCTGGTGAATGGCGGCGATCGGCTCTGCCAGCTTTGCGTGGCTCGGGCATTGGCGCCTTCTTTGGCACATTGCCCGGCACTGGTCAGACCGTGGCGAGCTTTGTGGGATATGCCCTGGAAAAGCGGATCAACCGAAACAAAGAGACCTTTGGCAAAGGCGCGATTGAAGGGGTGGTGGTGCCAGAAGCGGCCAATAACGCGGCCGCGCAAACCGCTTTCATCCCCACCTTGACCTTGGGCATTCCCGGTTCGACCACCATGGCCTTGATGATCGGGGCTTTGATGATCCATGGCATCACGCCAGGGCCGCGCTTAATCGCCGAGCATCCAGATCTGTTTTGGGGGCTGATTGTCAGCTTTCTCTTTGGCAATCTTTTCCTGTTGATCCTGAATGTGCCGCTGATCGGGCTGTGGGTGCGGCTGCTGCGTATCCCGCATCACTATCTTTACCCCACAGTCATCGTGATCATCTGCGTCGGGGTCTATGGCATTTCAAACGCGCTGAGTGATGTTTGGCTGGCATTGGGTTTTGGTTTCTTGGGCTATATGCTGCGCCTGTTTCGCTTTGAGCCCGCGCCGATGTTGATCGGCTTTGTACTTGGCCCGATGATGGAAGAATATTTCCGCCGGGCCATGTTGCTGTCACGTGGCGACCCTATGGTGTTCTTAGAACGCCCAGGGAGCGCCGCTTTACTTGCCGCAGGCGCAGCGCTTTTGCTCTTTGCAACGTTTTCCCCAAAACAAATCGCATGTCGGATTTGGGGGCGGAAAAGCCAACAAGGCCCGGCGCCGCGCTCAAGCGATGGCCCATGACGGCCCAGCACGCAGGGCTTGGCGAAATCACACCACAAAGCCGAGAACACGCTCGATCATCCAAAATGCCGCGATGCTGCCAATGGCATAGGCGGCACAGGTGATCCCCGGGGCACCGGGCCTGCGCTGCCCCGATAAAAGGCCGGGCAATAGGCGGGATAAGATCCAGCCCGTTGCCAGAACCATGGCGATAAAAAGCAATTGTCCCGCTTCGACGCCGATATTGAATGCGAACAGGGCCAGCGGAATTTCCCCTTGCGGTAGGCCGATCTCATCCAATGCACTGGCAAACCCCAGCCCATGGAGCAGACCAAAAGCAAAGGAGACCAGCCATGGCGCGGCCTCGCTAAGGCGCGGCGCGCCGTCACGGCGTTGCACGATCTCAGAGGCCAAAAACACGATAGACAGCGCAATAACCGCCTCGACCGGAGCGACGGGCAGATGCAACCAGCCCAATGTGGCCGCAGTCAAAGTGATGCTATGGGCCAGCGTGAAAGAGGTGATCGCCCAGAACAGCCGCCGCAAATCTGGGATCAAAAGCAATAGCGCAAAGACGAAAAGCAGATGGTCCAACCCTTCAAGGATATGCTCCAATCCCAATTGCGCATAGCTGGTGAACACGCCCCATGGGCTGGGGGTTTCGGGCAGGTTTGTTGCGGGCTCAGAGGGGGTCAGGCGCAGGGTTTGGGGCCTGCCGCCGGGCTCGGCCACAAAACGCAGCAACACATCTGTGGCCATACGCTCCAGCCCTTCGATCCGCACCACGCCATCGGTGATGGGGCCAGCGCAACTGGCCTGCCATCCCGAGATAAAGGCCCGCCCGTCAAATCGCGGCGCAGGCGGGCGGCGCGGGGTGCAGATGTCGGGCAGCACTGCCTCAATGGCCATGGGCGCAGCATTTACCTGCGGTTTGCGCCAGGTCACGCGCCATGTCTGGGCCGCGGCGGTTGCCTTTACGGCCTCAATCTCCAGATAGCCGGGCTCGAGCGCATGGGCGCGCGCACCACCCGCAGGCCAGAGCGCGAGAACCATCAACAACAACGCAAAACACAGTCGGATCATTGGCCCAGAACCTCAGAAGGGTCAGGCCGCGTGATCTGATATTGACCGAAAAGCTGTTCATAACGGCGCGCGCGCAGCTCCTCGGCCATCTTGGCGCGCCAATCAAGCTCTACCTGATCACGCACCGCCTCAAAGGCGATCACAGCCTGCGGCTGGCGTACGGTGACGTGAACCAGATGCTGACCATAGCCCGATGGCACCGGACCGGCCCATATGCCGGGGTCTACGGACTGCAATGCCTCGAACATCCCGGGGCCAAACGTTCCGTCAATGGCCTGTTGCGGGCTGCGTGTCATCTGGGTCGGCAACAAGGTGCTGGCGCTGAGCTGTGCCGGATCGCGGCCAGCTTTCAGCT
>JAOXSB010000177.1 GCA_025800345.1 Mangrovicoccus sp. | reverse complement strand
CGATTTGCTGGCCTCGCTGCCCCGCGCCGCCTAAGCCCTGCGGCAAATCCCATGAAAGGCCGCCATATCAGGCTAGACCGCCTGGTTAGCGGCCGCTTCTATCTCGCGCAGGCGGGCATAGAGCAACCCAGCAGCGACGCCGATCAAACCATATGAAATCGCCATGCCAAGCGCGGTAATACCCCCCGCAGCAAGTTGCAAAAGCAGGCTCGTCAAACTGGCTTGGGTGACGGCAAATAACAAAACGCCCGCAACCGGCATCAAAATGATCAGAGTAAAGAGCGCCACCAATAGCTCCACACCCACGATGGGCCAGCGATAACCTTTGGTGAGGGCAATACTGCGCCGCAACGACCCAAACCCGGCCCCTTCAATCACCGCAACCGGCAGCACCATGGAAAACACCGCCCCGATCCAAAGGCCTGGGAGGATCAGCGCAAGATAGCCCAGGGAGATGGGGATAGAGATGAGCAAGAATAGCAGAGTAACCAAAGGGAGACGCGGTAAAACCGCGCCAAAATAGCCGAGCAGACGCACCGGCCGCCGTTGCTGAAGATCAAAACTCATCAGGAAAATCACCGAAATGAACAGACAGCCCACCACCAGGGTTAGGATCTGCTCAACAACCCCTTTGAGCACGATCATGTCGTCGCTTGCGCCAACATTCTCTATCGTGCCGGTTTGCAGGCCGAAAATCAGATTTGCCACCAGGATCGCCAGCGCAAAAAGCACAAACCCAACCGCTGTGATCAAAAAAGGCCGTTTGAAATAGATCGAAAAGGCACCTGTCACGATCTCGCTGACGCCCAATCGGGGCCGCTCTGGAATAGAATGATCACGCATTGGAATTCGCCACTTAGAAAGTTGAAAGCCCTTAATCGTTTAGCGGCCCGCACCCCCGGGGCCAAGCACTGCAAGCGCCAAAAGCGTTTCAACCGGCGGCGGCACCATCTACGAAATCGCGAGGCAGGGGTGGGGCACCCATGGCAGCCAATGGGCGATTGATCAAAGCGCTTTGCGAAAGATCACCTTATCATCCCCTTTCGCCCAGAAATCGCGGATACGCGCCTCTTCCTCATATCCGTTTTGCAAATAAAAAGCCCGGGTGCGCGCGAATGCCTCTGTGCCTGATGTCTCAACGATCAAGATCCGCTGATCTTTCGTGCCAAGATGGGCTTCGGCCGCGGCAACCAGCGCCGCCCCCATGCCTGTGCCCGGGCGCTCTGGATGCACGGCAAGGGCAAGCATATTCACAGTACCTTCCGCCAGAGT
>JAOXSB010000017.1 GCA_025800345.1 Mangrovicoccus sp. | reverse complement strand
CTCGCATCACCTGCCCCATTGGCGATCCGCGCCTGGGCAAAGCCCCACAACATATCGCCATTGGCGTGGCCCAGCAGATCTTGGCCCAGGGCATGCCCTGCCCGGCCACAGACAGCGCGCCGGGTGCCGCCTCCGACCGATCCAATAGGGATACCGCATGACCGTTCCTTTGTTGCGCCTTTCCGGCATCACCAAATCCTATCCTGGCGTGCGCGCCAATGATGACGTCTCTTTTCAGATCGCTCCGGGCGAAATCCATGCCCTGCTGGGGGAAAACGGCGCGGGCAAATCCACGCTGGTCAAAGCCATTTATGGCTTGGTGAAACCCGATGCGGGCAGCATGGAGCTCAATGGCGCGGCCTATGCCCCAAGCGAGCCGCGGGCGGCGCGGGCCGCAGGCGTGGCCATGGTGTTTCAGCATTTCTCGCTCTTCGAAGCGCTCACGGTTGCGGAAAATGTTAGCCTTGGGATGGAAGATCCGCCGCCCCAGCGCAAATTGGCCGCGAAGATCCGCGAGGTTAGCCGTTCTTACGGCTTGCCGCTGGAACCTGACCGGCTGGTGGGGGATCTGTCCGCGGGGCAACGCCAGCGGGTCGAGATTATCCGCTGTTTGCTGCAAAACCCGCGTCTGTTGATCATGGACGAGCCCACCAGCGTGCTCACCCCGCAAGAGGTCGAAACCCTTTTTGGCACGCTGCATAAACTGTCCGATGAGGGCACGGCGATCCTTTATATCTCCCATAAGCTCGAAGAGATCCGCGCCCTATGCGATGGGGCCACGATCCTGCGCCATGGCAAAGTGGTGGGCGATTGCGTACCCGCCGAGCGCAGCGCTCGGGAAATGGCCGAGATGATGGTGGGCACGGATCTCACCCCGCCCGAGCGGCGCGAGCTTACCCCCGGTGCGGTACGGCTCGAAGCCCGCGCGCTGAGCCTGCCCGCCCAGGGCCAATTCGGCACGCCTTTGCGCGAGATCTCGCTTTCGGTGCGGGCGGGCGAAGTGCTGGGCATTGGCGGTGTGGCAGGCAATGGCCAAGATGAGCTGATGGCGGTGCTTACGGGCGAAAGCCCGACCCCTGGCGGCACGCTGTTCCTAGATGGGGCAGATATCAGCGGCACTGGCCCGGCCGAGCGCCGCTCCATGGGGCTGCGCACCTCGCCCGAAGAACGGCTTGGCCATGCGGCAGCACCGGATATGAGCCTGACGGAAAACACGCTGCTGACCTCGGGATCTGCGCAAGGGCTTACCAAAAAAGGCTTTGTGGCCTGGGGCAAGACCCGCAGCGCCACCGAAGAGGTGATCGAAACCTTCGATGTGCGCACACCGGGCCCGGGCACCGCAGCGCGGGCGCTTTCGGGGGGCAATTTGCAAAAATATGTGGTCGGGCGCGAAGTGGTGCGCAACCCACCGATCTTTGTGGTCAATCAGCCCACCTGGGGCGTGGATGCGGCGGCGGCGGCCACCATTCGGCAATCGCTGCTCAACTTGGCCGAACAAGGCTCTGCTGTGGTGGTGATCAGCCAAGATCTGGATGAATTGCTAGAAGTGGCAAGCTGGTTTGCCGCAATGAATGAAGGCACGCTTTCGGCCCCTCGTGAAGTGGCCGGGCTGAGCCTGGACGAAATTGGCCTGATGCTCGGGGGCGGTGATGCCCAAGACGCGGCTGCGATCTCGGAGGCCGAAAATGCTCAGGCTTGAAAAACGTCCCCAGCCCTCAAAGCTTTGGACTGCGCTCACCCCACTGCTGGCGGTGCTGGCCACAATGGTGGCAGGCGGGCTGCTTTTTGCCCTGCTGGGCAAAAACCCGGTGGAAGCGATCCGAGTGATCTTTTTCGACCCGCTCTTTAACGAGCAAGTGGCCAGCTATGCCCGGCCGCAGCTTTTGGTCAAAGCCGGGCCGCTGATCCTGATCGCCATTGGCCTCAGCTTTGGCTTTCGCGCGGGCATTTGGAATATCGGCGCTGAAGGCCAGTATATCATGGGCGCGATTTGCGGCGCCGCTGTGGGGCTGGCCTTTTACCCTTCTGAGAACCCGCTGATCTTTCCTCTGATGGTGATGGCAGGCGCTTTGGGCGGCTGGATTTGGGCGATGATCCCCGCAATCTTGAAAATCACCTTTCGCACCAATGAAATCCTGGTCTCGCTGCTTTTGGTCTATGTGGCCGAGCAATTGCTGGCCTCGGTCTCGCTGGGGCTCTTGCGCAATCCCGAAGGGGGCGGCTTTCCCGGCTCGCGCAACCTGGCCAGTTGGGACGCCTCGTCCAATCCCGAGCTGATCGCGGGCACCGGAATGCACTGGGGCGTGGTCGCGGCCTTTATCTCCGTGATTTTTGCCTATGTGATGCTCTCGCGGCATATCTTTGGGGTGCAATTGCAATTGGCCGGACAAGCCCCCCGCGCCGCCCGTTTTGCGGGGGTGCGTCCCGAAATGATGGTCTTCATCTGCTTTACCGCCTCAGGCGTGCTCGCCGGGCTTGCAGGACTGTTCGAGGTTACCGGCCCCGCAGGCCAGATCAGCATCGATTTCAATGTAGGCTACGGCTTTACCGCGATCATCGTGGCCTTTCTAGGGCGGCTCCATCCTATCGGCATTTTGCTGGCGGGTCTGCTTATGGCGCTGACCTATATTGGCGGCGAGCTTGCCCAATTCATGCTGGGCCTGCCTGCGGCGGCGATCCAAGCCTTCCAAGGCATGCTGCTGTTTTTCCTGCTCGCCTTCGACATGTTGTCCAATTACCGTTTTCGCCTGAGTGCTCGTGAGGCTGCCTGATGTCTGTTGAACTGCTTTTGACCGCATTGATGATTGCCTCCACGCCGATCTTGCTGGCGGCGATCGGAGAATTGGTGGTGGAGAAATCCGGCGTGCTCAATCTGGGCGTGGAAGGGATGATGATCACCGGGGCGATCTGCGGCTTTGCCGTCGCGGTGGAAACCGGCAGCCCGGCATTGGGCTTTATCGGGGCCGCCTTAGGCGGCGCGGCAATGTCGATGATCTTTGGCGTGCTGACCCAGTTTTTGCTGTCCAACCAAGTGGCCACTGGTCTGGCCCTGACCCTGTTTGGCCTCGGCTTCTCGGCCCTGATCGGACAGGGCTATGTGGGCCAAGTGCCGCCTTCCACCCCCAAGCTTGATCTTGGCCCGCTCAGCGATATTCCGTTTTTGGGCCCGGTGCTCCTTAGCCATGATCTGGTGGTCTATCTGGGGCTGGCTTTGGTGGCCGGGGTTTGGGCCTGGCTGCGATATAGCCGGGGCGGCATGATCCTGCGCGCTGTGGGCGAGAACCATGATGCGGCCCATGCGCTTGGCTATAAGGTGATCCGCATCCGTTTGGCGGCCATCGCCTTTGGCGGGGCCTGTGCCGGGCTTGGCGGGGCCTATCTTAGCCTGGTGCGGGTGCCGCAATGGACCGAAGGCATGACCGCAGGGGCCGGTTGGATTGCTTTGGCTCTGGTGGTATTTGCCTCTTGGAAGCCCTGGCGCGTGCTGATCGGGGCCTGGCTATTTGGGGGGATCACGGTGCTGCAACTCAACCTGCAAGCGGCTGGGGTGAAAGTGCCCGTAGAGCTGCTCTCCATGTCGCCCTATCTGATCACGATCCTGGTTCTGGTCATCATCTCGTCCGATCGCCGCCGGGCCAATCTGAACGCGCCCGCCGCATTGGGCCGGATTTTCCACGCCGCGAGCTGACCGCAAAGCGATGAGCCACAAGTTCCTTGATATCATCGACGGCACCGATCCTTCGGCGCCGCGCTGGCCAGCCCTGGCCCATCAAGGGCTGATCATGGCCTCGGCCGTGGCCATCGCTTTGGAAACCGAGCCAGGGCTCGCGCCTTGGCTGCAATCGGCATTGTATTGGTTCGAGGCGCTGGTGCTGGTGATCTTTGCCAGCGAATATGCCCTGCGCCTGGCCCTGGCGGAAAACCGTTGGCGCTATGCCACCAGCTTTTGGGGGATCGTCGATCTGATCTCGGCCCTGCCGCTGTTTTTCTTGCTCTCTAGCAATTGGGCAGCTTTGCGCACTTTGCGGCTGTTGCGCTTGGTGCGCGTGCTGAAACTGCTGCACACCAATCGTGCCATGCTGCGCTTGCAAGCGGCCCTGGCCGAGACCAAGGGCGAGCTCGGGGTTTTCGCGATCCTTGCCGCGATCATGATCTATGTTGCTGGGGTCGGCATTTACACTTTTGAAAACGAGGCCCAGCCAGAAGCCTTTGCCTCGATCTCTGACAGTCTTTGGTGGGCGGTGGTGAGCTTTACCACTGTGGGCTATGGCGACATCTATCCCATCACCTGGCAAGGCCGGGTGTTCACCACCGGCATTCTATTCGTGGGGCTTGGCGTGATCGCCGTGCCCACCGCGATCATCACCACGGCCTTGATCAATGTGGATCTTCGCGACAGCTTAGAAGAAGACATTGAGAAAGACATCCGCCGTGATCTGAAAAAAGATCTCGGCCCACTCCACCGCAAACCAACACGGAGAAACTGACGTGACCCTGACATTTACCCGCCGCGGCGCTGCCGCGCTGGCCCTGGCCGCGGCCCTGCCCTTTGCGGCTCAGGCCGAAGACCCCACTAAGGTCGGCTTTATCTATGTTGGCCCTGTGGGCGATCTGGGCTGGTCCTATGAGCATGACCAGGGCCGCATCGCCGTAGAAGAAGAATTCGGCGACAGTGTCGAGACCACCTATGTGGAAAGCGTGCCAGAGGGGGCCGATGCAGAACGGATCCTGACTCAAATGGCGCTGGCGGGGACGGATCTGATCTTCACCACCTCTTTTGGCTATATGGATCCCACCAATAATGTGGCGGCGAAATTTCCCGATGTGAAATTCGAGCATGCCACCGGCTATCGCCGCGACCATCCCAATGTCTCCACCTATTCGGCCCGCTTCTATGAGGGCCGCGCCGTGCTAGGCCATATCGCAGGCAAAATGACCAGCTCGAACAAGATCGGTTATATTGCCTCTTTCCCGATCCCCGAAGTGATCCGGGGCATCAACTCAGCCTATCTGCACGCCAAGAAAGCCAATCCCGATGTCGAGATGTCGGTGGTTTGGGTCTATACTTGGTTTGATCCCGGCAAAGAGGCCGATGCCGCCCGTGCATTGATCGACCAAGGCGTCGATGTGCTGATGCAGCACACCGATTCCACCGCCCCGCAAGCGGCCGCGAAAGAAGCCGGCATCTATAGCTTCGGCCAAGCCTCTGACATGGCGCAGTACAAGCCTGCCCCACGCATCGGCTCGATCATCGACAACTGGGCGCCCTATTACATTGAGCGCGTGAAAGCGGTCAAAGAAGGCACTTGGGAAAGCGTTGATACTTGGCATGGTATCAACGAAGGCATGGTGGAGCTGGGCGAGTTCAGCGAAGCGATCCCTGAAGAGGTCCGCGCCGAGGCCCAAGCCCTGTCCGACAGCATCGCTGCGGGCGAATACCATCCCTTTACCGGGCCGATCAACAAGCAAGACGGCTCTGCTTGGCTGGCCGAAGGCGAAACCTCGGATGATGGCACGCTGCTGGGCATGAACTTCTATATTGAAGGCATCACCGGCGACATCCCCAACTAAGCCTGAGCGTTATGAACCATCTGGCCGTCCCATCGGGGCGGCCTTTTTCTTGCCCTGTGAGACGTTGATCTGGCTTGAACATCTGTGCGGCTCTGGTCTAAGAGAGCCAAACGAGCAGGCGCGGGTGTAGTTCAATGGTAGAACGGCAGCTTCCCAAGCTGCATACGAGGGTTCGATTCCCTTCACCCGCTCCAACTTCCCGACAGTTTCGAAAAAACCTAAAAATAATTCATTATTTTCAAGAATATAAATGGTATTTTCTTTTTTTTAACCGCGCTGTTGTTGTCTGTTTGACATAACAAACAGCGCAACAATGGGTGAAATCATGGCGACGGCTCCCGAAATCCGCCCCGCACCCCTCTGGCTCAAATTTACAGCAGCGATCCTGTTTTTTTTTACAATCATCCGGATTTTGATTGAGGTATCGCCGCCAACCACATCCGCGACCATAGCCGAAATAGACGGCTATTACAGGGATGGCAGCGTGCGGCTACAGCTCTATTGCGCTCATCCAGACCCAGGCATTTCCGGGGCCAGGGAATTCCTGCAGGGAAACCGCAACGCGACCCCGTTAGATTTTCAGATAATCTATCTGCGCTGCCCTGAGGTTTCAGAGACAGCCGGGCTATACACCGCCAATGACCTGGGCAGCGCGCTGGCATCGCTGCCGCAGGATTTTGACTATGCGTATTTTGCCGTTGGTAATGAGGTACAATTTGTCAGCGAACCATAAATCAAAAACCCGGGGGCTGACCCGCCGGCGCGGCCGCTGGTACTATGTTGTGCCGCGTACCCGCCGATCTGGCTGAGCAGATCGCGCTGCGCACCGATAACCAGTGAGAGACCAAGGCCCGCGCTGCCATGGTGGCCGCTGCGTGGGATGCCCTGCACACCGGTCGTATGAGTGACGCCCGCTGCCCAGGATCAACACCAAAACCGCTTCGGCCACAGGCACCAAAATGCCCGCCCCTGCCCAGAGGCAAAAAATGGGAAGCACGGCAATCAGCATGACTGCCGCGATGCGAAGCAACGGGTCCGTTTGTGAACCAAAGTCAGGGCCAGCCGGATGATCCTTTACTGGCCCATCTTCTACTGGCCCATCTTCGCTCATGAGCTTTGCGGCATCCGCGTGGCTCCAACCACCATGAAGAGCAATCGCAAAGAGAACGCGACCACCAGCAATTCCGCCGTAAGCGTCAAGAGCAAGGCCAGAATGCCCACCGCATCAATGGCCGAAACATTGTAAGACGACGCCTCGCCTGTGGCCGCAGCGGTTTGCAACCCCAGCTGAGGATTGGCGAGCAAGCCGCACCCAAAACCCGATCTTGCCGCAGAATACCATGGCCGCAGCCAGCGCTTTGGGCCGCATTTCAACCCACTGCCCAAGTTCTGACATTTCCGCGCCCTTTTTACGTCACAAGCCTGAGCAAGTTAGCGTCTGTCATAGTCAACGGATCAAACAGACAATTGAGCCTTGCCCCTGCGGCACGGGCCAGCTCAAACGAATGAATGAGGATGCGGTGAGATCTGGCGAGAAGAATGCGCCTTTTTTAGTCAGAACTTGGCAAAAATACCATCATTACCGTTACAAAATGAAGGATCATTTGCCTCTGGGCGGCTATAACTGTTAAGATCTGCTTAAAGCAGTAAATAAGCAAAAAACACCGAGTACTTAACGGTCAAACATACAGGCGATTCCCGTATGAGCGCATCTAAATCTGCCGCGCGCTCCTGGCTGCGACGCGGCGCAGTGTTGAGCATCTCTGCGATAGCAGGGCTTGGCGCGTTGGTCATCACCCCCAATGGACCTTCGGCCCCATCTGCCGCGCCCCATGATCCAGAGGCGCTTCAAAAGGCCATGAAAGACCCGGTCGAGGCGCGGGATTTCTGCGAACTTGGTCGTGAAATGCTGTTCCCGATCACAGATCCCGGCAACCAGGTTGCGGCGCAAGATCTGTTCTATGAGGCGATTGAACGCGACCCTCTGGAAGCCTGTGGCTATGCCGGTCTGGCCCATTCTTTGGCCACGATCAGTTTGCTGGTGCCCGATGGGCTGGCCCAAAACGCGGTGATCTCTGATGCGCAACTGGCCGCAGAAGAAGCCGTGCGGCTGAACCCGATCAGTGGGTGGAGCCACTCGGCAGCCGCTTGGACAAGCTTTGCGGCGGGCGACACTGTCGGAGCCATCACCCAATCAGGCATGGCTGAGCGCCTGTCTCCCAGCGATGGTAATGTGCTTGATTTCCACGCGCTGACCTTGGTCTTGGCGGGCAAATATGTGTCAGCCTTCGAGGTTAGCAATCCCGAACGGATGACCCAGAAACAAGGGGATCGCCGGGCGGATCAGAATTTGCATGGCGCAGCCAGCTTTCACCTAGGGCTTTATAGTGAGGCCATCGCAACACTGGAGCACAAGGTTACGATCGACCAGCATGCCAGTGATATGGCTTTGGTGTATCTCAGCGCGTCTTATGCGGCGCTGGAACGGCTGGACCGGGCAGAGGATTACGCAGAGCAGCTCATGGAGGCGGCGCCGGACTATCCGGTGGATGATGCCCTGACCCGGCTTTACCGGCGCCCAGGCGCGGCCGAAGAAGTGCTTTCGCAATTGCAGCGCGCCGGTTGGCAAGCCCCGGCGTCTTAAAGACTGCGAGCGAATACCCGCTAGAAAAAAGGGCCGCGCATTGCGCGGCCCGATTTGTTTTTGAACGCCCGGCTCACATATCACTGCTTGAGAAGGGCAAAGGATAATTCCCGATCTCTTCGGGTGTGAAAGGCAGCCCTTTGAGATCCACAGGCGCGGTATAAATCTCGCGGGTTTCGGGCCGTTCATTGACCAAACCAGTAAGCGCTGGACCAGGGGTCGCATCAGGACGGTTGGGATAGCGGTCGATCCAGGCCAGATGCCGGCGCAATTGGCGATTGAACATGGATTTGATGTGGAATTGCTCGATCATCTCACCCGTGCGTTCCCGCGGATCCGTGTAAAGATCGTAGAACTCGTTTTTCGACAGCCCCGGCGTGGCGTTTTTCCAATCCCGTTTGAAGCGGCCTTTAACCCCCGCAGCCAGGTTGGCCCCTTGGTAGATCATCACATAATCCCGGCGGCTATATCCATCGCCATTGAGCAATAGCGAGGTTTGATCCACCCCATCGATCACCCGGTCCCGGGGAATGCCCTCCATCGCGCCGCCAAGCCGCGCAAAGGTGGTGTAAAGATCCGAGACATGTAGGATATCGCCCACGATCTGATCAGGCTCGATCACCCCTTCCCATTTGGCAATGGCAGGCACCCGCACACCACCTTCGGTGAAATCGCCCTTACCGCCCGTATAGAGCGTTTCAACCATGCCCCGGGGCCCGTAATGGATGAAAGGACCGTTATCGGCCATGATCACCACCAAAGTGTTCTCGGCAATGCCCTTGGCCTCAAGATGAGCGAACAGTTCACCCACGAATTTGTCGATGGCAACCAAACCTTCCTGTGCCAGGTTTTTATTGGCAGTGGCTTTGGCCTCTACCCGCGGATCGGGGAAGAAGGCCGCAAGAATTGGGTGATAGGCCACAAAGAAAGGCTCGCCCGCTTCGACCGAGCGGTCGATGAAATCAAGCGTCCGGCTTTGGGCTTCGATCTCAATATCCCAGTAATTGCGAATATCCGGCGGCGCGCCCCATTCCCGGCTTTCCCCGCCTTTCGTGCCTTCGATTGTCCAAACATGCCCGCGGGGCTGCCATGATTGGTCGATGTCATAGGGATCTTAATCGTAAAGATCAGGATACATACCCGTGATCGCATTGGCCAATTCAGCTGCGGGGATCCACATGGAAGGCACTTGGTTATAAGGCGTGAAAAACGCCTCATCATAGCCTTGGTTATGGGCATAGGAGAACTCCGTATCCCCCAGATGCCATTTGCCGAAAAACGCCGTGTTATAGCCCACATCCGAGAGCAATTCGCCAATGGTCACTTCCTCTGCATCAATGCCGGAATACTCCACTGGGAAAGACACGGTGTGCATCCCCGAGCGCACCGCATAGCGCCCGGTTTGAAAGGCTGCCCGTGTGGGGGTGCATGCGGGCTCTGTATACATGCGCATGAAATTGATGCCCTCATCGGCCATCTGGTTCATGTTAGGGGTCTCAAAGCCCCGCACCGATTGAATTTCGGGGATGCCTACCTCGCCCACCGCAGTGTCATCCCACATGATATGGATGATATTAGGCTTGGTGCCAAAACGCGCTTCAAGCTCATCGAGGCGGCTTTGCAGCGCGGCATCTTCTTCTTGCCAGCGCGCGCCATGCTGCGCTTGGAGCACATAATGCTCTGCATCATGGATGATCGGCTCTGATTGCGCCCACAAAGCCCAAGGCGCGGCCAAAGCCCCCCCCAAAGCCAATGCAGCGCCGGTTTTTCGCTGTGTCATTGTGATCCTCCCTCACGGGGGAAGCGCCCCCGGAACAAAGTTAATACTGCTGTTTTGATGGATAATTTGATTGTTTTGGGCCAGACCTGTTACAGTATGACTACGGTAAAACGCTGACGTAAAATCGCCCATTTTCAAACCCTTAGAGACCAAGCCGAGTCCAAAACATGAACCCACGCAAATTGGACATGACCCAGGACCAAGAGGCGATCCGCAAAGCCCTGGCGCGCTTTGTGCAAAGCCCTTCCATGGCCGGGTCAGAACGGCTGCGTGATTTTATGAGCTATATCGTGGAGGAAAGCCTGGCCGGGCGCGGAGCCGATATCCGCGGCAAAACCATTGCCCAAGATCTATATCCCAAATCCGGCACCAGCCATGAAAACCGCGACAATCTGGTGCGCGTGGATGCGGGACGGTTGCGGCGCAAATTGGCCGATTACTATGCCGGACCAGGGGCCAATGATCCCCTGCGGCTGCATTTGGACAAGGGCGGGTATATGCCTTGGTGCGAGGAAATAAGCCCCTCTCCCACCCCCCAGGCTGAGCCGATCTGGCACCGTATCACTGCCCGCGCAGCATGGGCTGCTGCAGCACTGGCCGGTATCGGGGCTTTGGCGGTGATGCTCCTTACGCCCGCCGCGCCTATTCCCGCGCCGCCCCCTGAGGCCGCCCCCCAAAGCGGCGCGCATCGCCAAGCACGTATGGCTGAGCGCGAGGCGCTTTTGGCGAAATCTCCAGCCACGCTCCATGCCGCCAATCTGTGCGAGATCGGTCGCGGCTTGTTGTTTCCCATCGCCGAGCCGGGCAATCAAATCACCGCGCAAGAGACCTTTCGCCAAGCCATTTCCCGTGATCCCAGCTATGCTTGCGGCTATGCGGGCCTGGCCCATTCCCTCTCCACCACCAGCCTTTTGCAGCCCCCCGGCGCGGCCAAAGACGCAATGATGCAAGAAGCGGTGCAGTCCGCTCAGGCCGCGGTAGAGCGCGACCCGACCAGCGGCTGGAGCCAATCGGCCTTGGCCTGGGCGCATTTTACCAGCGGCGCATTGGAGGCAGCCATGCGCCATTCGGCATTGGCCGAACAGCTCTCGCCAAATGATGGCAATGTGCTGGATTTC
>JAOXSB010000011.1 GCA_025800345.1 Mangrovicoccus sp. | reverse complement strand
TCGCCCCGGCCATAACCGCCCACTGCGATCAGGCTAAGCTGTTCGCTTTCTTTGCGGGTCAGGGGCGGGTGGATATGGTGTTTGGCCACTTCATAGACCGTGCGCACCACGCAATCGCATAGGTACGTATAGGAATGCACGGCCTTTTCGGAATCAAGCGGTGTCTCCGCAATTGCCGCGCCGATGCGTTCAAACCCGGTTTTGCGCACCTCTAGCAAACAAGCGACCGTTGCCGCCCGAATATCCTTGGCGGCCATGTCTGGTGTGATCGCATCCTCAAGCGCTGTATGGACCTTGCCCAGATCAAAGATCTCGCTGGGGTCGCATATCAGGTCTTGTGCCTGCGGGTTATGGCCTTGGGCTGTGGCTGTCTTAGGAGCCTGCGCTGCCGAGGCGTCTTGGAGCTGGGTCAATCACACGTACCTGGTTGTTCTGAATGGTCGCGACCGCAAGCCCGCGTTCATTCGTGCCGTTTTCGAGAAAGCGGAATACACCAGATGCGCCAGCAAAGCCATTGCTTTGGGTCAAGCCCGCACTGGTCAAACCCTTGTTCCCCTGCGTTTTCACCAAAGCGCCCACAGCGGCAACCCCGTCATAGGCCAGCCCGGCCAAAGGATGGGGGGTGTTGCCATAGGTGCTGCTATAGCGGTTGCGGAAAGCTTGATAGGCATTTTGATCGGGCAAAGCGAACCAACCGCCCTGAACACCGGGCAAGGACAGGGCCGAGGCGGGAATATCCCAGCGGGTCAGGCCGATGAATTGCACTTGTTCTGGGGAGACCCCGTTTTCCGGCAAAAGCTGCGTGAGCAAGGGCAGGGCGTCTTGGGTGCTTGAGGTCAGGAAAATCGCTTCTGCCCCGGAATTTGTCGCGGTGGCCGCCAGGCCGGGCACGGCAGAGACCACGCCTTCTTGGGACATTTGGAAGAAATTATTGCTCACCACCGAGCCGCCGCGATTTTGCACGGCTTTGGTAACCGCGGCATTGCCGGCTTCTTCCGCAGTGGTGCGTCCGCTGACCACCATGAAGCGGGTTTTGCCATTGCCCCGGGCATAGCGCACCAACCGGTCGGCGGTATTGTCAAAAGTGCTGCCCAAGATGAAAGTGTTGCCCCCGGCAATGGCAGGGTTGTTGGAAAAGCTCAGCACATTTACGTTTTCGTCGCGCACCGCCAGCGCTGCGGCATTGGCCGAAGCCGCATCGAGCGGGCCGATGATGATTTTTGCGCCGCTATCCACCGCTTGTTGGGCCAACGCGGCGGCATTTTGGGCCGAGCGCCCGGTTTCATAGACCTGCAAATCCACCGTCACCCCATCAAGATCGGCCACAGCGAGCTTTGCCGCATTGGTCAAATCATTGGCGATTTGGTCAAATTGCGCATCGCCAGAGCCGGCGGGCACGAGCAAAGCCACTTTGACCGGGCCGCTGCTGCCGACACTGGGGCCGCTCAGGGCTGCGGGATCACAAGCGGCAAGGGTGAGCGCTGAAAGAAAAAGCGCAAGACGTGCAAAGATTTTTCCGCGAAGGCGAGAACCGATATGGATCATAAAACGGGGCTTTCCAACTGTCAGGTTGCAGGGCAGCGGCGGGGCCGATACCCCGTGTTTAAGCGTGTCTCTGGCTCTGGTCCAATGGTGAATCACAATAAGATCGATCTGGCCCCGGGCCTATATTTCATCGCAACGCCGATTGGCGCGGCCCGAGACATCACGTTGCGCGCTCTGGATCTGCTGGCCTCTGCGGATGTGCTCATGGCCGAAGACACCCGCAGTTTGCGTCATTTGATGCAAATTCACGGGGTGCCGCTGGAGGGGCGCAAAATCCGCCCATATCATGATCATAGCGGGGCTGGGGCGCGAGATGGCGCGGTGCAAGAGGTACTGGCCGGGCGCTCGGTGCTTTATGCGCCCGAGGCGGGCACGCCGATGGTGTCCGATCCTGGCTATGCGCTGGGCCGGGCAGTGGTGGAGGCCGGGGGGGACGTGATCTCGGCCCCAGGGCCATCGGCCATGCTGACAGCGCTGACCTTGTCAGGCTTGCCCAGCGACCGGTTCATGTTTTGCGGCTTTCCCCCGCAAAAAGGCGGCCCGCGGCAAAGCTTTCTTCGCGAGCTCGCGCCTTTGCCCGCGACGCTGATTTTTTATGAAGCGCCCAAACGCGTTCGCCGAATATTAGGGGAATTATGCGAGATCTGCGGGCCTGACCGGCAGGCGGTGCTGTGCCGGGAATTGACCAAACGTTTTGAGGAAACCATGCGCGGCACGCTTGCAGAGCTTGTGGAACAGCTTGGAGACAGCGATCCCAAAGGCGAATGCGTTTTGCTTGTGGCCCCTGACCAAGGTCCCAAGACCGCCGATCCCGAAGCTGTGGAGGCGGCGCTGGACGAGGCTTTGGGGCGGCTGCGCGTCAAAGATGCCGCTGCAGAGGTGGCCGCGCTTTTCGGTTTGCCCCGGCGCGAGGTTTATCAACAGGCTTTGGCCCGTCAAAAGGACACTCCATCATGAGCGGCGCGTTGGGATTTCACAGCGGTCTGGCCGCTGAAGCGATTGCTGAACAAGCCTATCTTGGCCAGGGCCATGAAGTATTGGCACGGCGCTGGCGCGGCGCGGGCGGTGAAATTGATTTGATTGCGCGGCGGGACAATGTGCTGCGCTTTATCGAGGTGAAAAAGGCGCGCAGCCACGCCCAAGCGGCTGAGCGTGTCACCGCGCGTCAACAAGCCCGCATCATCTGTGCTGCTCAGGAATATTTGGGCCAATGTCCCGATGGGCTCGATAGCGATATGCAATTTGATGTGGCTTTGGTGGATGGGGCTGGACGTTTGCACATCTTAGAGAGCGTTTTTCACTGACCATTGCGCTGGGCGCTGCCTTGGGTCATGCATTTACCTGTAAATGGGGGTGCTTATGGCCAGTGTTGCATTTCAAATGGATCCAATCACGGCGGTAGATATCGACGCCGATAGCAGTTTTCGCTTGGCGGAAGCCGCGCAAGCTCGGGGGCATTCGCTGTTCTTCTATACCCCAGATCAATTGGTCTGGGATCAAGGCACGGTCATGGCCATGGGCCAAGATATGGAACTGCGCCGGGTTCAGGGCGATCACGTCTCATTGGGCGCCCCGCGTTTGGCGCCTTTGTCCGATTTTGATGTGGTTTGGCTGCGCCAAGACCCGCCCTTTGATATGGGCTATATCACCACCACCCATTTGCTGGATCTGGCAGCGGCGGACACGCTGATTGTCAATGATCCGTTCTGGGTGCGTAATTTCCCCGAAAAACTGCTGGTTCTACGGTTTCCCGATCTCAGCCCCCCCACCATGATCGCCCGTGATCTGGACAGTTTGAAGCGCTTTAAAGAGCAACATGGGGATATCATCCTCAAACCCCTTTACGGCAATGGCGGGGCGGGCGTGTTCCGTTTGACCCAAGAAGACCGCAATCTGAATTCGCTGCATGAGCTGTTCACCGGCATCAATCGCGAGCCTTTGATTGCGCAGAAATTCCTGCCAGCGGTCAGCGCCGGGGATAAACGCATCATTTTGGTGGATGGGGAGCCTGTGGGCGCGATCAACCGTGTGCCCGCAGCGGGGGAGACCCGTTCCAATATGCATGTGGGCGGGCGTCCTGAAAAAGTGGGCCTGACCGCGCGGGATTTGGAGATTTGCGCCGCCATTGGCCCAACTTTGCGCGATCACGGCCAGGTGTTTGTGGGCATTGATGTGATTGGCGAGTATCTCACCGAGATCAACGTGACCTCGCCCACAGGTATCCAAGAATTGGAGCGCTTTGATGGCAGCGATGTGGCGGGCCAAATCTGGGATGTGATCGAAGCCAAACTCGCCGCGCGCGGTTAACCGCGGCCGAGCGCGAGGCGAAAGCTGAGCGCTTCGGCCATATGTGGCCGGGCAACCTGCTGGGCACTGTCCAGATCGGCAATGGTGCGCGCCACCCGCAAAATTCGGTGAAACCCGCGGGCGGTGATGCCAAAACGCTCGGCCGCTTGATGCAGCAGCGCTTTGGCCTCTGCATCTGGCGCGGCGACCTCTTCGAGCAATTTACCGCCCGCATCAGCATTTTGCCGCAACGCGGGCCCATCCCCATAGCGCGCTGCTTGGCGCTCCCAAGCGGCGATGACCCGTGCGCGGATGGTGGCGCTGCTCTCGCCATTAGGGGGTAGATCGAGATCTTGGAACCCGACGGGCGGCACTTCGATGCGCAGATCAAAGCGGTCCATCAGCGGGCCGGAAATCCGCGCCAGATAATCTTCGCCGCAAATCGGGGCGCGGTTACAGGCGCGGGCCGGGTCGGTCAGATAACCGCAGCGACAGGGATTGGCCGCCGCCAGTAGCAAGAAACGCGCGGGATAACGGGTATGGGCATTGGCCCGCGAGATCAGCACATCCCCGGTTTCCATGGGCTGGCGCAGGGTTTCCAGCACTTGGCGGGAAAATTCGGGAAACTCGTCAAGAAACAGCACGCCATTATGGGCCAGGGAAATCTCGCCAGGTTTGGCACCTTTGCCCCCGCCGACAATGGAGGGCATCGAGGCGGTGTGATGCGGGCTGCGAAAGGGCCGGGCGCGGGATATTCCGCCTTCGCTCAACAGCCCTGCCACGGAATGGATCATAGAGGTTTCCAGCGCCTCGGCGGCGGTCAGGGGCGGTAACAGCCCTGGTAGGCGCGTGGCCATCATGGATTTGCCCGAGCCCGGCGTGCCCACCATCAGCAAATTATGCCGCCCCGCTGCGGCGATTTCGAGCGCGCGTTTGGCGCGTTCTTGCCCGCGCACCTCGCTCAGACAGCCCGCTGGCGCGGTCTCGTCGATCTCTCCTGGCGCGACATCCGCCAGCACCGCTTGGCCGCTATAATGCTGCACCACCTCGCCTAGAGATTTCGCCGCCAATACCCGCGCGCCAGAGACCCAAGCGGCTTCGCGCCCACATTGATGGGGGCAGAGCAAGGCGCGATCCTCGCTCGCAGCGGTCAGGGCTGCGGGCAATGCCCCCAAAACCGGCACCAACGAGCCATCCAGGGACATCTCCCCCAGGGCGAGGGTTTCCTCGATCTCAGCGGGCGGCAGGATTTCCAGCGCCGAGAGCAGCGAGAGCGCAATGGGCAGATCGAAATGCGAGCCTTCTTTGGGCAGATTTGCCGGGGCGAGATTGATGGTGATG
>JAOXSB010000005.1 GCA_025800345.1 Mangrovicoccus sp. | reverse complement strand
CCCAGATCAATCTGGGCATTAACCTCATAGAGCGGCACTTGGGAAAATAGCGCTTGCCGCGCCTGCGGGCCGATCTGACGATCATAAAAACCTTCCGGATCCCAATGGATCAACACCCGGCCCAGATCAAACACCACTGCCTCAATCGCCATACGCGCCTCGCATATCAAATACCGCACCGCCTTTTGGCACCGCTCCATGACAGGGGGATGTCGCCAGTGGCGGGGTCGGTCAATGGCCAGCCTGGGCCAAGATCCGATCCAATGCTTGCAAAAACCGTGCCCGCTCGGCCTTGCCAAACCCGGCCCCGCCGCCACGATGAAACGGATCAGCGCTGCGAATAGCCGCCATCAAATCCCGCTGCGCCAAACGCGGGCCAATATTGCCCGCATCCAAAAGCTCTCCTGCAAAGGTCAAAACCATGCCTTCTGCCGCGATCACCCGCGCCGCCAAGGGGATATCCCCGGTCACGCACAGATCCCCAGGCCGCGCCGCATCGGCAATCCAATTATCCGCCGCATCAAGCCCTTCGGAGACATAGACCATTTCCGCGCCCGGGCAGGCAGAGGGACGAATGCCCCCATCCGAGACCATCACCACCGCCACCCCATGGCGGCTTGCCACGCGCAGCACTTCGGTTTTCACCGGGCAAGCATCCCCATCCACCAAAATACGCATCACATCTGCCCCATCTGAACCGAACCCCCAAAATCCGCCGGGGATAACGCAAAACCCCCTGGCAGAATCGCGCATTTGATAGGATTTGACGCCGCGCAAAGACAAGCAGAACCTTTCCAAGCCACAGATCTCGGCCCATTTAATCAACTCTGGAAACAGGCTGATCGAACCACCCCGGATCTTCTACAAAACACTCGCAAAAGGCGTTTTTTGCGGGAAATTCATAGACTTTAGGGAGAGTTCTTCGCTAAAACGTCCTGCAAGACACCGACCGCTTCCCTTAGGTAAAGGCTATCCCTGCTCTCATGGCAACAAACCCAATAATTTTCGCTCTTTCGACACAATTTGAACGAAATTTGATCTGATCATATTTGCCAGTCTGAGATTGAGGGTGGAGCTGCGGGATGGACCGATTAACTGAAATGGAAGCGTTTTCGACTGTGGTCGATCAAGGGGGGTTCACCGGAGCCGCCCGCAAGCTGAATATTTCCAAATCAGCGGTGTCCAAACATGTCTCTTCGCTCGAAGCGCGTTTGGGCGTGCGGCTCTTGAACCGCACCACACGGCGGGTCAACCCGACCGAGATCGGGCTGGTCTATTACGAACGCGCACAACAGGTTCTGGCCGCGGCCCGCGATGCCGATGGCATGGTGGGAATGCTGCAAGGCGGGCCCGAAGGTCAGCTGCGCATCGCCGCTGCGCCGGATTATGGGCGCACGGTGATCGCCCAGCAATTGCCCGCCTTTCTGGCGGCCTATCCCGCCGTTTCCGTGGATCTGGTTTTGATCGACCGCCCCGTGGAACTGGTCTCTGAAGGCTTTGACCTATCGGTCTTTCCCGGTGCGCCGGGCACGGATATTCGCCGCGCCAGAGTGCTGGATGATTTCGCCCTCGAACTGGTGGCGACCCCAGACTATTTGGCCGCCCATGGAGAGCTTAAACGGGTCGAAGACCTGGTCTCTCATGTGTTGATCCATGGGGGCGACGGCAAAACCGATGGGGCCTGGCGGCTGGTGACCCAGACCCGCGAGATCCGCACCATTCGCGGCCGCCCCAAAGCCAGCATCAATAGCGCCGAGGCCGTGGCTGGCATGGCCAAGGCCGGGCTCGGCATCGCATTGCTGCCAGATTTCCTGATCAAAGCCGATCTGGAACAGGGCCTGTTGCAACGGGCCTTGCCAGGCCTGCCCGAGCAAAAGCGCCATATTCTGGCCACCCTGCCCAGCGAGCCCAATGCCAAACCAAAAGCCGCGGCTTTCTTGGATTTTATCGACCGCACGGGGGCTAAAGGCGAGGATGCCTATAGCGCTCGTGCGGTGCGTTAACCCCCTTCAAGCAGCACTGCAGTGACCCGGCGATTGGCCTCTCGCCCCGCCGCGCTGTGATTATCGGCGCGCGGGGCCAAGAATCCCACGCCCTCCACCAGCATGCGATCCGCCGCGATCCCGTGCTCTGCCATCAGCAGGTCCGCCACCGCTTGCGCGCGCTGACGCGAAACGGTGCGGTTGCCCGCCAAGCTTCCCGTATGATCCGTATGCCCCACAAGGGCGATGCGCGCCGCGGGATGCTCTGCGAGATAATCGGCCAAATGCTGCAAGGATCCATAGGCCGCTTCCGCCAAGGTGGCGGCTCCTACGTCAAAGCGCAGATCCTCAAGCACCATATAGCCGCGTTCGGCAAAGCTTTGCGCCACGCCTTGTTCAGTCGGGGGCGCAGAGGGCGCAGGGGTCAAGATGATCTCATCCGGCACCGCCAGCCCCGTCACTTGATCCCATTGCAGATGCACAACCCCGTTGCTGCGACTGGCCAAAAGCGCCAGCAATTCGCGATCATCCCCGGTGCCGCGCGCCGCCGAGATATAGCGAAACGCCCCAAGATCCACATACATGCCCGGCAAAGGCAGCACCGCCAGACGGTGGCGGAAATCAAAACCGCCACAGGTGTAATCCTGGCAAGAGAGCAGAATTTCATACCCCGCCCCGCGCAGTTGCTGGGCGAAAGTAGCGATCACATCGCGCATCAATCCCGGGCGATCGGAAAAACGATAGGCCCTGCGCTGGCGCTGGCCATTGATCTCTTCCATGGGCAGCACACCATCGGCCCAAACCCCGCGCGCCACCCCATAGCGGCCCGGCGGATCATCGGTCTGAGCCGTCTGCTCGGCCCCTTGGGGCAAACGCAAAGCGGGCTCTGCCCAAAGCGGCAGCGCGGCCAAGGCCATGATCGGCCACAGCCCGGCGCGCAGCCTCACGGCAAAGGCTCCGGCTCTGGCGCGACCCGGTAATGATAGGCCGCCACCTGGCGCAGCCCCAAACGCTCATACAGCCCGCGCGCCGGAGCGTTCTGCGCCACCACCGCCACGGCCAAAGTCTCGCAGCCTTGGCGCGCCGCCCAATGGGCCGCCCGCAGCATCACGCGATATCCTGCCAAAGAACGCCGGGCCTTGGGCCGCACATAAAGCGCATGCACCATGGCGATGGGGCCATCAGCCGCCGCCAAAGCCACCGCCGCGGGCGCATCCCCTTGGCGGCCCATCACCGCCACCGCCGGACCGGTGATCCGCTCCATTAAGGCCTGGCGCGCCGGACCCACCCCGGCCTCGGCCCAAATTTCGCGGCAAATGGCCAAGCTCAGCGGCGTGGTGATCCCTCCCAGCAAGGGCAGCTCTTCGCGCAGCAGCGGCGCAACCGGCCCGGCCAGCATCAGCGTGGGATCGCTGATCTCATAGCCGCGCGCCGCCAATAGATCGTCAAACCCGGCCTCTTGCGGCCCGCGCAACATGAATAACGGGCGCTGACCCCAGGCGCGCATCTGCGCCTCAGCCGCTCCCAAGGCCTGCCCCGCCTGCGTCGCATCCAAGATCCCCGCCGCCCCGCTTGCCGCAGACACCCGCTGGCCGCCGCCAGCGCCCCGGCGCAATCGGAACGGGCCGCAAAGCGCTGTTTCCGCCGGCGGCCAAGTGGCCTCTAACGCCGAAAAAAACCGCAGATCGGGCATCGTCTCAGCCAGGCTCACGAGGCTGCAAGATCAAGCTGTTGGGCCAGTTCCGCCATGGCCGCATCAATCCGCGCCCCATCGGTGCCCCGCACCACCACAGTCACCCGGTAGCGCCCATCGGAATAGGTGGGATAGGAGCCAAAGCTCAGATCCCCATAGCTTTCCGCCAAGGCCCCCAGCCCGGCGGCAATATCGCCCTCGGCTTTCTCCACGGTCACCGATTGGCTCAGCACCGGATCACCCCCTTGCAGCCGCGGCAGAATATCCGCCAGCATCGCTTGAAAAATCGCGGGCACCCCGGCCATCACATGCACATTGCCCAGGCTGAACCCCGGTGCGGCGGAAATCGGATTGGCAATCAGCGCCGCGCCGTCAGGGATGCGCGCCATGCGCAGCCGCGCTGCGTTCATCTCCGTGCCCATGGCATCATAATGGGCCTGAAGCAGCGCCCGCGCATCGGCGCGCACATCAATCGAGGCCCCAAAAGCCGCGGCAATACACTCCGCGGTAATATCATCATGGGTGGGGCCGATCCCGCCGGAGGTGAACACATGGGTATATTGCTCTGACAGCGCCTGCACCGCCGCGATGATCGCGGCCCGGTCATCGGACACCACCCGCACTTCAAAGAGCGGCAAACCATGTTTGACCAGCTCGCCCGCCAGATAATGCATATTCGCATCGCGGGTGCGCCCGGACAGGATCTCATCGCCGATGACCAGCATCGCCGCCGTAGGAGAAGAAGATTGGGTCATGGCGGGCTCCTGTCTTGAACAACTGCTCAGAGTCTAACCCTGCCGCCCCAAGGGTTCAATTCACCCAAGCGCCATGTCGCAGGCCATGCCCCTAAATTCGCAAGCTCAGATTGCAGCAAAAGCCTGGCGAAAATCCTTGATCCATCCCCGGCCCCATGCAAGTGAAAGAACAGTCGTTCATGCTTGAGAGCCCCATGCCCGCGCACAAAGCCAACCACACCAAAGACAGTCTGCGCCGCGAAGCGCTGCGCCTATTCGTGGCCTTTGGCTATAACGCGGTCTCCATGCGCGACATCGCCGCCGCAGTGGGGGTGCGCCAAAGCGCGATCTATAACCATTTCCGCTCCAAACAGGACATCCTGGTGGAGCTGATGCAAAGCCATATGGAAACGGTGCTCGCGGCCTGGCAAGAAACCTTGCCCAAAGACGGCGATGCGGCCGCCCAGGCCGAGGCGTTCATCCGCTTCCACATCACCTATCACATGGATCATCCCGAGGATGTGTTCCTGGCCTATATGGAATTGCGCAGCCTCGAGCCGGATCGCAAACCGGCCATTTTGGAACTGCGCGATCAATATGAAACCGTGCTGCGGGATATTTTGGCCCGCGGGCGCGAGAGCGGCCAATTGCATATTATCGATCCAGCCACCCAAGCCCGCGCTCTGCTGGCGATGCTCACGGGCGTGACCGGCTGGTTCCGCGAAGGCGGCCGTTTGAGCCGCGAAGAAATCATCGAATGCTATGCCCAAACAGCGCTGCAAAGCGTCGGGCTTACACATGTCCAGGGAGGATAACCATGTTCAGTGCCGGATTTAGCCCCGCCATCAGCGAAGAGCTGCAAGCTCTGCGTGAAACCGTGCAACGCTTTGCTGCCGAAGAAATCGCGCCCCGCGCCGCCGAGATCGACCAAAGCAATGAATTTCCCATGGATCTGTGGCAGAAATTCGGGGAATTGGGCCTGCTGGGCATCACCGTCGAAGAAGAATTTGGCGGCTCGGGCTTTGGCTATCTCGCCCATTGCATCGCCATCGAAGAAATCTCGCGGGCTTCGGCCTCGGTGGGCTTGTCCTATGGCGCCCATTCCAACCTTTGCGTGAACCAAATCCGCCGCAATGGCACCCAGGCGCAAAAGGAAAAATACCTGCCCGGCCTGGTGGCAGGCACCCAAGTGGGCGCCCTGGCCATGAGCGAGCCCGGCGCGGGCTCGGATGTGGTGTCCATGAAATTGCGCGCCCGCAAGGATGGCGACCGCTATATCCTGAACGGCAATAAAATGTGGATCACCAATGGCCCCGATGCGGACACCCTGGTGGTTTATGCCAAAACCGATCCCGAAGCAGGCCCCCGCGGCATCACCACCTTCTTGATCGAAAAAGGGTTCAAAGGCTTCTCCACCGCCCAAAAGCTCGACAAGCTGGGCATGCGCGGCTCCAATACATGCGAGCTGGTGTTTGAGGATTGCGAAGTGCCTGCGGAAAACGTGCTCGGGGTCGAGGGCGGCGGCGTCAAAGTTCTCATGAGCGGGCTGGATTATGAACGGGTGGTGCTGGCCGCGGGCCCGCTGGGCATCATGGCTGCCTGTCTTGATGTGACCGTGCCCTATCTGCATGAACGCAGCCAATTCGGCCAACCCATCGGCACCTTCCAGCTGATGCAAGGCAAGCTGGCGGATATGTATGTGACCTATAATGCCTGCCGGTCTTACGTCTATGCGGTGGCCGCCGCCTGCGACCGGGGCGAGACCACCCGCGAAGATGCGGCTGGCTGCATCCTTTATGCGGCGGAAAAAGCCACGCAAATGGCGCTTGAGGCGATCCAATCCTTGGGCGGCAATGGCTATATCAATGATTATCCCACCGGCCGTTTGCTGCGCGATGCAAAGCTGTATGAGATCGGCGCAGGCACCAGCGAAATCCGCCGCATGCTGATCGGGCGCGAGCTGTTCGAGAAAACCGCATGAGCGCGGTGATCCAAAGCGCGGTCTCGCCGCGCAGCGCTGAATTCGTCCAAAACCAAGCGGCGATGGAAGCGCAATTGGCCGAGATCCGCGAGGCCGCCGAAATCGCCCAGGCGGGCGGCGGCGAGAAAGCCCGCGAACGTCATCTGAGCCGGGGCAAAATGCTGCCCCGGGACCGGATCCAAAACTTGCTTGATCCCGGCTCGCCCTTTCTCGAGGTTGGCATGTTCGCCGCCCATGGGCTTTATGACGGGGCGATCCCAAGCGCCGGGGCCGTGGCCGGGATCGGCCAGGTCCAAGGCCGCCCGGTCATGGTGCTGGCCAATGATGCCACGGTCAAAGGCGGGACCTATTTCCCGCTAACCGTGAAAAAGCATCTGCGCGCCCAAGAGATCGCCGAAGAAAACCACCTGCCTTGCGTCTATCTGGTGGATTCCGGCGGTGCCAACCTGCCCAACCAAGACGAGGTCTTTCCCGATCGCGATCATTTCGGGCGGATCTTTTTCAACCAAGCCCGCATGAGCGCCAAAGGCATCGCCCAAATCGCTGTGGTCATGGGCTCTTGCACCGCAGGCGGGGCCTATGTGCCCGCCATGAGCGATGAAACCATCATCGTGCGCGATCAAGGCACCATCTATCTGGCGGGCCCGCCCTTGGTGAAAGCAGCCACGCAAGAGGTGGTCAGCGCCGAAGAGCTGGGCGGCGGCGATCTGCATACGCGGCTTTCCGGCGTGGCCGATCACCTGGCCGTGGATGATGCCCATGCGCTTGATATCGCCCGGCGCATCATCGGCAATCTGCCCGGCTCGGGCCAGACCCCGGCGCTGACCAGCGCCCCCGAAGCCCCGCTCTATGATCCCGCCGAGATCATGGGCATCGTGCCCCATGATCCCAAACACCCCTATGACATCCGCGAAGTGATCGCCCGGATCACCGATGGCAGCCGCTTTGATGAATTCAAAGCCCGCTTTGGCGAAACCTTGGTCTGCGGCTTTGCCCAGATCTGGGGCATGCCCGTGGGGATCTTGGCCAATAACGGCGTGCTGTTTTCCGAGAGCGCGCAAAAAGGCGCGCATTTCATCGAATTGTGCAGCCAGCGCAAAACCCCGGTGATCTTCTTGCAAAACATCACGGGTTTCATGGTTGGCCGTCAGGCCGAGGCAGGCGGCATCGCCCGCCACGGGGCCAAGCTGGTCACCGCCGTTTCCACCACCGCAGTGCCGAAAATCACCATGCTGGTGGGCGGCTCTTACGGGGCGGGCAATTACGGCATGGCCGGGCGCGCTTATTCCCCCCGGTTCCTGTGGAGCTGGCCCAATAGCCGCATCGCGGTGATGGGGGGCGAGCAAGCTGCCAAAACCCTGGCCATTGTCAAACGCGACGCCATGGAGCGGCGCGGCGAGGCTTGGAGCGAAGAGGCCGAAGCCGAATTCCGCCGCCCCACCGAAGAAATGTTCGCCCGGCAAAGCCACCCGCTTTATGCCTCGGCCCGGCTTTGGGATGACGGGATCATCGATCCCACCCGGTCCCGCGATGTGCTGGCCCTGTCATTGGCCGCCTCACTGAATGCGCCGGTCGAAGACACGCGCTTTGGCCTCTTCCGGATGTAAAGGACGCTGATATGGCAATTCGCAAACTGCTCATCGCCAATCGCGGCGAAATCGCTTGTCGCATCATCCGCTCGGCCCAGGATCTGGGCATCGCCACGGTCGCGGTCTATTCCCAGGCCGATGCAGGGGCCATGCATGTGGCCTTGGCCGATCAAGCCATCTGCCTTGGACCGGCCCCAGTGGCCGAAAGCTATCTGCGCGCCGATAAGGTGCTGGAAGCGGCCCGCCAAAGCGGCGCGGATGCGATCCATCCCGGCTATGGGTTTCTGTCTGAAAACCCCGATTTTGCGGGGGCCGTGGCCGCCGCCGGGTTGATCTTTGTGGGCCCCTCGCCCAAGGCTATCCGCGCCATGGGGCTCAAAGACGGGGCCAAAGCCCTGATGGAAGACGCCGGCGTGCCCGTGGTGCCGGGTTATCACGGCGCTGAACAAGACCCCGATTTCCTGGCGGCGAAAGCAGCTGAAATCGGCTACCCGGTGCTGATCAAAGCCCGCGCCGGTGGCGGCGGCAAAGGCATGCGCTTGGTAGAAGACCCGGCGGAATTTCCCGAGGCGCTCGCCGCCGCCCGGCGCGAAGGCGAGAAAAGCTTTGGCGATCCGGCCTGTTTGATCGAGAAATACATCACCCAGCCCCGCCATATCGAAATCCAGATCTTTGGCGATAGCCATGGCAATGTGGTGCATCTGTTCGAGCGCGATTGCTCGCTACAGCGCCGCCACCAAAAGGTGCTCGAAGAGGCCCCTGCCCCGGATATGACAGCGCAGATGCGCGCCGCCATGGGCGAGGCTGCGGTGCGGGCGGGCCAGGCCGTGGGCTATACGGGCGCGGGCACGGTGGAATTTATCGTCGATGGCTCGGGTCCGCTGCGCCCGGATGGGTTCTGGTTCATGGAAATGAACACCCGCCTGCAAGTGGAGCATCCGGTGACCGAGGCCATCACTGGCCAGGATCTGGTGGCGCTGCAACTTGCGGTGGCCCAGGGCGCCCCCCTGCCCTTTGCGCAGGAAGATCTGTCAATCACCGGCCATTCGGTCGAGCTGCGCCTTTACGCCGAAGACCCCGCTGCCGGGTTCTTGCCCGCCACCGGACGGCTTGATCATCTGCGCTTTCCCACCGCGCAAAGCGGGTTGCGCGTGGATACCGGCGTGCGCCAGGGCGACGAGGTGCTGCCTTTTTATGATCCCATGATCGCCAAGCTCATCACCCATGGGCCGGACCGGGCCAGCGCGCTGAACCAAATGGCCCATGCGCTTGAAACCCTGGTGATCGGCGGGCTGACCACCAATCGCAGCTTTCTGTCGCGCTTGATCGCAGATGCGGATGTGGCCGCGGGCCGGGTCGATACCGGGCTGATCGGGCGCAAACAAGACGCGCTCACCAACCCGCCCGCGCCACAGGCCGAGGATTACGCCTTGGGCGCTTTGGCCCTGCTGGCCCCACCCGCTGCGCCCAGCGCCAACCCCTTTGCCGCTTTGGGCAATTTCCGTCTGCATGGGGCCGCGCGGCAACAGATCCGCTTTGCCCCGGCCGAGCCTGGCGGGGCGGCAGAGACTGTCACGCTGATCACCCATGCCGATGGCAGCCTTTGTGCGCAAACCCCTGGCGGAGAGATCCGTTTTGGCGGCGCGGCGCGCGACGGCGACAAGCTGCGCTATCACCTGGATGGCATGCGCCGGGATGCGCTGGTGTTGGTCTTGGGCGATGAGATCACCGTGCAGCGCGGCGGCGAGACCATCAGCCTGAACCTCTATCACGGGGATGCGGCGGGTGATGAGGATCAAGGCGGCGCCATCGCTGCCCCCATGCCCGGTCTGGTGGCCCAAATCGCCGCTGCGCCCGGCCAAACGGTGGAAAAGGGGCAAACCCTGGTGATCCTGGAAGCCATGAAAATGGAACACCGGCTCAGCGCGCCGCGCGATGGCCGCATCGCCGAGGTCACAGTGGCTGAGGGCGAACAAGTGGCCCAAGGGGCGCTGTTGCTGGCGCTGGAACCCGAGGACGCATAGATGCGCCCGCAGATCACCCTTCATCACGCGCCGCAATCGCGCTCTATGCGGGTGCTCTGGCTGTTGCAGGAATTGGGGCTGGAGTATCAACTGGTGCTCCAACCCCTGGACAAAAGCCTGCGCGATCCCGGTTTTCTGGCCCGCTCACCAGCGGGCCGGGTGCCCTGTTTGGAAATCAACGGGCAGCAGATCATCGAAAGCGGCGCGATGATCGAATATCTATGCGAGCGGTTTGACCCCAGCGGGCTTGGCCGCGCGCCAGATCACCCCGAACGGGTGGATTGGCTCAGCTTTGTGCATTTTGCCGAAACCATCACCCAACATGCGGCGGCGCTGACCCAACAGCATGTGATCTTGTTTCAGCCTGAAATGCGCTCGCCCACGGTGATGAAAATCGAACGGGCCCGCTTGCGCAAATGCTATGAGGCGCTGGAAAACCATCTGTCCAGGGACGGGCGCGCGTATTTGCTGGCGGGCGGGTTTTCCGCCGCGGATCTGGCGGTGGGCCAAGCGGTCTATATGGGCACCCGCTTTGCCCCCCTTGCCGCCTATCCCGCGCTCAGCGCTTGGTATGCCCGACTGCAAGCCCGCCCAGGCTTTCAAGCGGCCCTGCCGCAACCGGGCGAGCCATTGCTCTATACCCAAGAACTCTATGACATGCCCGAGGTCTAAATCATGGATCAGGTCACGATATTTGAAATGTCCCCCCGCGATGGGCTGCAAAACGAGGCCCGCTTTGTGCCCACGGCGCAGAAAATCGCCCTGGTGAATGCGCTCTCGGATCTGGGCTTTGCCAAGATCGAAACCGCCAGTTTCGTCTCGCCCAAATGGGTGCCGCAAATGGCCGATGGGGCCGAGGTACTGGCCGGCATCACCCGCCGGGACGGCACCGCCTATACCGCACTCACCCCCAATCTACGGGGGCTGGAAAACGCCATTGCCGCCGGGGTGGATGAGGTGGCGATTTTCGCCTCCGCCTCGGAAAGCTTTAGCCAGAAGAATATCAATTGCTCCATCGCCGAAAGCTTTGATCGCTTTGCCCCGCTCATGGCCCGCGCGGCCGAGGCGGGCCTGCCGGTGCGAGGCTATGTGTCCTGCGTGACCGACTGCCCCTATGAGGGCGAGATCGCGCCCCAGCCCGTGGCCCAAGTGGCCGCGCGCTTGGCGCAGATGGGCTGTTACGAGATCTCCCTGGGCGACACGATCGGTCAGGGCCAGCCCGAGCGGGTGGATGCGATGCTCCACGCCGTGCTAGAGCGGATGCCCCCGGCGCAGCTTGCCGGGCATTTCCACGACACCGCTGGCCGGGCTTTGGCCAATGTGGCGGTGTGTTTGGACCATGGGCTGCGGGTGTTTGACAGCGCCTTGGGCGGGCTGGGCGGCTGCCCTTATGCGCCCGGGGCCAAGGGCAATGTGGCCACCGAAGATCTGGCCGCCATGCTGGCCGCAAAGGGCTATGCCACCGGGCTTGATCCCACCGCGCTGGCCCAGGCCGCAAGCTTTGCCCGCGCCCTCCGCCAAGACGAAAAGGCAACGTGATGGATTACAAAACGATCAAAGTAACGCTGGATGAGCGCGGCGTGGCGGAGCTGGTTTTGAACCGGCCCGAGCGGAAAAACGCGCTGTCGGCCGACATGATGTCTGAGCTCACACATTTTGCTGGAGCTGCTGCAAAATGTCCAAACACCCGAGTGGTGCTGCTGCGCGGCAGCGAAGGCACCTTCTGCGCCGGAGGCGATCTGGGCTGGATGATGACCCAAATCAAAGCCGACCGCGCCACCCGCATGGCTGAGGCCCGCCGCCTGGCCGGGATGCTCAAAGCGCTTAATGAAATGCCCCTGCCGCTGATCGGACGGGTGGAAGGCGTGGCCATGGGCGGCGGCGTCGGCATGGCCTCGATCTGCGATCTGGCGATTGCCGAGGAAAGCTGCCGCTTTGGCCTGACCGAAACCCGGCTGGGCATCATTCCGGCCACCATCAGCCCCTATGTCATGGCCCGGATCGGTGAAGGCATGGCGCGGCGGATTTTCATGAATGCCAAACTCTTTGACGGGGCCGAAGCGGCGCAACTGGGCCTGGTGGCCAAAGCCCTGCCCGCCGCCGATCTGGACGCGGCGATTGAGGCAGAGATCGCCCCCTATCTGAAACTGCCCCGCGGCGCAGTGGGCCGGGCCAAAGCCCTGACCCGCGCCCTGGGCATGCCGATCACCGACGCGGTGATCGAGAGCACCATCGAGCGCCTGGCCGATGCCTGGGAAGCGGAAGAAGCCCGCGAAGGCATCTCGGCCTTCCTAGAAAAACGCCGCCCCGCCTGGGATCAGTGAGCTAGCGGGCGGCTTCGGTCGGGGCAAGAAGATGTGCGCGGAGATGGGCAGTAGGAGCGGCCAGCATCCCTGCGACCACGGGGAAGCAGAAGGGTCCGAAGTTTACCTCTGTTGTGGGAGTTCGATGCGCCGACGCGGTCCCTTGAACCAGCAGTTCGCAGCAGGCACGAGTTCGACCGTGATGCAAATTGGAAGCCTCTGGGACCCAACCAACATTCGTTTTTCGGTGTTCGCCGATGTCGCTGGAATAATCGCCCGCACTGCGCACGATTCGCGAATAGACCCGTTCCGCGGCTACGTTAGTCCCCTCGACAGAGACCACGAAAAGGATCCCGTCAGCCTCAATATGAAAAACGTGCTTTACCCTGCTCAAGTTCAGCGTGGGCATCGGGTCCTCAATTTCCGTTGGGACAAATAATGCAGTGTCTTCGCACGCGTAGTCAGGCTTGTATCCATGAAGGACTACCTTTTTGGGGAGGCCGCCCATGTCTTCGAATACGGCGTCCATTGCTAAGACAGCTGCTCCATTCCTGTTCAGGATAATAGTTCGCCGAAAAAACGGTCTGATTTTACTGATTATGGTTCGCCACGCTTCTATATTGTCGACTATAGGCTTGCCTGAGAAAAAGACCGCCATCAGCCAGGGGATGAGCGGGATGACATTTGAGGTTATAGCCGTGACGAACGCTGGCAGGTCCGCACCAGGACAAATGTTTGCGTTGTCGAATTCGGAATCGAACTCGGATTTAATGCGACTAAGAAATATCTTGCTTGCAGCGTCCTCGGCCGCCCCCTCGTCAACGTATTCGTCCCAATCTACGTACTCTGCAATCCGGTCGTAACTTTCGTCGACTACGAAAATAAGAACTTCATCGGGCTGCTCCTCGCGCTGGCGCAACGAGGGTAAGGGCTCGGCAGGAAAAATTCCTAATAACTTTCTAATACTTTCAACGAATCCCACCCTAACTCCTTTGCTACTGCCTAGCTGAAAGTCAGATTACCATTTTATCTATACCATGGCATACGAATAGCGCGAATGGCCGCCTCCTACCTTGTAGGCTGTTCGCACAACTGCTGCAGCGAACTTCCGCTTCCCGCACGCTCTCCCGCCACCCCCTCCAACACCGCCTTCCCGTCAGGGCTCTGACAGCAGCCGCTGGGCTTGGCGGGGTTGGTTGGACCAGCTGAGCTTGGTGCTGCCCCATAAATCCACCGCCAGCCCGTTATTGGAGAGCACCGCGCAGGCCCATCCCCAGGTTTTAATATAGATGGCGGCGTTTGCGCGGAGGGCGGGCTGGCCAGTTGCGCATCCATGCGAGCAGGTCGGCGCGGGAGAAATCCGCATAAGGGTCCACGGGCAGCGGTTTGATCAAGGCCTGCCACAGGGAGACATGGATCCGGGGCAGGCCGCTGCAATGGGCGGCCAGGCTTTGCGGGGTGATCCAACGGGGAATATCGGCGAGCTCGCTGGAAATCTCGCCCAGGGGCGTGCGGGGGTCGATCTTGCCCTCCTGGGCCAGCAGGCAGAGCAAGATCCCGGTGAAGACCTTGGTGAGGGAGCCGATCTCAAAGATGAGCTGATCGCTTGGGATGCCGGGCAGGCCGGGGCCAGAGGCGATATAACCCGGCCCGCTCGGCCCAAGGCTGACGGCGGCGACACTGTGTTTTGGGCTTTCATATGTCCGCATCATGGCGCGGAGAGGGTCGGCTGTTTGCGCGGGGATCATGGGGCCGACATAGCCGAGCCTGCCGAGGCGATCCATGGCCCATAGGTGTCGCATGGGCAGATATCCGGGGGCATGATGATGGGTCAGGCGCAAAGGCGTTCCCCTGTGTATTTGCGGGACAATGCGCCCGCGCTTGGCACGGGGCCAGCGCGGCTATGGGGCCGGCTGGACATAGGCCCCGGGCCCTGGCAGCCTGGCCCCATGAGCAGGCATATTATCCAAGAGGCCAGCGCCGCCCCGGATGGGCGCAAAACCGCGCCAGCGGCGCTGCGCAACACTGGCCCATTGATCGAAGCCTTGCGGGCGCGCTTGCCTGCAACCGGGCGCGTATTGGAATTGGCCAGTGGCACGGGCCAGCATGCGGCGGCCTTTGCGGCTGCTTTCCCGGCCTTAGAATGGCTGCCCTCGGATGTGGATCCCGGTCAGCGCAGCAGCATCACCGCCTGGCGCCAAGACTGCGGGCTGGCAAACTTGGCTGCGCCTTTGGCCATCGATATCGCAGAGCCCTGGCCTGTGGCGCCCGGCACCGCCCAAGCGGTGCTGGCGATCAATCTGTTGCATCTTATTCCAGAGCCCTTCCTGACCCCTTTGTTTGGCGAAGCCCGCCAAGCCCTGGGCGATGGGGGAAAACTGCTGATCTATGGCCCGTTTTTGCGCGGAAGCTCGTATGCATCGGAGGGGGATCAAAGCTTTGATGCGGCCTTGCGCGCGCGCGATCCGGCCATTGGCTATAAATCAGTAGAGGCGGTGACCGGCGCAGCCCAAGCCGCTGGCTTCACGCCGCTGGCCAGCGATGCCATGCCCGCAAATAATCTGCTGCTCAGCTTCGCGGCCCCGCAATAGCCGGTCACAGACCGCGCCCGCCCCTAAGCCCGTGCAGAACATCGCCTGTGCCAGTCACAGCGCGGTTCGGGAACGCCCCCTTGAGAGATGTTATATTATTACATAAACACCCTCGACGCCGAGTGACAGCGATGCGAAGGGGCAGCTATGAGCGCGCAATTGCAAGATGACCGCATTCCGGTGACCTTGCTCACCGGGTTTCTGGGGGCGGGCAAAACCACTTTGCTAAACCATCTGATCCGCGATCCCGGGGCGGGCCGCATTGCGGTGATTATGAATGAGCTGGGGGATGTGGGGCTTGATCATGATTTGATCGAAGCGGCCACGGAAGAGATCATCTTGATGCAATCGGGCTGCATCTGCTGCTCGATCCGCGGCGATCTGTTGACCAGCTTGGATGCTCTGCTGGCGCGGCGGGACCAAGGCGCGCTGGATTTTGACCGGATTGTCATTGAAACCACGGGCATCGCCGATCCTGGGCCGATCCTGCACACGCTGGTGGTGGATGATCGCACGGCCCCGCGCTATCGGATGGATGGGGTCGTGGTGCTGGCGGATGCCGCTGCCGGGCCGGGCACGCTGAATCAGCAATTCGAGGCGGTGCAGCAAATCGCCATGGCCGATCTGATCATCCTGTCAAAAACCGATTTGGTGACAGCGCAGGAGCTGGCGCAATTCCAAACCCGTTTGCAAAGCATCACCCCCTCGGCGCAGCAGCTGTGCGCTGATCATGGGCAAGTCCCAGCAGGGGCGCTGTTTGGTCTTTCGGCCATGCGCGCGAATGTCACCACAAAGGGGCTGTCCGACTGGCTGGGCATGAGCCGCGATATGGGCGCGGCAAAACCAGACCCATTGGCACAGCTCACCGCCTTTGCCGAGAAACCACAGCATGCTGCACCATTGCGGCAAACCGGGGCCCGGGCGGCTTTGGATCACCGGATCAGCGCTGCCTCCATCGAGATCAGCGATCCGATCCCGGCAAATACATTCGATTTTTGGCTGGACACGCTGATCGCGCTTAAAGGCCCGGATATTTTGCGGGTGAAAGGCATTGTCCATGTGGAGGACACCCCCTGGCCTTTTGTCTTCCATGGGGTGCAGCATATTTTCGACGCGCCGGTGCCGCTGAAATCCTGGTCGGGCAGCGAGATGACCAGCCGGGTGGTGGTGATCGCCCGCGACATGGCCCAAGCGGATTTACAGGCCAGTTTGGAAACCTTGCGATTGCGGCCCAACAGCTCGGCCCCCGGCACGGCTGGGATGATGACCCACAGCAGCACCCCGTCCTGAGCCCGCTTTCCCCAGAGCCGGATGCCAAGCAGGCTCTGCGGGCGAAATCCTGCCGATATACGTTCGGTTATGAGCGGAACCGGTTGAGCCCCGTGAATTCTTACCTAAATCTTAACAAGATCTTCGCGGCCCTTCTGCAGATTGGTATCGGGGATCGCCGCCGTGAGTTTGCTCACCCTATCGACCATGACAAAGGAAGACATAGAGTTGATCACCGTAGAAGATCTTGCATCCGCGCGCGCTGCTTGGGGCCAGGGCCTTGTGGCAATTTCCGAGGCTTTCGAGGCAGAGGGTATCGAGAAAGCACGGCAAGTGGCCAGCGATGTCTTGGATGGCGCTTATGGCTATAATCTGGGGCCGGTGCTGTTCAAACCGACCCTGAGCGGGGGCGAGCAAACCTTTCGCACCACCAAACCCGGCGCCCTGTCCTATTTCGTGGGCCATGATCCTGAATACCCCCAAGATGGCGGCTTTGGCATCAAAGGCTGGCGCGAAACCCGATCTGAAACCGCCGCCGCGTTCATCGAGGGCGATGTGGCCATGTGGATGGGCTGGATATACTGCATCAATAAAGACGGCGATGTAACCAAAGTGGACAAAACCTTTGGCTATAAAAAAGACGCTGATGGGGTGCTGCGCATTGTGCTGCACCATTCCTCGCTGCCTTACAGCGCCTAAAAGCCAGGCCGCCGCGCACGGATATAATCCCTCGCGCAATCACAGGCGGCCTCGGCAAAGCTTCGATTTGATTGGCGGGCCCCGCATCCCGCGCCCGCCAATCGTAAAAACCCGTTAGAATTTTCCATTCTCATGGGCCATCTCAGCGGGGGTGGGGGCGACCACATCCCAATGCTCGACGATTTTGCCCTTCTCGACCCGCCAGAGATCAAAAAAAGCCCAAGGCTTGTCGCTGACCGTGGCATCTGAGGCGACGAACACAAAATTGCCCTCTGCCACCACGATCTGCGGCTCGAATTTGGTGATGACATTGCCCTGTTCGGCCCAGGCTTTGGTTCCCACAATCAGCCCGTCCAAACCATCCGCCAGCATGGGGTTATGTTGCATATAGACTGCGGGATCGAGATAGGTCGGCGCGTTCTCTGGGGCGGCCCCGCCCAGGACATCGCGCACAAAGCCCAGCACCAATGCTTTATTCTCGGCGGTCTTATCCCGTTCTGTGATCTCGGTCGCCCCATCGGTCATGCCCCGGCCCGATAGGCTGGTCTCGGGCACGGGCTGCAAATTATCCCAATGCTCGGCGATTTTGCCATCCTGCACGCGAAACACATCAAACGCTGCCAGGGTCGGCGCGCCAAAGGCATCGGCATTTTCAAAACTGCTATGAAGCACCACCAGATCGCCTTCGGAAATGACCCGATGGGTGGTGACCGTCATGCCCGATTGCTTCACCAGCGGGATCAACCCCAGCAGTCCTTCGGCACCGGTCGGCACTTGCGGGTTGTGTTGAATGTAGTCCGGCGTGACCAGCGATTTTACCGCCTCGGGATCATGATCCACAAAAGCGGCGGTGAAAAACGCAAGAACAAGCTCTTTGGCAGACATGGGAAACTCCTGTGATTCGTATCTCCTGCCTACGTGGTAGCAAATACATACCACATCGCAATTACGTACCTTGAACTGACCTGGTAGGGTCAACCCTACTAACCATGGGCAATTTCTTGCGCGGGCAGCGCTGATCCCTTATGCTGATCTCTAGTCTTAGATTGATACCAGAGCTTAAAATGCTACCTATCGGCGTTGCCAATAAGGCAGAAGCATCCAATTGTTCCATTCGCTCCGTGCTGTCCAATGTGACCGGCAAATGGCGGATGATCATCATTCTAGCGCTGGAGGATGAACCAAAACGCTTTGGCGATCTCAAGCGCTGCATCGGAGATATCACGCAAAGCGTTTTGACCGAAAACCTGCGCGGCTTGCAGCGCGATGGCTATCTTACGCGCAGCGTCGATCCCGGCCCGCCGGTGGCGGTGTCCTATGAGTTAACGCCCCTGGGCCGCAGCTTGCTGGCATTGCTCAAACCGCTGGTGTTTTGGTCCCATGAGCAAATGGAAGACGTCCGAAAACACCGCATGAGCTATGACCGGGACAAGGCCAGCCCTTTGAGTGGATGAATTAAGGATAAGCTCTACCCGCCCAACAGGCACCTGTTGGGCCGCGGCGCTACCGGCGCGCTCAGACCCATTCCACAGCGCCAAGGAAAATATATCCCGCCCCATAGATGGTTTTGAGCAATTGCGGGTTTTTGGGATCTTCGCGCAGCTTGGTGCGCAAGCGCGAGACGCGCACATCCATGGCCCGATCAAAGGCCTCTTCCGCCGAGCCGCCCAAAGCGTCTTGCATCTCGGCCCGGGTCACCAAGCGGCGGGGGTTTTCCAAAAACAGCCGCAGCACCTCACCCTCCGCATGGGAAAAGGTCACCTCTTGGCCCGCCTCATCCACCAGAATGTAACGCTCAAACTGCGCTTCCCACTGGCCGAAACGAGCGGTCATCTGGCTGCGCACCGCTTCTTTGGGTTGGCGCAGCCGCGCCCGCACCCGCGCCACCACTTCGATCGGCTCAAACGGTTTGATGATATAATCATCGGCCCCAAGTTCGAGCCCGGCCACCCGGTCTTGCACCTGGGCACGGCCCGAGATGATGATGATCGCCGCCCCGGAATCCAGCGCCAATCGATGCACCAAAGCCAGCCCATCGCGATCAGGCAGCCCCAGATCCACCAAACATATATCTGGCGAGATCGCTTTCAGCCCGGTTTCAAAATCCTGAGCGCAGGCAAAACAGCGGGTGCGAAACCCCGCCTCTTGCAGCGCATCTGACAGCAATTGCCGGATCTGCGGCTCGTCATCGAGAATGGCAACCATCGGCGCGGTCATGGGGCCTCCGTCTCGGCCCGGCCGAGCAAGCTTTCCAAATCCCCAAGGCTGATGGGTTTGGACAATACCGGCACCAGCGCCTCGGCCTGTGCCCGCAGCGCATCGCCCACGGGCCGCGCGGTCATCATCACACAGGCCACCCCCCGGTCGCGCAGCCCCGCCACCAAAGAAATCCCGGTTTCCTCGCCGCGCAGATTGATATCGCATAATGCCATGGCCAGCCCATCAATATCGGCCAATTGCTCGGCCTCTTCCACACTGGTGGCCTCTAGCACTTGATGGCCCAATGCCACCAGATCCTCGCGGATGGTTTGGCGGATATCGTCATTATCCTCCACCAACAGGACCATGCGCGGCGCGGCCCCGGCTTCGGGCGCGGGGCGGCGCAAGGGCAATTGCAGCAGCACCATCGCCCCTTGGCCAGTATTGGACAGCCGCGCGGTGCCCCCCATGAGCCGGGCGTGATCATAAACCATGCACAGCCCCAGCCCCGAACCTTCGCTGCCTTTGGTGGTGAAGAACAAATCAAAGCCCTGGCGCAACGCCTCTTGCGAAAACCCCGGCCCGCTATCGCATACGCTGATTTCCATCCAACCATGATCATCGGGGCGGGCGCTGACGCTGATCTGGCCGGGCCCTTTGCCCATGGCATCGCGGGCATTCAAAATCAGATTGATCAGCTGATCCTGCACCGCGCCCGGATCGATCAGCACCGGCCCGTCAAAGCCAAACGCCTGCGCCGAAAGCGTGATTTGATCGGGCAAAACCGGCGCGGCCAAGGCCCGCAGCTCGCCCATCAGCGCCTCCATATCCGTGGGTGCATAGCGCAGCCGCGGCGGGCCGGACATCCCCGCCATCCGGTCAAGCAATTGCCCCCCGCGCCGGGCCGCGGCAATGGTGCCCGAGACCAGATCGCGTTCCATCTCGGCCAGATCCAGTTTGGACAATTGCCCCTGAAGCCCCAAAATAATCGTCAGCAGATTGGAAAAATCATGGGCCAGCCCCGAGGTCAGCTTGGCCGCCAATTCCCGCTTATGGGTTTGCACCAATGCTTCACGGGCCTGGACCTCTTGGGTCACATCAATGGACAGGATATGCACCCCGCGGATCTGCCCATCGATCTCATCGGGGGTAAAAGCCACCCGCACCCGCCGGTTGCTGGGGCTATAGGTAAATTCGACAATTGACCCCTCGCCGCCATAGGCTTCTTCCAAGGCAGGTTCGATCTGGGAAAACGTTTCCGCGCCCAAAGCTTCGGCAATGGTGCTGCCGATGATCTCGGACGGACGGCCCGGCATGATATGCGACAACCGCCGGTTGGAATAAGTATAGCGCTGCTGCAAATCGATATGAGCGATATGGGCGGGCATCATCTCGGCGGTCAGCCGGGCCCGGGCCTCCATCACCATCAGCTCTTCTTTGGCCTCGGTCAGCGCCGCATTGGTGGCCACAAGCTGGCGATTGGTGCGGGCCAGTTCTTCGGCATTCTCGATGATCTTTTCCGCCAGATCTTCGGAGCGCGCGCGCAGCAATTGCTCTTGGCGTTTGATCGAGGTGATATCCGTATAGACCGCCACCCAGCCCCCTTGGGGCAAGGGTGAGCCCTCGATTGAGATCATCCGCCCATTGGCCCGGCGGCGTTCCACATAATGGGGTTCAAAGGCGCGGGCGGTTTCCACCCGCTTGGCCACGAAATCCTCGGGATCTTCCACATCCGCATATTCCCCCGAAGCCACCAAATAGCGCAGGGTCTGTGCAAAAGTGACGCCGGGGGTGACCAAATGCAGAGGCAGATCGAACATATCCCGGAACCTGCGATTGGCCACCACCAGGCGCAGATCCGCATCATAGATCGACAGCGCCTGTTGGATCAGGTTCAACCCGGCCTGGGTCAGTTCCGCGATTTTTGGATCTTCTGCGCTCATGCTCACTCTCCCACGGTCAGATAAGCGCATTTCCCCTCCAATGATCCATATGCAAGCGGTGTTTTATGATCAGCTCGGTTGCAGCCGGTTGGCCCCATCGAGCCGAATGGTGGTGCCGTTGAGCATGGGATTGGTCAGGATCGACAGGGCCAGATGGGCATATTCCTGCGGCTGACCAAAGCGATGGGGGAAGGGCACCGTGGCATAAAGGCTTTGCTGCACTTCCTCGGAAAACCCTGCGACCATGGGGGTTTCAAACACCCCTGGCGCGATCCCCATCACCCGAATGCCATGGGCGGCCAATTCCCGCGCGGCAGGCAAGATCAGCCCGGTCACCCCGGCTTTGGAGGCCGCATAGGCCGCTTGCCCGATCTGGCCTTCATAGGCGGCCACCGACGCGGTCAGCACCACGCAGCCCCGGCTGCCCTGATCATCAGGGGCATTGCGGGTCATGGCCTCGGCCGCCACGCGCAACACGTTGAAACTGCCATTGAGATTGATATCGATGGTTTTGGCAAAGGCTTCTAACGGATGCGCCCCATTGCGCCCGACGATTTTTTTGCCCGGGGCAATGCCCGCGCAATTGACCACAAAGCGCGGGGCTTCATCGCCGCTGATTTCGGCCCAAAGCGCGGCCAGCGCATCGCCATCGGTAACGTCGCAAACCGCCGCCTGCGCGCCGATCTGTTCCGCCTGCGCTCGCACCGCATCGCCATTGGCATCAATCAGCGTGACCTTTGCCCCGGCAGCGGCTAGGGCCGCGCCCGTGGCCGCCCCCAGACCCGAGCCGCCGCCCACCACAACCGCGGGCAGCCCTTGGGGGATTTGTGAAACTGCGCTCATGCTCAATGCTCCATCTCAAGGGCGATCGCGGTGGCTTCGCCGCCGCCAATACAGATCGAGGCGATGCCCCGGCGGGCTTTGCGCGCCCGCATGGCCCCCAGCAGGGTCACCAGAATGCGCGCCCCCGAGGCCCCAATCGGATGGCCAAGCGCCACCGCGCCGCCATTCACATTCAGCCGGGCGTGATCAATCCCCAGCTCATGCATGGAGGCCATGGCCACCACCGCGAAAGCCTCGTTGATCTCGAACAGATCCACATCCTCTAGGGACCAGCCGATTTTCTCGGCCAAGCGCTGCTTGGCATAGACCGGCGCAGTGGTGAACCAGCCGGGCGCACCGGCATAGGCCGCATGGCCGACAATGCGCGCCAGCGGGGTCAGTCCCTGGGCTTCGGCCTGGCTGGCCCGGCCCAGCACCAGCGCCGCCGCCCCATCATTGATCGAAGAAGAGGCCGCCGCAGTGATTGTGCCATCGCGTTTAAAGGCCGGGCGCAGTCCAGGGATTTTCCCCGGATCGATATTTTGCGGACCTTCATCGCGGCTCACCACCCGCTCGCCTTTGCGGGTTTTCACGGTCACGGGCGCGATTTCCCAATCAAACGCCCCTTCGGCCGCAGCCTTAGCGCGGGTGACGCTTTCGATGGCATAGGCATCCTGCGCCTCGCGGGTGAATTGATAGCGTTCGGCGCAATCCTCGCCAAAGGTGCCCATAGAGCGGCGGGTGCCGTCGGGGGCGATGTCATAGGCATCTTCCAACCCGTCCAGCATCATGTGATCGAGCATCCGATCATGGCCGATCCGCGCCCCACCGCGCGCTTTGGGCAGCAAATATGGGGCGTTGGTCATGCTTTCCATGCCGCCAGCCAAGGCGAAATCGATCCCCCCCACAGCAATGGCGTCATGGGCCTGCATCACCGCTTTCATGCCCGAGCCGCAGACTTTGGACACAGTGGTGCAGGGCAGCGATTGCGGCAGACCCGCCCCAAGCGCCGCCTGACGCGCCGGGGCCTGCCCCAGCCCTGCGCCCAGCACATTGCCCATGAGCACTTCGCCAAGCTGATCTGCGGCCAGGCCGGAATTGGCCATGGCGCCTTCAATGGCCACAGTGCCAAGTTCGGTGGCGCTAAGCGGGGAAAACGCCCCTTGAAACGCGCCCAATGGGGTGCGCGCCGCCCCCAAAATCATAATCGGATCGCTAGTCGTTGCGATTGGCATGATCACACTCACTCATGGAATTAAATTGGATGGGGGCCGCCACATAGCGCCCCCATAACAAGGTGACACCACCGGGCAGCTCAACCATCATAAGCGCGCTGATCCTCGATCACTTTGCCATCATTGGGCAGCGAGCCCGGGGCCACCAGTTCTACCTTGCCCTTAAGCTTGAGCAGCTCTGCCACGCTGGCCCCATAAGCCTCAGCGTCCCCTTCAGGGGTTTCCACCTGCACGGTCATCGCGTCCATCTCGCCTTCGCGGGTGGCGATGACCCGGGCGCGCTGCACTTCGGGGTGACGGGCCACGAAATCGGCAACTTGTTCAGGGCGCACGAACATGCCCTTGATCTTGGTGGTCTGGTCAGCCCGGCCCATCCAGCCTTTGATGCGCATATTGCTGCGCCCGCAGGGGCTTTGCCCTGGCAGCACCGCAGACATATCGCCCGTGGCAAAGCGGATCAGCGGATAATCCGCGTTCAGCGCCGTGACCACGACCTCGCCCACCTCGCCTGCGGGCACAGGATCGCCAGTGCCTGGGCGCACGATCTCGACGATCACGCCTTCATCCACGATCATGCCTTCAAGCGCTTCGCTCTCATAGGCCACATTGCCCAGATCCGCCGTGGCGTAGCTTTGACGGCAGGCGATCCCGCGATCAGCATATTCCTGGCGCAAAGACGGAAACAGCGCGCCGCCGCCCACCGCCGCCTTGGTGATCTTCAGCGCCACGCCCATGGCATCGGCCTTGTCCAAGATCACCTTCAGATAATCGGGCGTGCCTGCATAAGCGGTAGAGCCGATATCGGCCGCCGCGCGCACCTGCAATTCGGTTTGCCCCGTGCCCGCGGGCAGCACCGTTGCGCCCACCGCCCGCGCGGCGCTGTCAAACATCATCCCCGCCGGGGTCAGATGATAGCCAAAGCAATTCTGCACAATATCATCTGGCCCGATGCCGCAAGCATGCACGAACCGGCCCAAACGCCACCAATCATCGGCGCACATGCCGGGCTCGTAAATCGGGCCTGGGGATTGAAAGACATAGTTGAATGCCGCCGTGTCCCGGCTGGCCAAACCGCCCAAAGGCGCCGCCGCAGCTTGCGCTGCCACCAGATCGGATTTGCGCAAGAGCGGCAGCGCCGCCAGATCCGCCACGCCCGTGATCGCAGCGGCATCGACCCCCGCAAGCGCATCGCCATATCCGGGCAAAGCCTGGGCCCGGGCGATTTGCTGCGGCAGAGCATTGGCCAGATCCGCTTCCCGCTCATCCGCGGAGCGCCATTCGAGCTTGTCGTAAAAATTTACCATGGTCATGTCCTTAAACTGAGGCAGCGGGATCCAAGCCGCCCGCGGCGGTGCTTGCTTGGATCTCGTGGCAAAGGGTCGGGCTTAGGCCAGCCAACGTTTGCGGCGGCGATAGGACCGCACATCGCGGAAGGATTTGCGCCCATCATCGGACATGCCGAGATAGAATTCCTTCACATCGGGGTTTTCCCGCAGATCCGCGGCCAGCCCATCCATCACCACCCGGCCCGATTCCAGAATATAGCCGGAATGGGCATAGCGCAGCGCCACCGAGGTGTTCTGCTCCGCCAGAAGGAAGGTCACGCCTTCATTCTCATTAACCGATTTCACGATCTCAAAGATCTGCTCCACCAGCTGCGGCGCCAGGCCCATCGAAGGCTCGTCCAGCAAGATCATCTCGGGCCGTGACATCAGCGCCCGGCCAATGGCCACCATCTGCTGTTCCCCGCCCGAGGTATAGCCAGCCTGGGACCGGCGGCGTTCCTTAAGGCGCGGGAAATAGTTGTAAACCATCTCCAGATCATCGGCGATCTGCTTGGCCCCGGCCTGGGTATAGGCCCCGGTCAGCAGATTTTCCTCGACGGTCAAATGTTCAAAGCAATGGCGGCCTTCCATCACTTGGATCACGCCGCTGCGCACGATCCCCGCAGGGTCCGCACCGATCAGATTTTTGCCCTGATAGGTGATCGTGCCTTTGGTCACCTCACCGCGTTCGCTTTTCAGCAGCCCTGAGATGGCTTTCAGCGTGGTGGTTTTCCCCGCGCCATTGCCCCCCAATAGGGCCGTGATCCCGCCTTTGGGCACGCTTAAGCTGACGCCTTTGAGCACCAAAATCACGTGATTATAGATCACCTCGATATTATTGACCTCGAGCAGGGTCTCTTGTGGCTGAGCAACCTGAAGCATCTTTATCCTCCTCGCCGGGCGAGTGTGTTGCCCCGGCCCACGCGGGCCAGGGCGTTATTGCTCAATTGCAGCGCTTGGCGATGCCGTTCTCTGCGGCGAAGGCTTCGGAATCCTCGGCCACCAGCGGTGCGATCACCTCGGCATCAGGCGCGATGAATTCGGTCAACGGGGTCCAGCTTTCGGCGCTGGCATCCCATTGCTGGATCAGCCCCATGCCCGAACCGCCATGATCCGAACAGCTGACTGAGAAAGCCGGGCCGATATTGTCCAGACCACGCTCTGCCATCAGCTCTTCGGTGATCTCCAACGCTTCCATCCCATCGCGCATCTGCGCCGGGGTCAGCTCGGTCACGCCATGGATTTCCTGAGCTTTCTTGGCCGCCTCAGCCGCAAGGAAGGCCGCGTAAAGACCACGGGTATAGATCACCTTGCCCAGGTTGCTGCCATCGCCCGCCGCATTGCCCGCGTCATGCACATGTTTCTTGATCTCTTCAAAGACCGGAAGATCCACCACACGGTTCATGTTGAGCGATTTATAGCCATTGGCCGCGTCGCCCGCAGGCAGCACGTCGTGCTCGGCCCCGGCCCACCAATTGCCGATGAAATTCTCCATCGGGAAGCGGATATTGGCAGCTTCTTGGATCGCCACCTGGTTCATCACGCCCCAGCCCCACATGATCACGTAATCAGGACGGGTGCGCCGGATTTGCAACCATTGGGATTTCTGCTCTTGGCCAGGATGATCCACCGCCAGGGTATCGAGCGTATAGCCATGCTTTTCAGCAAGGTTTTCCAAGGTGCGGATCGGCTCTTTGCCATAGGCAGAGTTGTGATAGAGCAGCGCGATTTTCTTGCCCTCAAGGCTGCCGCCGTTCTGATCATGCAGATATTTGATCGCCACCGAGGCCGCATCCCAGTAATTGGCCGGGTAGTTGAACACCCATTCAAACACTTCGCCATTGGCCGCCGAAGTACGCCCATAGCCCATAGTGTGCATGGGGATGCCATCGGCAGAGACTTTGGGGATGAGCTGATAGGTGATGCCAGTGGAGAGCGGCTGATAGAGCAGCGCGCCTTCGCCCTTCGTGGCCTCGTAGCATTCCACGCCTTTTTCGGTGTTATAGGCGGTTTCGCATTCGATCACCCGCGCCGGCACCCCGCCGATGCCGCCATCGCGGGCATTCAGCATCGCAAAATAATCCTGATACCCGTCTGAAAAGGGCACGCCGCCCGCCGCATAAGGCCCAGTGCGATAGCTAAGATCTGGGAAAACCAGATCAGCGCTGGCGGCACCGGCGGTCAAAGTCGCGGCAGAGGCCAACATCAGCAGCGATTTCCTCATGGTGTATCTCCTCCCATTGAGATCAGTGCAGTTCGTTTTTCTTTCGTGATGCCCAAAGCGGCTCCCCCCGCTTTGGGCTGGTTCTGGCCCCGCTCAGTGCGGGAAGGGCCAGAGCCGGAGTTTTTCCTTGGCCACGCGCCAAAGCTGCGCCAGGCCATGGGGTTCAGCGATCAAGAAGGTCAGGATCAGCCCCCCAACCACCATCAATTCCAGATGCGCGGTCAGATCCGTGGGCCAGCCAAGCAGCCCGACAAAGGTGTTTTTCAGCAGCACCGGCAGCAGCACCAAGAACGCCGCCCCCGCAAGCGATCCAAAGATCGAGCCCAAGCCTCCGATGATGATCATGAAAAGCACCAAGAAGGATTTGTTGATGCCAAACGCCTCGCCCGCTTCTGCCGCCCCAAGATAGACCGAGAAGAACAGCGCCCCGGCGATCCCGATAAAGAAAGAGCTGACAGCAAAAGCGGTGAGCTTAGCGCGCAGCGGGTTCACCCCGATGATCTCGGCGGCGATATCCATATCCCGGATCGCCATCCAGCTGCGCCCCAGCGAGCCGCGGGTAAGGTTCCGCGCCATCCAGGCCAGCACAAAGAGAAAGCCCAGACAGATCAGATATTTCGCCCAGGCCTCCACATTGGGGCCAGTGACCGCCACCCCAAAGACAGAGCGTTCCGGCGCGCTGATCTGACCCGAGGCCGAGTTATTGTAGAACCACGGCACCTTATTGAAGAGCCAGACCAGGAAGAACTGCGCCGCCAAGGTGGCCACCGCCAGGTAGAACCCTTTGATCCGCAGACTGGGCAGGCCAAAGGCGGTGCCCACAGCCGCGGTGATCCCCCCGGCCAGCAAGATCACAAAGATGATGTTGAGATCGGGAAAGCCGGTCATCAGCTTATAGCAAGCATAGGCCCCCACCGCCATGAACCCGCCGGTACCCAGGCTCACCTGACCGCAATAGCCGGTCAGGATATTCAGCCCGATTGCCGCGATGGCATAGATCAAGAAGGGGACAAAGACCGCATTCGCCCAATATGGCCCGATGATGAAGGGCAGAACCCCAAAGGCCACAGCGATGACACAAAGATAGCCGATCCGATCAAAGGCGATGGGAAAAGTCTGACTATCCGCGACATAGCTGGTTTTGATGTCGCCCGCTTCACGGTAAAACATGGCTCACACCCTTTCGATGATTTTTTCGCCCATCAGGCCTTGGGGACGGAACACCAGGAAGATCAGCGCCAGCACATAGGCGAACCAGTTTTCCGTGGCCCCGCCGACCAATGGGCCGACAGTGAATTCAAACAGTTTCTCACCCACCCCGATGATCAACCCGCCGATGATGGCGCCGGGGATCGAGGTGAAACCGCCCAGCATGAGCACCGGAAGCGCCTTGAGCGCGATCAGCGAGAGCGAGAATTGCACACCGGATTTCGCGCCCCAGATGATGCCCGCGACCAGGGCGACAAACCCCGCGATCGACCAAACAAACACCCAGATGAAGTTCAGGGAAATCCCCACCGACAAAGCGGCCTGGTGGTCATCGGCCACAGCGCGCATGGCCCGGCCATGTTTGGTGTATTGCGACACCGCCACCAGCGCGATCACCAGAAGGGCTGCAATCACCGTGGCAATCAGATCCAGACGATCTAGGAAGAAGCCATAGAAATTCTCATTGCCGAAACCGAGCCATTGGGTGTTTTCCTCGATCCAAAGGCTGCCGCCTTGAGGCAGACCCACATCAAGTTTCTTGATGTCCGAGCCCCACATGATGTCGCCCAGACCTTCTAGGAAATAGGCCAGACCAATGGTGGCCATGAACAAGATGATTGGCTCTTGCCCAATCAGATGGCGGAACACGAAACGCTGGACGCACCAGGCCACGCCCACCATCACCACCATGGTCAGCAAGATCGCTACCAGCGCGTTGATATGCCAGCCAAAATGATGGATCTCAGTGCCCAGGGCAGCATTGATCAGATGCGCGAAAGGGATCTGACCATTCATGATCCCCACCAAGGTCATGGCCGCGAAAAGCGACAGCACCCCTTGGGCATAGTTGAAAATTCCCGAGGCTTTATAGATCAGCACGAAGCCCAACGCGACAAGCGCATATAGAACCCCGGCCATCAGCCCGTTGAGCACCACCTCGGTGCCATAAAGAAGGGACTCAGGCATCACATCCTCCCTGCGCGGCGCATTGGCTGCACATTTGCGGTGATCTCACAATGGCGGCGAGCGGCTTAGTCATGGGCCACCCCCAGATAAGCATCGATCACTTCTTGATTGTTGCGGATTTCATCAGGCGTGCCGTCGCCGATCTTTTTGCCGTAATCCATCACGACAACCCGATCCGACAGATCCATCACCACGCCCATATCATGTTCGATCAGCGCGATGGTGGTCCCGAACTCATCATTCACATCGAGGATAAAGCGGCACATATCCTCTTTTTCCTCGACATTCATGCCCGCCATGGGCTCGTCCAGCAGCAAAAGCTTGGGCTCGGCCGCAAGGGCGCGGGCCAGCTCCACCCGCTTTTTCAGACCATAAGGCAACCGGCCCACGGGGGTTTTGCGGATCGACTGAATTTCCAGAAAATCGATGATATGCTCGACGAATTCCCGGTTCTTGGTCTCTTCCTTTTGTGCTTTGCCCCACCATAGCGCTTGGGCCGCAAGCCCGGCTTTCATATGGGTAAGCCGCCCGGTCATGATATTGCCCAGAACGCTCATACCTTCGAACAGCGCGATGTTCTGGAAGGTCCGGGCGATGCCTTTGCGGGCCACTTCATAGGGCTGTATCTCGCGGCGCTTTTGACCCTCGAACCACACTTCGCCTTCTTGCGGGCGATAAAAGCCCGAGATCACATTGAGCATCGAGGATTTACCCGCCCCATTGGGGCCGATAATCGCGCGGATCTCACCTTGGCGGATATTGAACGAGATATCTTTGATCGCCACCACACCGCCAAAGCGCAGGGTGATGTTTTTCAGATCGAGCATCACCCCACCGATGGTGCGCCCATCTTCGGTGACCCAACCGTCGTCACTCATCATATTCATGGAATCCCTCCCGGGTGCGCCGGTCATTCGGCGGCCATGGATGGCATCGCCACCGGCTCAAGATCGCGGATCTCTAGGGTCGCTTTGATCGAGCCCTTGCGCCCGTCCTCATAGGTCACCTCGGTCTCGGTATAGACGCTGGTGGACCCGTCATAGAGAGCGGTGATGAGATCAGCATATTTGTCAGCGATCACCACCCGGCGCACTTTGCGCGTGCGGGTCATCTCGCCATCATCAGCATCCAGTTCTTTGTGCAGAACAAGAAAACGCTGGATCGTGCAGCCATTGAGCTTTTCGTCCCGCGCCACGCTTTCATTGACCTCGGCCACATGCTTTTGCAGGGTCTCAAGCACCAATGGGTGCCCGGCCAGCTCTTGGTAGGACGCATAAGCGATATTGTTGCGCTCGGCCCAATTGCCCACGGCGGTCAGATCGATATTGAGAAACGCCGTGCAGTAATCGCGATCTTTGCCGAACACGACGGCCTCGAGGATCTCGGGATAGAATTTGAGCTTATTCTCGACGAATTTCGGCGCGAACATCCGGCCATCGGCCAATTTGCCCACATCCTTTGCCCGATCGATGATCCGCAAATGGCCGGTCGCTTGCTCGATAAAGCCCGCATCCCCCGTGGCCACCCAGCCTTCGGGATCTTTGGTGCTCGCCGTGCTTTCGGGGTTTTTGTAATATTTCACAAACACCCCATCAGAGCGATAGAACACCTCGCCCGAGACATCATCAATGCGGATTTCCACCCCGGGGCTGGGCACGCCCACCGTATCATCGCGCACCATGCCATCGGGCTGCTGGGCGATGAACACGCTGGCCTCGGTCTGCCCGTAAAGCTGTTTGAGATTGATCCCAAGCGAGCGGTAAAAGGCGAAGATCTCCGGCCCGATGGCCTCGCCCGCGGTATAGCCCACACGCACGCGGCTAAACCCGATCGCATCTTTCAGCGGGCCATAGATCAGGAAATTCCAGACCCCATAGGCCATGCGGTCGCCCAAGCCCACGGATTTGCCATCCAGCAATTGCGGACCCACTTTGCGCGCATGGGCCAAAGCCCGTTTGAACATCCAGCGTTTCAGCGGCCCGGCATCTTCCATGCGGATTTGCACATTGGTCAGCAGCGTCTCGAAAATCCGCGGCGGCGCGAAATAATAGGTCGGCCCGATCTCGCGCAGATCGGTCATCATCGTCTCGCCATTTTCCGGACAGTTCACACAGAACCCCGTCCAAAACGCCTGGCCCACAGAAAAGATGAAATCCCCCACCCATGCCATAGGCAGATAGGCCAGGATCTCTTCGCGATGGGTGAGATGATCAAACTCGGCGGTGCGCTTGGAGGTCTCGATGATATTGCGGTTGGACAGAACCACACCTTTGGGCCGCCCTGTGGTGCCCGACGTATAGAGCATCACGCAGATATCATCATAACCGATAGAAGCGATGCGCCGGTCGAGCTCTTCATGCAGCCCGGTGATGGCGGCCGCGCCTTGTTCCATCACCTCTTCAAGCGCGTTCAGATGGGAATGGTCATAGCGGCGCATCCCCCGCTTGTCGGTATAGACCACATCGAAATGCAGCCCCGTGCTTTCGGACACTTCGATGACCTTATCGACCTGTTCCTGATCACCGCAGACCACATAAGAGGCGCCGCAATGCTCCAACACATAGGCCATCTCTTCGGCAACAGAGTCTTGATAAATCGGCACTGGCACCGCGCGCACCATCTGCGCCGCCACCATGGACCAATAATGCATGGGGCGGTTGCGCCCGATGATTGCGATATGTTGGCCTTCTTTCACACCCAGTGACAGAAAGCCCAAAGCAAGATGGCGAATTTCCTCGGCCACCTGCGTCCAGTTCCAGCTTTGCCAAATGCCGAACTCTTTCTCGCGCATGGCCAAACGATGGCCATATTGGGCCACATTGCGTGCCAATAGCGCAGGAATAGAGGTCAGCGCGGCCTGCGCCTTATCCCCTTCCACGAATGTCTCCTCCCACCGTCTCCGGTACTTCCAAGCAGTCTGGTTGGTCTTTTTGACGACCTTTGATCCGAATTTATGCTGCGAAGATTTCCAGAATTTCTCCCAATCCTAACAAAACCTAACAGCATGCAAAGAGTTGATTTTTTTCTTGCCGCTCCTTTTTTCGCGCCCGCGCCAGACACAAAAAAACGCAACCCAACAATGGGTTGCGTTCCAAGTGCTCAGCCCGATTGGGCCAGGATCAGTTTTGGCCTTGGCCAAATTTAGGCGCACGTTTTTCCAAAAACGCGCCCATGCCTTCTTTTTGGTCCGGGGTGTCGATCAGCGAATGAAACAAACGCCGCTCAAACAGCAAGCCTTCTGCCAATGGCGATTCCTCGGCCCGGCGCACCGCCTCGCGGGCCAAGCGAATCCCCGGCCGGGAATAGCTGGCGATTTTCGCCGCCGCTTCCATCGCTTGGGGCAGCACATCCGCATCGGGCACCACCCGCGCCACAAGCCCTGCGGCCAGCGCTTCGGGCGCATCCATCATCCGGCCCGTCAGATGCATATCCATAGACCGCGCCCGCCCGATCAATTTGGTCATCCGCTGAGTGCCGCCCATGGCCGCGATCACCCCGATCTTGATCTCGGGCTGGCCAAATTTCGCGCCCTCCCCGGCAATGGCGAAATCGCACATCATCATCAGCTCGCAACCACCGCCCAGCGCATAGCCATTCACGGCGGCAATCTTGGGGGTGCGCGCATCGGCAAAGGCCTGCCATTCGCCGAAGTAATCCCGTTCGATCATCTCAGCAGCGCTGAGCCCGTTCAGCTCTGCAATATCTGCCCCAGCAGCAAAGGCTCGCTGATCGCCCGTGACCACGATGCAGCCAATCTCGGGGTCGCGGTCAAGTTCGCCCACCATGGCCACCATATCCGCCGCCAAGGCCGAATTCAGCGCATTGAGCTGATCAGGCCGGTTGAGCTGGATCAGGGCAACGCCGTTCTCGCGGGTAAGTTTAATCAAATCGCTCATTGCGCGCGTCCTTTTTCCGCCAAACGGGGCAACATGGCCGAGAAATCCTTGCCCCGGCCATCCTCGTCTTCGACAAATGTTGTGTATTGCGCCATGGCCTCGCGCCCCATGGGGGTTTCCGCATCGGCCGCTTCGGCCGCTTGTTGCGACAGCCGCAGATCCTTGAGCATTAGTTCTGCGGCAAAACCTGGCTGATAGGCGTTATCGGCAGGGCTTTGCGGGCCGATCCCCGGTGCCGGGCAATAGGCATTCATGGACCAACTATAGCCCGAAGAGGTCGAGACCACATCGAACATGGATTGCCGGTCCAGCCCCAGCTTATCGGCCAAGGCAAAAGCCTCGCAGGTGGCGATCATGGTCGCGCCAAGGATCATGTTGTTGCACAGCTTTGCCGCCTGGCCCGCACCTGCGCCGCCGCAATGCACGGTTTTCGCGCCCATGATCTCGAACAGCGGTTGAACGCGGGCGAAATCTGCATCCTCGCCGCCCACCATAAAGGTCAGGCTGCCCGCTTGCGCCCCGCCGATCCCGCCAGAAACCGGCGCATCTAGCGCCCCCAGACCTGCCTGTGCCGCTTGCGCCGCCACTGCGCGGGCGCTTTGCACATCCACGGTAGAGCAATCCACCAGCACCGCGCCTTGCCCCAGGGCTGGAATGATCTCATCTGCGACCCGGCGCAGGATCGGCCCATCGGGCAGCATGGTGATCGCGACCTCGGCCCCGGCGCAGGCCGCAGCGGCGCTGCTCGCCATGGGCAATCCTTCGGGCGTGGCAGCCAAATCAAACCCGGTGACCTCATGGCCTGCTTTGGCGAGGTTTTGCGCCATGGGCGCGCCCATATTGCCCAATCCGATAAAGGCGATCTTCATCTGCGCTCTCCTCACAAGACCAATTCATGATCGCCCAAAGGGGCGAGCATCGCCGACACATCCTGGGCACGGATCTGACCGGGCTCAGCAGGGTGCCATTTCGGGGATTTGTCCTTGTCGATAATCATCGCCCGCACCCCTTCCAGCAGATCCCCATGTTTCTGCGCCCGGTAGGTATAGCGATATTCTTGGGCCAAAGCCTCTTCGATCCCCTCCATCTGGCGGGCATCGCGCACCAATTGCAGGGTGCAGGCCATGGCAAAGGGCGAATTGCGCGAAAGGGTTTTCAACGCGCCGCCGGCCCAATCACTGCCCGCATCTTGCAGGCTTTGCAAAATCGCTGGCAAATCCGGCTGCGAGAAATGCGCGGTGATCTCGTTGGTTTGGGCTTCCAATTCCCCCGGCGGGGGCGTTTGGGATTGCCCGAGCAACGCGCTGACATCGCCGCTGCGCTCTAGCTCGGCGATCAGGGCGGGCCAATCGGCCTCAGGCACGAAATGATCGGCAAAGCCCGCATAAATCGCATCCCTCGGCCCCATACGCGCCGCGCTCAAGCCAAGATATTCGCCCAGCGCGCCGGGCGCATTGCCCAAAAGCAGCGTGCCGCCCACATCCGGGATCAAACCAATGGCGCATTCAGGCATCGAAGCTTTGGTGCTTTCCCCCACCACGCGATACCCCACATGGCAGCCAAGCCCAACGCCGCCGCCCATGACGAAGCCCTGCATGAAGCTGATCACCGGGCGAGAAAACCGCGCCAGTTTCGCGTTCAGCCGATATTCCTGGCGCCAAAAGGCACGGGCGTAATCGTGATCTCCGGCCATGCCATGCTGATAGATCTGGGCAATATCACCCCCGGCGCAAAAGGCCCTATCCCCGGACGCGTCAATCACGATCAAGGCGATCTCGGCATCCTCGGCCCAGGCGTCCAGCGCCGCCTCAATCGCCACGGACATCTCGGGCGACAGCGCGTTCAGCGCCTTTTCACGGGTCAAGGTGATGCGCCCGGCGCGCCCGGTTTTGCGGATCTCAATATCGCTCATGACCGCGCCGCCAGCAGATGACGCGCCACGATCATGCGCATGATCTCATTGGTGCCTTCCAAGATCTGATGCACCCGCAGATCACGCACGATTTTCTCCACGCCGTAATCGGTCAGATAGCCATACCCGCCATGCAGTTGCAGACATTGATCCGCAATGCGCGAGCCCGCTTCGGTGACGAATTTCTTGGCCATCGCACAGGCTTTGGACGCATCGGGCGCCCCCGTATCAAGCTTCCAAGCGGCCTGGCGCAAGAACACCCGCGCCGCTTGCAATTCGATCTCCATATCCGCCAGGCGGAATTGCAGCGCTTGAAACTGATCGATGGATTGGCCAAAGGCTTTGCGCTCGCCCATATAGGCCAAGGTTTTATCCAGCGCCGATTGCGCCGCCCCCAAAGAGCAAGCAGCGATATTCAGCCGCCCCCCATCCAGTGCCGCCATGGCATAGGAAAAGCCTTTGCCTTCCTCGCCAATCAGGTTCTCGCCGGGCACCAAGCAATCATCTAGCTGCACCTGGCGGGTGGGCTGGCTTTTCCAACCCATCTTGTCTTCAAGCCCGCCAAAGCTCAGCCCCGGCGTGCCATCCTCGACCAAAATGGCCGAAATGCCCTTGGGACCATCCCCGCCCGTGCGGGACATCACGATATAGGCGTCCGAATAGCCCCCGCCCGAGATGAAGGCTTTGGTGCCGTTCAGCAGATAACCTTGATCCTGCTTCGCCGCGCGGGTTTTCAACGCCGCGGCGTCCGATCCCGATCCTGGCTCGGTCAAGCAATAGGACAGCACCGTTTCCATGGTGACCGCTTTGGGCAAAATCCGCGCTTTCAGCGCCTCGCTGCCATAGCGGTCAATCATGCTGGCGCACATATTGTGGATCGACAAAAACGCCGCCACCGAGGCGCAAGATTGCGACAGCGCCTCGAAGACCAGCGTTGCATCAAGCCGGGTGATCCCAGTGCCGCCGGCGGCCTCGTTCACATAAAGCCCGCCAAAGCCAAGCTGCGCCAATTGCGGCCATAAATCCTTGGGAATATCGCCGGCTTTTTCCCAAGCTTGGGCATGGGGGGCGATGTGATCCTCGCCAAAGCCTGCGGCCATCTCAAATATGGCCTGCTGCTCTTCGGTTAGAGCGAAATCCATGACGGCCTCCCTTCCGTATCCTGCTGCGCCGCGTGGATCTGAGCCCTCCCGGCCCAAGGCCCTCCCCGACCCGGAACCGCTCAGACGCGACATATTCAAGATTAGCTTTGCGAAAATGCGCGATCTATAGGAAAATTCCCAATTGTGGCTTGCAAAAATGCAATACCCGCACCGAGGGATCTGGCGCTTGCTCGGGCAAAACGCCTAAATGGCCGTGCCCTGACCGCTGATTTTATGCAAGGTTTGCCCCATGGAGTTTTCCACCCCGCTGGTCCCCGCGCGGCTGTTGCGCCGTTACAAACGGTTTTTGGCCGATGCGGTGCTAGAGGATGGCCGCGAGATCACGGCCCATTGCGCCAATCCCGGCGCGATGCTGGGGCTGAAAGATCCCGGCCTGCGGATTTGGCTAGAACCCAATGACGATCCCAAACGCAAACTGAAATATTCCTGGAAATTGGCCGAACTGCCCGGCGGGCATTTCGCGGGCATCGATACCAGCCTGCCCAACCGGCTGGTAAAAGACGCCCTTGCGGCCAAAGCCATCGCCGAACTGGCCGCTTATGACCAGATCCGCCCCGAGGTGAAATATGGCACTGGCAGCCGGGTGGATTTCCTATGCACCCAGCCTGGGCTGCCCGATCTGTATCTTGAGGTGAAAAACGCTCATTTGCGCCGGGATAGCAGCGCTGCGGAATTTCCCGATTGCGTCACCGCGCGCGGGGCCAAACATCTGGGCGAGCTGGTGCAGATGCGCGCCCAAGGTCATCGAGCCGTGCTGCTTTACCTGGTGCAGCGCAGCGATTGCGACAGGTTGAAAATCGCCCATGATCTGGATCCGGCCTATGGGGCGGCCTGCCAGGCCGCCGCTGCGGCAGGGGTCGAAATGCTGGCCTATGGCACCCATATCAGCCCCAAAGGCATCGCGGTGGCAGGGCCATTGCCGGTTTCAACCGCGCCATAATCGCGCCCTGCTCTGGAACATCGCCCGCAGCTCGGCTACATCGGCCATATCCAGTCGCGACGGAGACAAGCTTGGACGATCGGCATAAAGGCCGTCTGACCAAAGACGGCATTCGCATTCACGAGCCCGCAGATTTCGCAGGCATGCATAAAGCGGGCCGCCTGGCCGCAGAGATCCTGGACGCGCTATGCGACCAGGTCCAGCCAGGTGTGACCACCGCGGATTTGGATCGTTTCATCGAAAATATGGTGGAAGAGGCCGGGGCTATCTCGGCCACGATCGGCTATAAAGGCTATCAGCACGCCTCCTGCATTTCGGTCAATCACGTGGTCTGCCACGGCATCCCCGGGCCGAAAACGCTCAAAAGCGGCGATATCTTGAATATCGATGTCACTGTGATCGTGGATGGGTGGTATGGTGATACCAGCCGCATGTATGTGGCGGGCAAACTGCCGCGCAAAGCCGAACGGCTGATCCAAGTGACCCATGATGCGCTGATGCGCGGGATCGAAATGGTCCGTCCGGGCAATACCTTTGGCGATATTGGCCACGCGATCCAAAGCTATGTGGAAAGCCATAAAATGTCCGTGGTGCGTGATTTCTGCGGCCATGGGCTGGGCCGGGTGTTTCATTCCCCGCCCAATGTGCTCCATTACGGACGCGCAGGCTCGGCTGCGGTGCTCGAAGAAGGCATGTTCTTCACCATTGAGCCGATGGTTAATCTGGGCCGCCCGGAAACCAAAGTGCTGGCCGATGATTGGACTGCGGTGACCCGGGATAAATCCCTATCGGCACAGTTTGAGCATTCCATCGGCGTGACCGCAGATGGGGCCGAGATCTTTACCCTTTCCCCTGGCGGGCTGTTTCACCCCACATATTCGGAGTGATCATGCGCTAACCGGCCCGCAAGGGCGCAAACCGGCTAAAATCCGCCGCTCGCGCCCCTGCCCTGGCCCAATGACGCAGGCAATGTTACGCAATCCGCGATGATCTTTCCGCCATAGGATCCCCAAACGCATGACACGCTTTTTCACTGCTTTCGCTCTTGCCGCCAGCCTGGCGCTGCCCGCTTCGGCCCAAGAGGTCACGCTTCGTTTTCAGCATTTCGTTTCGCCCAAATCGGCCAATCCGAAATATTTCATCGAGCCTTGGGCAGAGAAGATCGAGGCCGAAAGCAATGGCCGCATCAAGGTCGAGATCTATCCCTTCATGCAATTGGGCGGCAAACCCACAGCGCAATATGATCTGATCCGCGATGGCGCCATTGATGGCGGCTGGGTGATCCCAGGCTATCAGCCGGGCCGCTTCCCCGAGGCCGAAGCGCTCGAGCTGCCCTTCATGACCACGAAATCCGCTGAAGAGGCCAGCGCCGCCGCCTGGGTCTATACCCAAAAGCATTTGATGGATGATTTTGCCGATGTGCATTTGATCGCCGCCCATATGCATGGGCGCGGGATCATCCATAAGAAAGGTCCGGCTTTGGCCTCGGTCGAAGATATTGCAGGCCTGCGCCTGCGCGGCCCTTCGCGGCCGGTGACGCTGCTTTTGGGCAAGCTGGGGGCCACCGCAGTGGGCATGCCCGTGCCCGCTTTCCCCGAGGCCCTGGCCAAAGGCGTGGTGGATGGCGGTGTGATCCCTTGGGAAATCGCGCCCTCGCTGAAACTGGACGAGCTCACCGATAGCCATACGGATGTCTCGGGTGAGAACTCGCTTTATAACCTCTTCTTCATCTGGGCGATGAACAAGAAAACCTATGAGAACCTGCCCGAAGATCTGCGCGCCATTATCGACGCCAATTCCGGGATGGAAACCTCGCGCTGGTCCGGCCGCGCCCATGATATCGGCGACAAAGACGGCGAAGCGGTGATCGCGGCGGCTGGCCATGAAATGGCTGTGCTCGACCCGGAACAAACCGCGCGGTTGCAAGCGCTTGGCGCAGAAGTCACCGAGGATTGGGTCACCGAGGTGACCGCCAAAGGGCTCGATGGGGCCGGGCTTGTGGCCGATGCCCAAGCCGCGATGGCGGAATTTGCTGGCACAGCCAGCAGCGATTAAGCCCTAGGCCGCGCGCTCAAGAAAACTGATATGAGTGTCGCCATAGCGGCGGCACTCAAGCAATTCAAACCCATCCGGCGCGGTTTGAGGCGTGGATTCTTCCCATAAGATCAGCGCGCCAGGGGCCAACCATCCGCCTGCACGGGCCGCGGCCAAAGCCTTGCCGCCCATATCCTTGCCATAGGGCGGGTCGAGAAAAACCAAATCCGCAGGCGCGCCCTCGCAGGCCCCCAGCCGCGTGGCATCCCGGCGCAGCACTTGGGCAACCGCGCCTGCACGGGTCAGGCGCAGGTTTTCCGCCAATATCGCCCCGCTTTTGCGGCCGTTTTCCACAAAAACCGCGCCCGCCGCCCCGCGCGAAAGCGCCTCAAGCCCCAGCGCGCCGGTGCCCGCGAAAAGATCCAAAACCTGCGCCCCGGCGATGGGATCGCCAAATGCGCCACCCGCCAGCACATTGAAAAGGCTCTCGCGCACCCGGTCTGCGGTGGGGCGCAAATGCGCGGCCACATCCCCCTTGCCCACCGAGGCCAAGCGCAGCCCGCGCCACTCGCCCGCAATGATCCGCATCGCCTCTCCTTTCGCAATCCCTGGCTATTATGCGCAACCGCAGGCGCGGCACGCGCCTGCCGGGCCCAACCCCGCAAGCGCCGCAAGGCGCGCGCGGGGGCGGGAGCCCCCTTAGCCGGCCATCAAAACCTTCAAATCCGTCTCTGGATCCGCGATCTGCGCTGAGGCCGGGCTGCGCCCTGCCTCGATCAATCGCTTGCCAATCATATAGGCCCGCGGATCATTCATCGCATCCACCGCCAGCAGTTGGCCCTTGCCGAAATACCAATGGGAGCGCGATCCCTCCCGCGCCCCGGGCCGAACCACCAGCTGATCATAGCCGCGATTGAGCCCAGCAATTTGCAATTTCACATCATATTGATCTGACCAAAACCACGGCTTGGGCGCATAGTCTATCTCGGCCCCCAGCATATTCGCAGCCACCGCCTCGGCCTGATCAATGGCGTTTTGCACGCTTTCAAGCCGCGTCGGCGCGCCGCCAAAGGCAAAGACCGTGCAATCCCCCGCCGCCCAAATGCTGGGATCTGATGTGCGGCCTTGCCCATCCACTTTAATCCCGTGATCACATGCCAGCCCCGCCGCCTGCGCCAAAGCCTCGCCCGGTATCACCCCGATCCCAACAATCACGAAATCTGCCGCGATCTCGCGCCCATCGCTCAGCTCTGCGCCGCGCACCTCCCCATCCGCAGCGATCAACCGGGTCAGGCCGATGCCCTCGCAAATCTGCACCCCATGGGCGCGGTGCAATGCGCGGAAATACTCTGCGGTCTGGGGCGCCGCCACCCGGGACAAGATCCGCGCCTCGCGCTCGATCAAGGTCACTTGCACCCCTTGCTTGGCCGCCACGGCCGCCGCTTCCAGCCCGATATAGCCGCCGCCGATGATCAAGGCCTTGGCGCCTGCGCGAATTTTCGGGGCCAGCGCATCCATATCCGCCAGGCTGCGCAGGGTGAAAACCCCGTCCAGATCCCCGCCCAGCGCCGCGGGCAAGCCCCGCGCTTGCGCCCCGGTGGTCAAAGCCAGGGCATCATAGGGCAATTCCTTATCCCCCAGCCGCACGGTTTTGCGCCCCCGGTCGATCTGCGCCGCCGATTGCCCGGTGATCAGTTCAATATTTTGCGCCCCGTAAAACTCTGCCGGGCGCAGATAAAGCCGCTCTTTCTCCATCTCTCCCAGCAGATAGGCTTTGGAAAGCGGCGGGCGCTGATAGGGCGGCTCGGGCTCATCCCCGATCAAGCTGAGCCCGCCTTCATAGCCCAAATCGCGCAATTTGGCACAAAGCGCGGCCCCTGCCTGGCCTGCGCCGATCACAATAATATTTTCCATTTGCATCCCGGTTCGCCTGGCTCTTCCAATGGCGGAGCCTATAGTTCGCCCTAACGGGACGCAAACAGGGAAGGCCGCGCCATGACAGTGAAAACCGGAGACAAACTCCCCGAGGCAAGTTTGATCCGCTTGGGCGCTTCTGGCCCCGAAGAGGTCAGCATTTCCAGCCTCACTGCCGGGCGCAAAGTGGTGATTTTCGCCGTGCCAGGGGCCTTTACCCCCACTTGCCATTCCGCCCATGTGCCCAGCTTTATCCGCACCAAAGACGGGTTCGATGCCAAAGGCGTGGACGAGATCATCTGCATCTCGGTCAATGACCCATTTGTCATGACCGCTTGGGGCGAGGCCACCGGTGCCAGCGCCGCCGGGCTTAGCATGCTGGCCGATCCCGCATCGAGCTTTACCAAAGCCATCGGCATGGATTTCGACGCCCCGCCGGTGGGGCTCATGGCACGCTCCAAACGCTATGCGATGGTGGTGGAAGATGGGGTGATCACCGCGCTGAATGAAGAAGCCAGCCCCGGCGAATGCGAAATCTCAGCGGGCGAAGCGCTGTTGGAAAGCGTCTGATCACACCATTAAAGAACAAACTTAAATCGGCCCGGTATCTTCCGGGCCTTTTTGCTGCGCTGGACCCTAAATGACAGGGATCTTAACGGCTGGGATTTATGCGCCCAAGGGCACCGGCACCAATTCTAGCCCGTCCAAGGCATCTGCGCCAAAGCTGACCAAACGCTGGCTGTCATCGGCGCAATTGAGCGATCCGGCCACCGCGCCGCGCACCGCAAAACGTGCTCCTGGCGCATAATGGCGCCGCCCGCCGCCGGGCAGGGCCGTGCCCATCACCGGCTCGCAAGCCATCACATAGCGGCCCAATTCGGCCTGGGTTAATAAACTCTCACAATGAGCATCACGGGAAGTTTCACAGGTCATCAACGCGCTCCTAACACTGGAACAAGTATGGCGTTGAAAGCCTTTGCCAATGGGTGAACACAGCGTCCGGCCAGCGCTTTGCACTTGCGTCACGACCCGCTTTGCATGTTTTTTCGGCAATTTTGCCCGCAATCAGGGCAAAATATCCGTGCGATATAGCTGAATTTTCAACCCACCATGGGAGATCCCCGGGCCTTGGGGCAGGAACGGCAGCTCCGTGGCTTTGGCCAGCCCGCCATCGCTGGTGATGATCCCCACCCGCCAGCCGGAAAAGCGGCTGCGCAGCACTTGGCCAAGACTGCCATAAAGCGCGAACAGCAATTTACGATTGCCAATCCGGGCCCCATAGGGCGGGTTCACCAGCACCAGCCCCGGCGGGCCTTCGGGCGGGGTGAAATCGCTCACTGCTTTGCGGGCAAACTGGGCTTGATCGCTCAGCCCGGCGCGCTCTGCATTGGCGCTGGCCATGCGAATGGCCCCATCATCGCGATCCGAGCCATAGCCGCGCCAATCCCCTGGCGTGATGGCCTGGGCCTCTTGCCGAAATCCCTGCCACAACCCCGCATCAAGCCCAGCGAGCTGTTCAAAAGCAAATTGCCGATCCCGGCCCGGGGCCAAGCGCGCAGCAATTTCAGCGGCTTCAATCACAATCGTGCCAGAGCCGCACATGGGATCGGCCACCGGTTCCACACCGTCAAAGCCGCATTGGCGCAAAAACAGCGCCGCAAGGTTTTCCCGCAACGGCGCTTTGCCCACCGCTTGTTTATGGCCGCGCCGATGCAAGGGCGCACCGGAGGTATCAAGGCTGATGGTGCAAAGATCATCCTCGATCCGCACCATCAGGCGCAGGGCGCTTTCCTCGGCAGAGATCTCAGCGCCGCTGATCTCGCTGACCGCCCGGGCCACCCGCTGGGCCGCAGCGCGGTCGTGATAGATTCGGGATTTGCGGCAACTGGCTTCGACCCGCACAAGGCTGCCGGGTGCGAAAAACGCCGCCCAATCCAGCTTGCGCGCCCGTTTATCAAGCTGCGCCAAATGCATGGCCCGAAAACTGGCGATCCGCACCAAAACCCGTGAGGCCCCGCGCAGCCACAGATTGGCCCGCATCACCGTGGCCCAATCCCCGGGCAAAGTGATCCCCCCGGCCAGCGCTTGCGCGCTCGCAAAGCCAAGGGCCGTGGCCTCTTCGCGCAAACTGGCTTCAAGCCCTGGCGGGCAGGCGCAAAAAATCTCGATCGGGTCAGGCAGTTTCATCGCGCCCGCATAGCCCTTTGCGCCCGCGCATGCGAGCCAATTCCGCCCCCATTCCACCATAGCGCGTCTGTTCCCGCACCGGTATAGACTGAACCTGTCCGCCCATCGCCCGCGAGGAGCCCATGCCCAGCAGCAAGACCCAAGGCCAAGACAGCACCATCACGCGCATGCCGCCCGGTGCCGCCTATGATATTGATCTGAGCGCCCATCAAGGCTGGGCTATCGCCGAGCATCCGCCCACCGGCGGACAGGCTCGCGCCGCGGATTTGATCTTTGTGCATGGCATGGCCTCTGGCGGCTGGATGTGGTCGGCTGACTGGCTCGCCAGCTTTACCGATCAAGGCTATCGCTGCTGGGCTTTGACCCTGCCGGGCCGCGCGGGGGGGCAAAGCCTGGCCAATGATCCCCAGGCCCTAGACCGCGCCCTGCGCCTCGCCTTTCACCAAGGCGATGCAGACGCTGCGCTAAGCGCGCTGACCAAAGCCCTGCCCGGCATGTCTGCCTTTGATGGGCCAAGCCTGGGGGATTTCACCGATGCTTTGGCCGAAGCCCTGGCGCAGATCGGCCGCCCCGCCGTGCCCATTTGCCATTCTTTGGGCGGCGCAGTGGCGCAAAATCTGATGCGCCGCGGGCAAAGCCCTTTGGGCACCGTGCTGCTGTGCTCGGCCCCGCCCTATGGGCTCTGGCGCGCCTCAATGGAGATGGCTTTTACCAATCCCCAATTGTGGCACAGCCTGGTTGATTTCAGCATGTTTGGCCTGCGCGGCACCGATATTGACGTGATGCGCCGCAATCTGTTTCCCAGCGGCATCGCCAATGGCACCTATTCCGGGATGCTGGCCAATCTCACCGATGAAAGCACTAAAGCCATGGCCCAGGCCAGCGGCTTTCCCCCTTTCGCGCCTTTCCCCGGCCCGCGCAGCGACGTTCTGGTGATCGGCGGCAATCAGGACCGATTTTTACCGATGCTCGATGTGATGCTGACCGGGTTTTACTATGGCACCCGCCCGGTCATGATCCCCGAAGGCGGCCATATGCTGATGTCTGAACCCGCCTGGCCCAAAGCCGCCCAAGCGATTTTGGACTGGCTGCCCCGGATCGAGCGCGCCGCATGAGATTTGCCCCGTTTTTTGCCGCCGCGCTGAGCCTGGCGGGCGCAGCTTTGCTGGCCCCCTTGCCCGCAGCAAGCCAGACCAGCCCGGACTATTTGGGATCAACGGCCTGCACCGATTGCCATGAAGCCGAGGCTGCCGCTTGGGCGGGATCGCATCACGCTTGGGCCTGGACCGAGGCCAGCCCAGATCGCGTTCTGGCGGATTTTAACAACACGGAATTCAACGGCACCGGCATGTCCGTGCGCTTTTCCCAAGGGGAGGCGGGGCAATATCTGGTGGATGTGACCGAAGCCGATGGCAGCCAGCGCCGCTATCCGGTGCATTCGGTGGTGGGGATCGAGCCCTTGCAGCAATATCTGCTAGAGACCGAACCAGGCCGCTTGCAAAGCTTTGATGTGGTTTGGGACACTGAGCAAGGCGGCTGGTTTCACCTTTACCCCGATCCGCCCCGCGC
>JAOXSB010000173.1 GCA_025800345.1 Mangrovicoccus sp. | reverse complement strand
GTGGAAGACGTGCCTGGGTCCAAACCGCTTGCGATGGGCCCGGCCGAGATCGGGTTTGATCAGGTGGGCTTTGCCTATGGGCGCGATAGCGGCGGGGTGCAGGGGCTGTCGCTGAGTGTGGCGCCGGGCGAGAAACTGGGCATTGTCGGGGCGTCTGGCGCGGGCAAATCCACCCTCGTGGCCTTGCTGTTGAGGCTTTACGATCCTGAATCCGGGCGCATCACCGTTTCGGGCCAGAATATTCGCCATGTGACCCAAGAAAGCCTGCGCCGCCAGATCGCCATGGTCACCCAGGAAACCGCGATGTTCAATCGCTCGGCCTTGGACAATATCCGCTATGGCCGCCCCGATGCCAGCGAGGCCGAGGTGATCGATGCGGCCAAACGGGCCGAGGCCCATGAGTTTATCCAAGGGCTGCAAGATCATAAGGGTCGCCAAGGTTATGAGGCGCATTTGGGCGAGCGGGGGGTGAAGCTTTCCGGTGGGCAGCGTCAGCGCATCGCTCTGGCCCGCGCGATTTTGAAAGATGCGCCGATCTTGGTGCTGGATGAGGCCACCAGTGCTTTGGATAGTGAGGTCGAGGCCGCGATCCAAACCGCGCTGGAGCGGGTGATGGTGGGCAAGACCGTCCTGGCCATTGCCCATCGCCTTTCCACCATTGCGCAAATGGACCGGATCATCGTCATGGATCAGGGCCAGATCGTCGAGCAGGGCACCCATGCGGAATTGCTGGCCCGGGGCGAGGTCTATGCCCGGTTCTGGGCACGGCAATCGGGGGGATTTGCAGGCAGCGATCCGGCGCAGGGAACCGCGGCGGAATAGCCGCAGCCCCCTCTGATGCGCTATTGTGCGGGCTCTGGGCGCACCCGCGCTGCGGTTTTCTTGGCAAAAGCGTCTAGCCGTTCGCGGGCATCGGGCTGGGTATTGACCACCCCGGCCACCACCGCTTCGGCATAGGCTGCATCCAGAGCCGACATATTCTGCATATGGCTGACCGCCGAGCAGATGGCGAAATTCGAAAGCGGCAGATTGGCGGCCGCGCGACGGGCAAGCTGCATGGCTTTTTCCAGGCTGGAGCCGGTTTCAAGATATTGCATCAAACCCACATCAAGCGCTTCTTGCCCTTGATAGATCCGCCCGGTGAGCATCATGTCGATCATCCGGGCTTTGCCCACCAAATCGGTCACCCGGATCGTGGCGCCGCCGCCGGTGAACAGGCCCCGCTGGCCTTCGGGAAGGGCGAAATAGGTGCTTTGATCGGCCACCCGCACATGGGCAGCGCTGGCCAATTCCAAACCGCCCCCGACCACGGCCCCATGCAGCGCGGCGATGATCGGCACGCCGCCATATTCCATTTTGTTGAACGCCTCATGCCAGCGCATGCATAGATGCATGAATTCCGCGGGGCTGCGATCGGCATCGTGATGTTCCACCAAATCCAGCCCGGCGCAGAAATGATCCCCCGCGGCGGCCAATACGATGGCCCGCGCGCCCAGGCGCGGGGCTTTGGAAAACACTTCGATCAGCTCTTCGATCGTGGCCGCATCCAAAGCGTTGCGCTTGGCCGGGCGGTTTAGGGTCAGGACCCAAACGCCATCCTCTTGGCAATCCAGTGTGAGGTTTTCCAATGCGGAGATGGGGGGGGACTCAGCCATATGGTTAGCCTTTTCGTCTGCGCCTGATCCGGTGGGCCAAACCGGGCTGGCCCCCTCAATAGGCAATCTGAGACGAAATCCCTGACATGGCCCGCCCGCCCCGTCGAGCGCCGTTGCGTCAGCTACGACCAAAGTAGGGAGTGTCGCAGGCGCGCGCTGAGCGCGCCGATAAAACCTGCGACGGGTTTCATTCTCACAGCCCGCAATTGAGCCCGCGCGTGCGGAATTGGGTAGCTTGGGACAAGGCCAATGTCCTGTTTCTTTTGGAAAATTTATGTATTTCAATGTGGTGTTGGTGGCGCAAGCGGTTGAGGGCGTCGCGCAGCGGACCCTGGATTGGCCAGATCTGTTAACCTTGCTTAGCGCTCTTGAAGGGTGGAGGCGGCCTGCTACGCGACGTTACCTACGATCGTTTCCACGCGAGTCTGACACAGATCAAAGCGCTTGTCGTAAAATTGTGACTTAAGCCCGCACGACCCTTCATAAACTGTTCATAAAAAAACGAGGAGACATGGCGATGTCGTTGGTTAAACCCGTTCCGGATAACGCCCAGCCCAAGACCGAATCCGCGCCTGCGGCCCCTGCTGCGGCCCCCAAAGCGCCGGTACTCGCCCATGGGTTTCCGAAAGTGACCAAAGACGCGATCCGCCATGCTTTTGAATCGGGCCGTTATCCTTACGCCCGCAAATTGGCGCGCACCGCCTATGAGAAGGAAAAAGCGCAGCTTCAGGCGGAATTGCTTAAGGTGCAGCTTTGGGCGCAAGAAACCGGCGAAAAATTCGTGCTGCTCTTTGAAGGGCGCGATGCTGCGGGCAAGGGCGGCACCATCAAACGCTTTACCGAGCATCTCAATCCCCGGAATGCGCGGGTGGTGGCCCTGAACAAACCCACTGATGAAGAGCGCGGCCAGTGGTTTTTCCAGCGCTATATCCAGCATTTGCCCACCGCAGGCGAAATCGTGCTTTATGATCGGTCTTGGTATAACCGCGCTGGCGTGGAACGGGTGATGGGCTTTTGCCAGGCCAATGAATATCTTGAATTCATGCGCCAGACCCCAGATTTCGAGCGGATGCTGACTCGGTCGGGCATCCATCTGTACAAATATTGGTTCTCGGTGACCCAAGAAGAGCAAAAGCGTCGCTTTGCCTCGCGCGAGACCGATCCGCTCAAGCGCTGGAAACTGTCGCCGATTGATAAGGCCAGCTTGGGGAAATGGGATGATTACACCGAGGCGAAAGAGGCAATGTTCTTCTACACGGACACTGCCGATGCGCCTTGGACGATCATCAAATCCAATGACAAGAAACGCGCGCGTTTGAACTGTATGCGCCACTTCCTGTCCACGTTGGAATATCCCGACAAAGATCCCGAGATCGCCCGCGCGCCTGATCCTCTGATCGTGGGGCATGCCAGCCATGTGGTGCATAATTCCGAGCATATCTTGGGCGCTTCGCTGCATCCTGATCAGCGCCGCAAGGACTGATCGCGCGCAAGGGCTGTGAGTTTGGAAAGGGGGCGTTTTACGCTCCCTTTTCTTTTGCGCGGCTCTTGGCGCGCGCGGTGCAAAAGCGGGTCCAACTGTGGCGCGAGATGTTTTAGAAGCGGCGCGAGCCAGCCAATAGGAAGCGCGCCATGGGGTTTGAATATCCGCAATTCTCAACGGGGCGGTCATGAGCACCGCGCCTATTACCATTGAACGTTTGGGCCATCGCGGCGATGGGATCGCGCCCGGGCCGGTCTATGCGCCGCGCTGTTTGCCCGGCGAGGTGATCACCGGCGCGCAGGAAGGCGACCGCATTGCCGCCCCCAAGATTGTCACCCCGTCGCCTCACCGGGTGCGGCCCCCATGCCCTCATTACAAAACCTGTGGTGGCTGTGCTTTGCAGCATGCCGATGATGGTTTTGTCACCGCTTGGAAAGAAGAGGTGGTGACCCGCGCCCTGGCCGCCCAGGGGCTCGACGCCCCGCTGCGCCCGTCGGCCATATCGCCCCCCGAAAGCCGCCGCCGGGCCACATTCGCCGGACGGCGCAGCAAGGCGGGCGCAATGGTGGGGTTTCACGCGGCCCGATCCGAGGCGATCACCGCGGTGCCCGATTGCACTGTGCTGCGCCCGGCGCTGCGGGCGCTTTTGCCCGCGCTTGAGGCGATCACCCGCATCGGCGCCACCCGCAAAGCGGGGATTGATCTGGCGGTGACGGAAACCGAAACCGGGGCGGATGTGGCGGTGAGCGGTGG
>JAOXSB010000308.1 GCA_025800345.1 Mangrovicoccus sp. | reverse complement strand
GCGCGCAAGAACGGCATGAGCATGGCAATCTCATCGGGTTTGGGATCGCGGTTTTGCGGCGGCCGCCAGGGCAGCACATTGGTGATATAGACCGCCTTCTCCGCATCAGGCGCATCGCGGCCCATACCAATGGCCGCCAGCATCCGGTCCAGCAAAGCCCCAGCCCGGCCCACAAAGGGTTTTCCTTGCATATCTTCGTCGCGCCCGGGGGCCTCGCCAATGATCATCACCCGCGCCCGCGGCTGACCATCGGCAAAAACCACTGATCGTGCCCCGTGGCGCAGCTCGCAATGCTCGAACCGGGCCATGGCCTCGCGCAAATCCTCAAGGCTTCCGGCGGCCTCAGCCGCGGCTGTCGCGACCTCAACGGGATCTTCTGCGATACGGGCAGAAACCGGCGCTGCACCAGGCTGGGCTGGGGCGGCTTTGGGCGCCTCGGCCAAAGCAAAACGATCCACCGGCTCTGCCCCGATGGCTTCATCTGCCCCCAGTTCTTGCTGCCATGCCAAAGCCGCTAATGCGGCCTCGCGGCTGATCTCGCCCATTTTGCATTCCCTATTCGCTTGCGCGGATTATGCCCCAGACGAACGCAATTGACCATTCTTCACGGCAAGTGTGCTGCCAAGGCTTGAGGCGATGCCCCGCCCATCCTAGAACAGCCTCAGATCGCTATGGGGGCTATTATGAGTTTTGACGCCAAACATCTGCTGGGGATCGAACCGCTCAGCCCTTTGGAGATCACCACGCTGTTGGATCTGGCCGATAGCTATGTGGATCTGAACCGGCGCGCCCATAAACATGGCGACGCCTTAGCCGGGCTTACCCAGATCA
>JAOXSB010000287.1 GCA_025800345.1 Mangrovicoccus sp. | reverse complement strand
AAATGGTGCCCGGGGGCGGAATCGAACCACCGACACGAGGATTTTCAATCCACTGCTCTACCCCTGAGCTACCCGGGCACGGGTCAGCGGCTCTGCCGCTCGGGTCGGGCTGTATTAGTCGAGCCTTTCGGGGGTGTCCAGAGGCGAATTTGCGTTAAAGGCATTGTTTTCTGGTTGCTCGCCATCTTCTTCCACTGGCACGCGATATTCACCGTTTAGCCAGTGTCCCAAATCCAGGTCAGCGCAGCGTTTCGAGCAAAACGGGCGATAGCGTTGCTGGGTATCTTTGGCACAAATCGGGCAGGTCATCGCAGGGCCTCGGTCAAAGGAAACCGCTCGCGTTTGCGTTGCAATTCAAAATGCCCCAAAGGCGTCCAGCCCACCAAGCTGGTTTCCACCGGATCAGTTCGAAACGCAGCGCGCAGGGCGCTTTCCACTTGGCGGCGGTCTTTTTTCGGAAAAGGCGCGAAATCCACGGTGATCTGCCCGCCCAATCCGCGCAGGCGCAGGGCGCGGGGCAGGGCGCGGGCGGTGGCCAAATTGGCTTTGAGCCCCGCCGCTGGGCTGCCATCGGCACCGGTATTCACATCCACGGCCACCAGCGCGCGGGTGGGTTCCACAAAAGCGCTGGCCCCTTGGCTGAGCGGCTCAAAAGGCGAGGTCAGCGCCTCCAACCGGTCGATCAGGTCAAGTTCTTCAAAAGCGCTCTCGCTATCGATCACATCGCTGCTATCGGCCCATTCACGCCAAGCCAACAGCGCCGGATCAGGCCCGTCAAGCAACAGCTCGGCGTCATCGCCATCATCGGCCATGATCGCTTGGGCCATCTGGCCGGTACTAAAAAGATCCTCAGCGATCTCGTCTTCCGGGGCGCTCTCTGCCACTGAACGGATGATCGCCCCCATATCCCCCGCAAGCCCGGCCTCATGGGCCAGCAATTCCAGCGCGTCTCGGCGAGGTTCATCCTTGATGCTGCGCGAGATATTCAGCCCCGGCGCGCCTGGGGTTAAGATGCAATAGCGGCTTTTGAACAAAAGCCTGCGGGTGACCGGCGCGGCTTTGCCTGGTTCGGCATAGCCCGTGACTTGCACCAATAGATGCTCGCCCGGACGCACGCCTTTGGCATCGCGCAAAAAGCCGCGCCCGCCGGGCCAGGTCACGAATACCCCGCCCAGACCTTTCAGGGGGCGATCTGCCTTAGCCCGATAAATCGCGCCGGGCAGGGGGATCTCATCTGGGGGCGCAACAAAAAGGTCTTGCAGCGCGCCATCTACCAAACGCGCAGCGGCGGCGCGCCCATGCAGCACACCAATGACGATTTGAATGCCCTTCATAAGGCCCCCGCTTTGGGTTTGAGCCCTGCGGCGCGCAACAGCCCGGTGGTTTCCGAGAGTGGCAGGCCAACAATGGCGGTGTATGATCCGCTGATCCAAGGGATAAAAGCGCTGGCCGGGCCTTGGATCCCATAGCCCCCGGCTTTGCCTTGCCAATCATCGCTGTCGAGATAGGCCTCGCACTCATCCTGTAGGATCTGGCGCATGCGCACGGTGCTGATAACCAGTTTTTGCCGCATATGTTCGGGCGTGGCAACGGTCACAGCGGTGATCACATGGTGCCGTCTGCCGGACATGGCTTGCAAAAAGGCGCGGGCCTCATGGCGATCTGCGGGTTTGCCCAATATGCGCCGACCAAGCGCCACTGTGGTATCAGCGCAAAGCACCACCTCGCCAGGGCCTGCGCCGATAGCTTGGGCTTTTTGCCGAGACACACGGGCGCAATAAGCGCGGGGCCGCTCGCCTGGATATTCGGTTTCGTCAATATCGGCGGGGCGAATCTCGTAGGGGGTCAGCCCGATCTGGGCCAAAAGCTCGCGCCGTCGCGGGCTGGCCGAGCCTAGAATAAGGCGCGGACCCGCATGATCAGTGCCCGGCGCCTGGGCCGAGCTTTGGGCGGGACCGCCATCCATATTCGAAAATCGCTTATTTAAAGCGATAGTTGATCCGGCCTTTGGTCAGATCATAAGGGGTCATTTCGACCTGTACCTTATCACCTGCCAAAACGCGGATCCGGTTCTTGCGCATTTTTCCTGCCGTATGCGCGATGATCTCATGGCCGTTTTCGAGCTCGACCCGGAACGTCGCATTGGGCAGGAGTTCCTTCACGACACCGGGAAATTCGAGCATCTCTTCCTTGGCCATGGTCACTCCTTAAGTTGTTCCAATTCTCGCCGATCTCGACGAGTGGCGCCTAGATGCGCTGGATACGCCTTGATTTCAAGGGGCAGATCCAGAAAGCAGGCGCAATTGCGCCCCTATGGGCACATATTACCAGGGTTTGGCCTGCCATTTGCATGAGCTGGGCGGTTGCCGAGGCTTTGGCGTCAGCCTTCGGTCGCCATGGCGCAAAGCAGGGTGAACAAACGCCGGGCCGTGGCCTCATCCAAGCTGGCTTTGCCATCAAGCTTTTCCATCAGCTCCTTGGCGCCTTCCAAGTGAATGCCGCGCCGGGCCTCGTCTAAGGCTTCGATCTTAGCGGGGGGCTCGGATTTTACGGCTTCATAATAGCTCGCGCAGATCGTGCTGTAATCTTTGACAATCTGGCGCAGCCCGCCCAGAGCGATTTGAAAGCTCTCGGGATTGCCTGCCGCATCGCTCAGATCAAAGCTCAGCCGCCCGCCATCGCGGCGCAGGGTCAGCCGATAGGGGCCCGGGGCGCCACTGGCCAGATCAAAGCTGTTTTCTTCGAGCAGATCAAAGATCGCCACGCGCTGTTCCTGATCCACTTCCGGGGAAGGGGCCGCAGCCCCGCCATCGTCTAAAATAACGTCGCTCAGCCGGCTCATTCTGCGGCCTTTCGATTCAATTGATCCAAACGCAAACGCACAGAGAGCCCATGAGCTTGCAAGCTTTCCGAATTGGCCAAGGTTTCCGCCGCAGGGCCGATGGCGGCCAAGGCTTCCGGGGTCATGCGCGCCAGGGTGCTGCGCTTCATGAAATCTAGCACAGAGAGGCCCGAAGAAAACCGGGCCGATCGCGCCGTGGGCAGCACATGGTTTGGCCCGCCCACATAATCGCCAATGGCTTCTGGCGTCCAAGCGCCCAGGAAAATCGCCCCAGCATGGGGAATTTTCGCGGCCAGTGCCTCGGGGTCAGCGGTGCAGAGCTCTAGATGTTCGGGCGCAATGCGATTGGCCAGGCGCGCGGCCTCGTCCAGATCGCGCACAACGATCACCGCGCCGAAATCTTGCCAGCTTTTGCCCGCAATCTCGCGCCGTTCCAGGGTTTCCAAGCGCTTGTCCACGGCGGCCATGACCGCCTGGCCAAATGCGGCGTCATCGGTGATCAGCAGCGATTGCGCGCTTTGATCATGCTCGGCCTGGCTGAGCAGATCGACGGCGACCCAATCGGGATTATTGTCCTTATCGGCGATCACCAGGATCTCTGAGGGGCCCGCGATCATATCAATGCCAACTTTGCCAAAGACCCGGCGCTTGGCCGCAGCCACATAGGCATTGCCTGGCCCGGTGATCTTATCCACTGGCGCGATGGTTTGCGTGCCATAGGCCAGGGCCGCAATCGCTTGCGCCCCGCCGATGCGATAGACCGTATCCACGCCCGAAAGCTTTGCCGCGAGCAACACCAGCGGGTTGACCGCCCCATCAGGGGTGGGGGCGCAAATCACCAAATGTTCCACCCCGGCCACTTGGGCGGGGATTGCATTCATCAAGACCGATGAGGGGTAAGAGGCCAGCCCCCCTGGCACGTAAAGCCCGGCCGCAGAGACCGCAGTCCAACGCCAGCCAAGCTGCGCGCCACTGGCATCTTCCCAATGATCATCTGCGGGCAATTGCCGTTCATGATAGGCGCGGATGCGCGTGGCGGCCAATTCCAAAGCCGCGCGTTCTTCGCTGGGAACCTGGGCGCAAGCGGCCTCAATCTCATCGCTGGAAAAGGCCAATGTTTCTGGGGTCAGACTCAAGCGATCATAGAGCTCTGTCAGCTCGATCAGCGCAGCGTCCCCGCGCTGGCGAATCTGAGCGATGATCGCAGCCACCGCATCATCCACATCAGGGGCATCTTCGCGTTTGGCACCGAGCAATTCGGCAAAGCGTGCGTCGAAATCGGGATCGGCGCTGTTGAGCAACTGGGCCATGGGTCTTCCTTCCGGAAAGCGGCTTACCTTGTTGCGCGCGCGCACTCAAGCGAGTGCTGGCTTAGTCTTCGTGGCTTGGCATATGGCCTGATGGAGCGCGATAGGGGCGGGTCACATCCCGAAGCGAGACCTCCAAACACTCAACGCTAAGGCGCAGCGCCCCATCGCCTGCAAAGGTCAGCTCCACCTGGCCTGCAGGCGCATCGGTCTGGGTAAAGCTCACGGTGAGCAAAGACAGCACCGTATCGCTGTCTTTGGCATCGATCCCTTGGCTGGCCACGGCGGTGACATCGCCAAAGGTCAGTACCGATTGCACCCGCTCATAAGCGCGTTTGCCAATCTCAGCGGCCGGGCGATCCTCCCAACGAAACCGGTTGAGCAATAGCGCAAAGCGCCGCTCGCTGGGGCGCCAGGTCATTTCTGTGGCGGGCAGCACCGCGTCTTGGATCAGGGCTGCGATCACGCCCAGATCCTCGGCGTCATTGGCCATCAAGCGCAAAGGCTTGTCCTGGCCATCTTCAAAACGCGCGTCGCTCATGCGTAAACTCTTTCGATTTTGGCCCCGCAAGCGCGCAGCTTTTCCTCAACCCGCTCATAGCCGCGATCGAGATGATACACGCGGCTGACCACCGATTCCCCTTCGGCGGCCAGGGCTGCCAATATCAGCGAGACAGAGGCGCGCAGATCCGTGGCCATCACTGGCGCGCCGCGCAGTTTCTTGACCCCGGTCACGGTGGCGGTGCCCCCATGTACGTCGATCTCAGCGCCCATGCGTATCAATTCCGGCGCATGCATGAAGCGGTTTTCAAAGATCCGCTCTTCCAGATGGCTGACCCCATTTGCGGTGCAAAGCAGGGCCATCATCTGGGCCTGCAAATCGGTGGGAAAGCCCGGATGGGGCGCGGTGGTCACATCCACGGCGCGAATATCGCCGTTTTTACGGGCCACTTTCAGCCCGGCAGGGGTTTCCTCGACGCAGATCCCTGCCTCATCGAGCTTTTCGGCAAAAGCGGTGACCAGATCCATGCGCCCGCCCAAAAGCTCGACCTCGCCGCCCGTGATGGCCGGGGCCAGCATATAGGTGCCCAGCTCGATCCGGTCGGTGACCACCCCATGGGTGGCCCCGTGAAGCTGATCCACACCCTGAATCTCGATCTCAGAAGTGCCGTCGCCGGAAATCTGCGCCCCCATGGCGCGCAGGCAATCGGCCAGATCCACAATCTCGGGCTCGCGGGCGGCGTTGCGCAGCAAGGTTGTGCCTTTGGCCAGCGTCGCGGCCATCAATAGGTTTTCCGTGGCCCCTACAGAGACAAAGGGAAATTCCACCACAGCGCCGGTCAGCCCAGATTTGGCTTCCGCATGCACATAGCCATCGCGCAGATCCAGCGTCGCCCCAAGCTTTTCCAGCCCTTTAAGATGCAGATCCACCGGCCGGGCGCCAATGGCGCAGCCGCCGGGTAGCGAGACCACCGCCTGACCCATCCGCGCCAGCATTGGACCCAGCACCAGAATCGAAGCGCGCATTTTGCGCACGATCTCATAATCGGCTTTGAGATTGTCGATATTGTGGCTGGAAAGCGCGATCACCTTGCCGTCTTGTAGCGCCGTCACCTCGGTGCCGAGCGAGCGCAGCAATTGCGTCATGGTTTTGATATCCGACAGGCGCGGCGCGTTGGTCAGGGTCAAAGGCGCATCGCTCAGCAGCGTTGCTGGCATCAAGGCCAGGCAAGCGTTCTTGGCCCCGGCGATGGGAATTTGACCATGCAAAGGGCCATTGCCCGTGACGACGATAGAATCCACGATCTCAATCCCCATGCTTGTCCTGCTCGTTGCGCGCCTTAGCTTGCTGCTTACGTCTTTGAAGATTCGCCTTCAGGGCTTTTTTCAACCGATCCTCGCGAGAAGGGGCAGTTGGTTTCGCCGCAGCTTTGCTATTTTTCTTATCCATAATCATGCTCAGTAACGGGTTGTGAAATTTCCGTCCAGAATGCCCTTGCGCATGGGGGGCATTGGGCGTATCAGCCCTGCCACACGACGCGGTGGTGATCACCACCGACGCCGCGCGCCGCAGTAGCTCAGTGGTAGAGCGCACCCTTGGTAAGGGTGAGGTCGGGAGTTCAATCCTCCCCTGCGGCACCATAAAAACCCCATAATATGAATGACTTAAGGCGTTTTCCGCGGGCTTGGCCTGGTTTCTTAAGCATGACCTATTGGGGTGCCTGCACAGCTCAGACATCAAAAAAACCCGCCCAGCATGCGCATGCGGGACGGGCGTTAATTTTTCTTGGAAAATCGAGCCCCTATCAGGTGTCCAGATTCGCCACGCTCAAGGCGTTTTCCTGAATAAAGGCGCGGCGGGGCTCCACCACATCGCCCATCAGCTTGGTGAAAATATCATCCGCCTCGGCCAGATCATCGATTTTTACCTGAAGCAAAGTCCGCTCTTCGGGGTCCAGTGTGGTTTCCCAAAGCTGATCGGCGTTCATCTCGCCCAGACCTTTATAGCGCTGTAAGGTCAGTCCCCGCTCGCCCTCTTCGAGAATCGATTTGAGCAATCCTAGCGGGCCAAAAATATCGGTGACTTTCTCGCGACGAATCAACTGCGCCGGGGCGCCGTAGATTTCCCGCAAAGCTTCGGTCATCTCGCCCAAACGCCCGGCTTCGGCAGAGCGCAGGGCAGGGCCGTCGATCACGCGCAATTCCTCCACCCCGCGCACGGCGCGGCTCAGGCGCAGCCCGTGATCTTGGGTGGGACGACCTTGCCAGCCGCGCTCATATTCCAAAGACACCTGATCGAGCCGTGCGGCCACGGTATCCGCCACCCCTTGCAGATCTTTATCCGCCTGGCCGGGGATAAAGGCCCCGGCAATGGCCGCCTGTTCCAGAATGAAAGGCGGGTAATGGGTGGGGAAGGCGCCGATGATGCGTCGGGCCGTGCGGGCCTCGCGTACCACCCGGTCCAGATCTGCCCTGGCGATCTCCTCGCCCGAGCCAAGGCGCAGCACCGCCCCGTCGATCCCCGCCGCGATAAGGTAATCTTCTAGGGCAGGTTGGTCTTTCAGATATTGCTCCGAGCGGCCGCGCGAGACCTTAAAGAGCGGCGGCTGCGCGATATATAAATGCCCTTGTTCGATGATCTCGGGCATCTGCCGGAAAAAGAAGGTCAGCAACAAGGTTCGGATATGGGCACCATCCACATCCGCATCGGTCATGATGATGATCTTGTGATAGCGCAGCTTGGACAGATCGAATTCTTCGCGCCCGATGCCGGTGCCAAGAGCGGTGATGAGCGTGCCCACCTCTTGGCTCGATAGCATCCGGTCAAACCGCGCCCGTTCCACATTCAAGATTTTCCCGCGCAAAGGCAGCACCGCTTGGGTCGCCCGTGCCCGGCCTTGTTTGGCCGATCCGCCCGCGCTGTCCCCCTCGACGAGGAAGAGCTCGCGCGCATGAGGATCGCGGGCCTGACAATCGGCCAGTTTACCCGGCAGGGAGGCCACATCAAAGGCGGATTTCTTGCGGGTCAGTTCGCGGGCTTTGCGCGCCGCCTCGCGGGCCATGGCGGCCTCGACGATCTTGCCCACAACGGTGCGGGCCTCGGTTGGGTTTTCCTCGAACCATTCGCCCAGTTTCTCGTTCAGCAACCCTTCTACCGCCGGGCGCACCTCAGAGCTGACCAGCTTGTCTTTGGTCTGACTAGAGAATTTCGGATCAGGCACTTTCACCGACAACACGCAGGTCAGGCCCTCGCGGGCATCCTCGCCGGAGAAATTGATCTTTTCCTTGCGGGCAATCCCCGAGGAATTGGCGTATAGGTTCAGCGTCCGGGTCAGAGCGCCGCGAAAACCCGCCAAATGGGTGCCGCCATCGCGTTGCGGGATGTTGTTGGTAAAGGGCAGCACCGTTTCATGATAGCTGTCATTCCACCAAAGCGCCGCTTCGATCCCAATGCCGCCGCGCTCGCCGGTGATGAAAATCGGCTCGGGCATCAGCGCGGTTTTGGATCGGTCCAAATAGCGCACGAATTCCCGCACGCCGCCTTCGTAATACAGCTCGGAGGTTTGATGCTCTGCATGGCGCTCATCGGTGAGGATGATCCGCACCCCGGAATTGAGGAAGGCCAGCTCGCGCAGACGCGTCTCAAGGGTTTTGAAACTGTAATCAAGATTGGAGAAGGTCTTGTCCGAGGCCAGGAAGCGCACTTCGGTGCCTTTGCGCCCCTCGGCATCGCCGGCCTCCCGCAGGGACTCGGCGGTCTCGCCCCCTTCAAACTTCGCATAATGGGCTTTGCCATCGCGCCAGATCCGCAGCTCGAGCCAATCAGAGAGCGCGTTCACCACCGACACGCCCACCCCGTGCAAACCGCCCGAGACCTTATAGCTGTTGCTGTCGAATTTCCCGCCCGCATGCAGCTGGGTCATGATCACTTCGGCAGCGCTCACCCCTTCTTCGGGATGCATATCGACGGGAATGCCCCTGCCATTGTCGCTGACAGAGACGGAATTATCCGCATGTAGCGTGACTGTGACCCGGTCCGCATGACCGGCCAAGGCCTCGTCAATGCCGTTATCCACCACCTCATAGACCATATGGTGCAGGCCCGAGCCGTCATCGGTATCCCCGATATACATGCCCGGCCGTTTGCGGACAGCCTCCAAGCCTTTGAGAACTTTGATAGATCCTGCGCCATATTCGTCTTGGCTTTGGACGTCTTGAGCCATTGAGCGGCACCCTTCATGCGTTTGTCATTTTATACGAATCCAGGCGGGGAATGTCACGCCCTGGGGGGGTGTTCTTCAGACAAAAGGCAAGATCAGGCCCACTAGGATCAGCAAAGCACCGGCGCTGATATTAAGCCGGCGCAAGGCCCGCGGGGTGGAAAGCACCGCGCGCACCCGGTCCACAAACCCCGCCAGCAGCAGATTGCCGAAAAACGGCACCGCCACCGAGGCCGCAATGATCAGTGCAATATCGGCGCTATTGAGGCTGTCCAGATCGAAAAAGCCGGGCAAGAGACCCATATAGAACAAGATCGCTTTGGGATTGCCCAGAATCGCGGCCATGCCCGCGGCAAACCCGGCCCAAAGCCCGGGCCGGGTCAATTGGCTATTGGCGGCGGGGGGCTCACCCGCATGGGCGATGACCTGCCAGCCGATCCAGATGAAAAGGGCTGCTCCTGCAAGCCGCACCGCCATGAGCCAAGCGCTGGCCTCACTGGCGATCCAGCTCATCCCCCAGATCGCAAGCAAGGGCCAAAGAATATCGCCCACAGCAACGCCAAAGGCCAAGGGCCAGGCCGCGGCAAAGCCCCCGGATAGGGTGCGCGCTAAAATGGCCAGCCAAACCGGGCCGGGGGTCATGAACAGGATGAATAGGGCAAGGGCATACAGCCCAAGATCAGCACCAGAGATCGACATGGGGCGATGCTAACGCCGGGCCTTGGGAAGGCAAGGCGACGGTTTGTTTGATCGGGCCGGCGGGGGAGTTTGTGCTTCGGTTGGGCGCGAACATATTGCGAACATGGGGAATGCTGCCATAGTGCTTAGATACGCGCATTTCATAGAGGCCGCATATGAACACCGCCGATTTGTATGAGCTTTCCTTCACGGATGAGGAGCTTAAGAAGCTCGCCCCTGAAGAGCTCGCCGTAATGCTCCTGCTCGGGCATATCTCTAACGAAATCGGGGCGCTTCAGCGACTGCTTGGGCAATGCTATGATAATCGTCCAACCGAAGTAGAAATTGATGAAGCGTATCGAGTTTACCTGTTTTTCTTGATCAGGAGTATGTGGGCTACCTTAGTTGAGGCTACTAAGGCGCTGAACAAGTCTCAGGGAGTGCTCAGGAAGGCGAAAACTGCGCGGTTGTCAGCGTTCTTTGATGAGCTGATTAAAGACCTGAAACGCTATAAGCAGTCTGCTCATTTTGAGGTTATCAAGAATGTACGTAATAAAACCAGATATCATTACGATCTGGATGTTGTGGTGGGCTTGGTGAAGGGCAGAGACACCTTTCAGCCGTTTAAGGGGTATCTTCACGATAATAGTGTAAACAGTTTTTCCCCTTTCGCCGAGAACTTCTTTTCGGGAGAACTCGTGATAGGAGAGCTTGGGAAAAAGGAAAACCTTGTCACACCTGAGCAGTTAATTGAGTTGATTGAATGGGGGCTAGAGTTTCTGAAATTTTTCCAAGAAGTGTTTGAAAAATATATTCTAGAAATTCATACGCAGTATTTTCCAACCAATATAATTCCTGAGATTTCACGCCGTTACGATGCTAGGCATTGCGTGCAACAGGGAGAAGGGTTCGCGCCGCTTTTTTATGAGCCGCGATAGGGACGGGTCTAACTCAATGGGTGCCTGGCTTGGTCCACAAATTTATCCCGGATAGCGGGCGGCGCAGGCGGCTTCGGCGCGGGCGGCAATCGCAGTCAGCTCTTCTTGCTTCTTCTTCAGCCCGGCCAATTTGCGCCGTTCGGTATCGGGGTCGATGGGCACGGGCGTGTTCACCGTGCGCAGATCTCGGCTGCCGCAAAAACTGACCCCAGACCCATAATAGCGCCCGGTGCCAAAGCATCCCGTCACGCCAAATCCGGTCTCTCGGATCTCGGTTTCATAGGTAAAGCCTCGCGACAGGTTCAGCTCGGTCTCCGCAATCAACCTGTTCACCGTGCTAAGATCGCGATTGATGTTCTGAACGCAGCGCTGTTGCGGCGATGCGCAGGCGGCCAAGAGCCCAAGCGCCAGCAATGCAAAGATCCGTAGGGACATGTGAAACCGAGGTTTTTCCATGGGCGCACCCTAACTGCGCCCGCTTCGCTTGGCAATTCACGTGTTTCGGCGCGCCGTCCATTGGGGTATGGCATCCCAAAACCGCAGCCAGAGGATCCCATGACAGAGCAGCTTGAGAGCGAAAAAGCCCGCGCTTCCGCTTGGTTTCGCCAATTGCGCGACCAGATTGTGGCAGCGTTTGAAGCCCTAGAAGACAGCCAGGAAGCAGGCCCTTTCGCGGGCCAAGCTGCGGGCCAGTTTGAGGTGAGCGAGACCAAGCGCACAGCCCCTGATGGCGGCGATGCGGGCGGCGGGCTGATGTCGGTGATGCGCGGCGGGCGCGTGTTCGAGAAGGTCGGGGTCAATGTCTCTACCGTTTACGGCGTGCTGCAAGAGCGGGCGCAAAAAGCCATGGCGGCGCGGCGGGATCTGGATCTAAGCGATGATCCGCGGTTTTGGGCCTCGGGGATCAGCTTGGTGGCGCATATGCAAAACCCGCACAGCCCTGCGGTGCATATGAACACGCGCATGTTCTGGACGCCCAAAGCCTGGTGGTTTGGCGGCGGGGCCGATCTGAACCCCTGTTTGGAATATGATGAGGATACGGCAGCGTTTCACAAAGTGCTGCAAGGGGCCTGTGATGCCCATAACCCGGAATATTACGACCGGTTCAAAGCCTGGGCGGATGAGTATTTCTTTGTGCCCCATCGGGGCCGGGCGCGGGGTGTGGGCGGGATCTTTTACGATGATCTCAACACCGGGGATTGGGAGGCGGATTTCGCCTTTACCCGCGCCGTGGG
>JAOXSB010000056.1 GCA_025800345.1 Mangrovicoccus sp. | reverse complement strand
CCGGGGCGGCGGGCGCCGTCCGGGTGGTGAGCAGCCGCAAATCCCCGAGATCGACGAGATCGTCAAAAAGGGCCAAGAACAGCTCAAGGTTTTGATGGGCGGCCGTGGTGGCTCTGGCGGCGGCAAACGCGGCGGCACTGGTGGCGGTGGTCCGTCCCTGAACCGCGGCACCATCGGTCTGGGGCTGGTGGCTTTGCTGGGCCTGTGGCTCTTTGCGTCTTTCTACACGGTGCGCCCAGAAGAACAGTCCGTGGAGCTTTTCCTTGGGAAATACTCCTCTACGGGCAATCCTGGTCTGAATTTCGCGCCCTGGCCCTTTGTCACCGCCGAGGTGATCCCAGTGACCCGCGAGAATACCGAAGATATCGGTAAATCCTCGGCCGGGCGGGATGAAGATGGTCTGATGCTGACCACCGATGCCAATATCGTGGATATTGATTTCCAGGTGGTTTGGAACATCAATGATCCGGCAAAAATCCTGTTCAATATCAGCGATCCCCAAGCCACTGTGCGCGCGGTGAGCGAAGCGGCCATGCGCGAGGTGATCGCGGCCTCTGAGCTCTCGCCCATCCTCAACCGGGATCGTGGTTTGATCGCTGACACGGTGAATGAGCGCATCCAATCGACCTTGGATGAGTATGAAAGCGGCATCAGTATCGTGCGGGTGAACTTGGACAAAGCCGACCCGCCGCGCGAAGTGATCGATGCCTTCCGCGAAGTGCAAGCTGCCGAACAGGAACGTGACCGTCTGGAACGCCAGGCCGATGCCTATGCCAACCGGGTTCTTGCGGGGGCCCGTGGTGAAGCGGCGCAATTGCTTGAAGAGGCCGAAGCCTATCGTGCCCGCGTGGTCAATGAGGCCGAAGGTGAAGCCTCGCGCTTCCTAGCGGTTTTGGGCGAGTACCAACTGGCCCCGGATGTGACCCGCAAACGTCTTTATCTTGAGACCATGGAAAAGGTCTTGGGCGATGTGGATAAAGTGATCTTGGGCGATACCGGCTCGGAACAAGGGGTGGTGCCTTATCTGCCGCTCAATGAGCTGCGCCGGAATTCGGCATCGTCGGAGGGGAACTAAGATATGAATAAAATCAGTTATCTCATCCCCGTTCTGGTGATTGCGGTGGTGGCTTTGCTGTCCTCGCTCTTCATCGTGGATGAGCGGGAAA
>JAOXSB010000264.1 GCA_025800345.1 Mangrovicoccus sp. | reverse complement strand
GCCGGGTGATCGTCTCGGGCATGGGCAAATCAGGTCATATCGCGCGCAAATTGGCCGCCGGGATGGAACTGCCGGAACAGCTCGGGGGTAAACTGACGAGGGCGCATCAGAGCGACTGCCAAAGCATCGCCCAAAGCCAATGTCATGGTGGTGGAGCTGGTGGGAACGATGCCGGTGCCGCAGGCCTCGGGGGCTTTGGGCAGGATCAAAGCCACATCCGATTGGCGCAGCAAAGTGCTCTCGGGGCGGCTGGCCACACCGATCAGTGGGATCTGAAAGCGCCGGGTATGGGCCACCATGTCGGACAGCTCTGGCGTTTCACCGGAATTGGAGAGCATCATGACCACATCGCCCTGCACCAGCATGCCCAGATCGCCATGGCTGGCTTCAGCCGGATGGACAAACTGTGCAGGCGTGCCGGTAGAGGCAAAAGTGGCGGCCAATTTGCGCGCGATATGACCTGATTTGCCCATGCCCGAGACAATCACCCTGCCTTTGGCATTCAAGATCAGTTCAATCGCGGCGGCAAAGCTGTCGCCAATGGTGGTTTCAAGCGCGTTTAGGGCGGCGATTTCCGTGCGGATAACCTCGCGCCCAGTGTCAACAAAGCTGGTATCTGTGTCGTTCAATGATCGAAGATGTCCGTCTCCGGCCACCCCTCCAAGTCCAGTAATGCCCGCGTGGGAAGGAAATCAAAGCAAGATTGTGCCAGCTTCATGCGCCCCTCCCGCTCAAGCCTGGCATTTAATTGGTCACGCAAGCGGTGCAAGTAAAGGACATCAGAGGCCGCATAATCCAATTGTGCATTGGTCAGCGTCTCGGCCCCCCAATCACTCATTTGCTGATGTTTGGAAATATCCACATCTAGCAACTCTCCCAGCAGCGATTTGAGCCCGTGGCGATCGGTATAGGTGCGGGTCATTTTGCTGGCGATTTTGGTGCAATAGACCGGGGCCGCTAAGGCGCCAAATGCGTTATACATCGCCGCGATATCAAACCGTCCGAAATGGAACAGTTTCAGCACGCTGGGATCGCGCAAAAGCCGTTCGAGATTGGGGGCGCTGTCTTGGCCTTTGGCCACTTGCACCAAATGGGCATGGCCATCGCCCGAGGAAAGCTGCACCAAACATAGACGGTCGCGCCCGGGCCGCAGCCCCATGGTTTCGCAATCAATGGCCACGACGGGGCCGAGATCGAGATCATCGGGCAGATCGCCCTGATAGAGATGATTTGCCATGATGGACTCCCTGGGCATGGGGCAAAGGCGCATGGCGGCGCGCGCCCATGTAACTAAGTTGGCCCACCTGTCGGGCAAAACCGGCCATGGGTCAAGAAAGCTGCCCCTTGGGCAGGCGCAGCGCGGTTTCACAGCCACAAAAACACGGCGGGGGCGCTCTTGCCCCTGCCACAGCTGCGGGCCATGTAAGATGGACGAGGCCTTATGACGATCTTAAACACATTCCATAACGCAGCTCATGACCCGATCCAGGCGGTGTTGGCATCCCCCGAAGGCGCGGTGCTGGCGCTGATTGCTGGAGTAGAAGGGCCCTCTTATCGCCCTGTGGGGGCGGCGATGGCGGTTTTGGGTAATGGTCAAAGGGTGGGCAGCCTGTCTTCGGGCTGTATCGAGGCTGATATTGCCACCCATGCAGCGGCGGCGCGCGCAGAAGCGCAGCCAAAGCTCCTGCGCTATGGGCGTGGCTCTCCCTTTATGGATATTCACCTGCCTTGCGGTGGGGGCCTTGATATCGTGCTATTGCCGCGCCCTGACCTTGATGTGCTGCGGGCCCTGCTAGAACATCGCGCTGCGCGGCAGCCTTGCGTGCTAGAGGTGAATTTGCGCAGCGGCCGCATGGGACTCAGCGCGACGGCGGAGGAGCGGACGGAGCGGCAAGGGGATCTGCTGCGCATTTATAATGCTCCAGAGCTGCGGTTTTTGGTGTTCGGCAAAGGGCCCGAGGCCAGTACCTTTGCGGCGCTGGTGCAATCAGCGAACTACCCCAATCTGCTGCTGTCGCCAGATCAAGAGACCCTTGATCACGGGGCCGCAGCGGGCTGTGCCACCCAGCATCTGAGGGGGCCGGTCTATCCCGAGGGGCTTGGCGCAGATGCGCGCAGCGCCGTGGTGCTGTTTTTCCACGATCACGATTGGGAGCCGCCGATTTTGCAAGGCGCATTGCAAAGCCCGGCCTTTTATATCGGTGCCCAAGGAAGTTTGCGGGCGCGAGAAACGCGTATGGTGACGATGCGTGCCCTGGGGCTGCCCGAGGATCAATTGGCGCGGCTGCATGGGCCGGTGGGTTTGATCCGTTCGGCCCGCGATCCTGGCACCTTGGCCGTATCGGTTCTGGCGGAGATCTTGGACAAAGCGATGATCCATTAAACGCGTTAGCCGGGCGATTTTGATCTTGTCATGCAGATGTAATGTTATCATATTACGTGCCCGACTGATTGCCATCCCTCAATAAGGAACCGCGCCATGGCCCGCCCTCTTTCTCTTGTGATCTTGTCCATGCTGCCTGCGGCGGCCCTGGCCGAAGAACCCCGCGGTCATGACGCCCATGTCCATGGCACTGGGCTGCTCAATATCGCGGTCGAGGGGGTGGAACTGGCCATGGAATTCAAAGCGCCAGGCCATGATCTGGTAGGGTTTGAACATGCGGCCAGCAGCCCAGAAGACGAGCAATTGATCGCGGCGGCTTTGGCCTCGCTCGAAGATCCTATGAGCTTGTTTGCACTGCCTGAGGCTGCGGGATGCGAGGTGACCGAAGTTTCCGCCCGCCCGCTGACCAAAGAAGAGTCCCATCATGATCACGAGGGCCATGATGACCATGATGATCATGGCCATGAAGAGCATGCTCATGAAGAACACGGGCATGACGATCACGATGAGCACGCCCGTGATGATCATGACGCCCATGAAGATGAAGCCCATGAGGATCATGCTCATGAGGCGGAAGAAGAGGCCGATGGCTATCGCGATTTCGTGGCCGAGTACCATTTCACCTGTGCCTACCCGTCGGCATTGACCGAAATGGGCTTTCCGTATTTTGAGCGATTTGAGGGCGCAGATAAGCTTGAAGTTCAGCTTGTGACCGATCAGGGTGCCGCCCAGCGTGAGGTCACCCGTGAGGTCCCACAGTTTGACTTTGGCGGTGCAATTTAACGGCAGGGCATATGCCTTTTGAACAAAGCTCACCGGCGCTGGGCCTTTCTGGCGTCGGGTTTTCCTGGCCGGGGCGGGTGCCTTTCTCGCTTGAGGTGGAGCGGTTCGAGATTGCCGCTGGAGAGCGGGTTTTGTTGCTCGGGGCCAGCGGGTCCGGCAAATCCACATTGCTGAGCTTGATTTGCGGCATCAACGCGCCGCAACGCGGGGCGATCACAATCGCAGGCGAATCCATCACCGGGTTGCGCGGTGCGCGGCGGGACCGGTTTCGCGCTGAACATATCGGGGTGATTTTTCAGCAGTTTAACCTGCTCCCCTATGCCACGCCCTTGGACAATATTTTGCTGCCCTTGCGCTTTGCCCCACAGCGCCGGGCCCGTGCGGGCCAAGCGCGGCAAGCGGCCTTGGCCTTGACCGATGCTCTGGGCCTGCCGCGGGATTTGGTTGAGCGCAGCCCGGCACGGGCGCTGAGCACTGGCCAGCAACAGCGCGCGGCCGTGGCCCGTGCTTTGATCGGGATGCCGCCTTTGATCGTGGCCGATGAGCCCACATCCTCTTTGGACCGGGGCAGCCAGGCGGCGTTTTTGGATTTGCTTTTCACCCATTGCGCTGCGGCCGGAGCCAGCTTGCTCATGGTCAGCCATGATCCGGGTTTGGCCCCACGCTTTGACCGCTCCGTGCGGCTTGAAGAGATCGCCCGCATGCGGCGCGGGGAGGGGGAGCAATGATTTTGCTGCGCATGGCGCTGGCCTCTCTGGCCAGCCGCTGGATCACAGTGGCGCTGACGGTGTTCACCATCGCGCTGTCTGTGGCGCTGTTTTTAGGGGTGGAAAAGCTGCGCACCGGGGCGCGGGCCAGCTTTGCGGATACGATCTCGGACACGGATCTGATCATGGGCGCGCGGTCAGGCGGGGTGCAATTGCTGCTCTATTCGGTGTTCCGCATTGGCAATGCTACCAATAACCTGTCTTGGGAAAGCTATCTGGATATTACCTCTCGCGCGGAAGTGGACTGGGCGGTGCCCATCTCGCTGGGCGATAGCCATCGACAATTTCGGGTCATGGGCACCAGCGCGGAATATTTTGAGCGCTATAAGTATCGCGGCGGGCGGGATTTGACCTTTGCTGCGGGCGCGCCGTTTGATGATCTTTTCGACGCGGTGATCGGGGCGGATGTGGCCGAAACGCTGGGATATCAGCTAGGAGATCCCATTGTGGTGTCCCATGGGATCAGCTCCTTTAGCCATCATGATGATCTGCCCTTCCAGGTGGCGGGGGTTTTGGACAAGACCGGCACGCCCGTGGACCGCACTGTGATGGTCAGCTTGCGCGCCATCGAGGCCATCCATGTGGATTGGCAAAGCGGCGCGCGCAAAACCGGGGCGACAACGCCGGCAGAGGTGCTGCGTGCGATGCCTCTAGAGCCCGAAGCGATCACTGCGGCGCTGATCGGGGTCAAAAGCCGCCTTAAAATCTTTGGCTTGCAGCGCGCCATTAATGAATACCCCCAAGAGCCCTTGTTGGCGGTGCTGCCTGGCGTGGCTTTGGGCGAGCTCTGGGAGATCGTCGGCGTGGCGGAAACTGCGCTGCTTGCGGTTTCTGCCATGGTGGTGGTCACCGCCTTGCTGGGCATGGCGGCGATGATATTTTCCGGGCTCAATGAACGGCGCCGCGAGATGGCGATTTTTCGCGCCATGGGTGCAAGGCCTTTGGTGATTACTGCATTGTTAATGCTTGAGGCGTTGATCATCGCGCTGCTGGGCGCGGCGCTTGGGGTGGGGCTGCTCTATGGGGCTTTGGCCCTGGGGCAGCCTATCTTGGATCGGGAATATGGGATATTCTTGCCCATCAGCGCTTTAAGCGGGCGCGAATGGCAATTGCTTGGGGCGGTGGTTATCGCGGCCTGCCTGACGAGCATGATCCCGGCTTGGCGGGCCTATCGTCTGTCCGTGGCCGATGGGATGACAGTGAGGAATTAACCTATGATGGCGCGGCGCGTTTTCAGCATCACAGGCGCGGTGGTCACATCGTTGCTGGCGGGCGCGGCTGCGGCCTGCGGGTTTCATGGCTACACGCCGGCGCCGACGCTGACCGACCGGCTTTTGGGCAGCGAACATGTGGTGTTGGCCCGGCCTGCGGCGGACAACCCCTATCTTTTCGAGGTGACCGAGACCTTGGTCGGTCCAGATGTGCCTGTGGTGATCCCATTTCTGGTGGATACGCCCAGCCGGGCCCGTTTGGCGCATGAGCCGCAATCCGCGGTGCTTTTTGCCCGCGATGGTGGGTATGGCCCATTCGAGCGGGTGGCCTTTGCCGATCCGACCCTACGCCCGATCATTGATGAGGTGATCACGAAATTGCCCGATTGGGAAATGGGCGATGACGCAGAGCGTTTTCAGTTTTTCGCGGATCTGCAGAACCATCCAGATCCTGGGATTCAGCGCTTGGCCTTGCTGGAATTGGACCGGGCCGATTACGGGATTTTGCGCCAGCTCAGCCTGGCTCCCTTGCAGCCCCAGGCGCTTACGCCAGTGGATGGGGCTGTCTTGCCCGCACCCCAAGGGGTGGTGGCCGGGGCCATCGGATCAGATCTGGATTTGGTCCCAATCCGGGTGCTGCTTTTGGGGCTGTCGGGCGCCCCAGAGGCGGGCCCGATTCTCAACGACGGTTTTGCCCAAGCTGCAAAAACCGGCTCTGTTTGGCTCGGGGCTTATGCGGCTGCCTTGATCGAGCTTGAGGGCGCTGCGGTGGCGGAAAGTTTTCTTGCTTTGTTGTTGGATCCCTCCACTAAGGCCGATGCGCGCGAATCGCTGTTGGATGCCATAGCTTTGCACGCGGTTCTGCGAGAGGAGGCCGAGCGGCAGATCTTGCTTGATCATGTGATCCAAGCTTTGGCGCAAGATCCCTCGCTTGCGATCCCAGTAGCGCGGCAATTCGGGGCGCGCAGCGATGGGGCGTTGGCCACGCAAGTGCGTGCAGCCATGGCATCGGTCACCTTGACCCAACCTGTGGATGCGATCACCGTGGCGCAATATTTGGCGCTTGGTGCCCCGCAGACGCTTGGGGAATGAGCAAAGGGGTAAGGCCATGAATATGACACGGCGCAGCGTGGTCTGCCTTGGAGCGGCGGCTTTTTGCGGCGCGGGCCTGCCCGCTTTTGCGCGCGAGGCGATCGATTTGGATTGGAGCGATCTGGTGCCCAGCGAAGCGGGCATGGCGCTGGATGAGCTGCGTGCCAAAGGGGTTATCCAACACGGGGAGTTGAGCAC
>JAOXSB010000261.1 GCA_025800345.1 Mangrovicoccus sp. | reverse complement strand
TGCAGCGGCTGGAAAAAGCCGGGCGCGCCATTCTTGGACCCATGCAATTGCAGGTAAATACGGGCGAGACCCTGGCGCTGACCGGCCCATCGGGGGTGGGAAAAACCAGTTTGTTGCGGGTTCTCGCCGGATTAGAGCCGCGCTTCGCCGGAACATGTGAAACGCACGCGCCCATTGCCATGGTGTTTCAAGAACCGGTGTTGCTGCCCTGGCGCAGCTTAACGCGTAATCTGACCCTGACCTGCCGGATCTCAATTTCTGCGGCAGAGCAAGCGCTGGAAAGCGTTGGGCTTGGGGGGATGGGCATGCTTTTTCCCGGGCAGCTTTCCTTGGGGCAGCAGCGGCGCCTTTCCTTGGCCCGCGCCTTTGCCTCGGGGGCGAAATTATTGCTGCTGGATGAGCCTTTCGTGTCGCTGGATGCGCAAACCGGCGATGAGATTATGACGCTCTTTGAAGATCTGCGGGCACGGCATGGGGTCAGCGCGGTTTTGGTCAGCCATGATGCACACGAAGTGGCTCGGCTCGCAGATCGCGTGCTGCGTCTATCGGGCCAACCCGCAGGGCTTATTGAAGTTTAGCTTTGGCCTGTAAGGCAATGTAACACTTATTTCTTGCGCCGGATCATAGCCTGGCTTGGATCATATCCCCAAACCGCCAAAGCCATGAAGAGCACCGCAAAGCCAAGGGTGACCAGAAACGCCATCGGGTTCCATTGCTGATAAAACGCAAAGCGGATCAGCTCCACCCCATGGGTAAAGGGGTTGGCCGCACAGATATGGTGCAACAGCCGCGAGCTTTCGGCCATCTTCCATAAGGGATAGAGCGCGGAAGAGAGGAAAAACATCGGGAAGACCACGAAATTCATCACCCCGGCGAAATTCTCAAGCTGTTTGATAAAGCTCGACAGCGCCAGGCCCAAAGCCCCCAGCATCAGGCCCGATAGGATCAAGGCGGGCAAGATCATCACATAGCCAGGCCAGGGCGGATGCACTCCGGCAATCGCCGCGCAGGCCAGGAAAACATAAACTTGCAGGATAGAAATCACGGTGGAGGCTAACAGCTTGCAGCTCAAAAGCCACCAGCGCGGCAATGGGCAGGTCAGCAATAGCCGCATGGAGCCCATTTCGCGATCATAGACCAAGCTGAGCGAGGATTGCATGCCGTTGAACAGCAAGATCATGCCGCAAAGACCGGGCACGATATAGGTCTCGTAGGTGATATAGGTCTCATAGGGCGGCGAGATCGACAGGCCAAGCGCCGCGCGAAACCCGGCGGCAAAGACCAGCAGCCAAATCAAAGGCCGCACCAGGGCGGCAAAGAACCGACCCCGCTGATGGGTAAAGCGCAACGCTTCGCGCCATAAGATCGCCCAAAGCGCCACCAGATAAGAAATAGGCGCAATATGAGGGGGTAGTCCTTCGTTCTTCATGCAGGCGCTGCCGTCAGATCTAAGAAATTCGCGGCAAGATCTGCACCGCCGATATCGCCTGCGATCCCGTCGCGCAGCAATTTGCCTTGATGCAGGATCAGCAAACGATCCTCGGGCCGGACTTCATCCACCAAATGTGTGGCCCAAAGCACCGTGAGATTTTGGCTGTGGCACAGCCCGTGGATATGCGCGGTCAGGCTGTCGCGCGCCGCGGCGTCAAGCCCAACCGTGGGCTCGTCCAGCAGCAAGAGTTGTGGCCTGTGCAATAGGGCGCGGGCAATCTCGGTGCGCCGCCGATGCCCACCATTAAGATCGCGCACCCGCGTGCGGCGACGATCTGCAATAGACATCACATCAAGCGCCCCGGTGATGGCGTTACGTGAACTGTTCCCGACAAGCCCTTGCAATGATGCGAAATAATGCAAGTTTTGTTCAACCGTAAGATCCATATCCAAGGTTGGTTGCTGAAACACCACTCCGATCTGCGCCAAAGCAGCCAAAGGGGATTGCCGCAGATCCATGCCGGCCAATTCGATCCGGCCCTTGGGCGCGGTAAAAAGCCGGGTCAGCAGCGCATAAAGCGTAGATTTGCCCGCGCCATTGGGACCAAGCAGGGCGCAAAATGCGCCCTGCTCCACAGTAAAGCTGATGTTTTTGAGCACCTTTCGGGGCCCATAAGCATAGCTGAGATTTTCGACGGCCAGGCCGGTCACTCGATGATGATCTCCATCCGCTGGGTCTCTCCGGTCGAGCCGGGAACTTTCAGATGATAGCTGCCGGGTTTGATGGCGACAAAGCCGATCTCCATGGTGCCTGCTTCGTCAAACTCGACGCTATCAAGGCCCAGCGGGCGAATCTCGAGCCCTTCGATCACGATCTCATCGACCCAAATGGCACGGAAAAACTCCGCCCCGGTCAGGGCAAGCTCTTGGCTGCCATCGGCTTCGATCTCAAACTCGTAATAAGTGCCAGATTTCAGCAACCAGCCCGCATCAGAGAGGGGCATGCCCGCGCTCAGAGTGACCGGGGGCAGGTCTTCTTTATTGGCGCCAGAAAGCAGGCCCGCCAGGCCAAAGCCATTATCATCATCCTCGTCATGATCATCGGCAATCGCGCCAAAGGGCAGGGCCAGGCACAGGGCGCAAGTGGCAAGAAAACGGGTCATCATAGGCTCCTTAATAGGTCAATTCGCTGATGTTAGGGGGTTAGCCGCCAGAGCTGCTGGGGCGCATGGCAGCCCCCCAAGGAAAGCGGCCGACCTTGATGGATTTGAGCGCCTCGCGTTTGGCCACATCAATCACGGTGACATCGCCGGAAACGCCATTGGTGGTGAAAAGCAGCGTTCCATCGGGGCTAAAGGCCATATGCCAGACCCGCCGGCCCACCAGGATATAGTCTTCCACCTCATAGGTCTCGGCATTGACCGCAGCGATATGATTGGCCGGGCCCAAGGCGACAAAGACGGTTTTGCCATCTTCGGTGAACTCAAAGCCCACCGGCTGCACCCGGTCGGGATGCACGCCGTCAATGGCAAAGCTGATCTTGGCCTTTTCGCTTTGATCGCTGGTGTCAAATACCGTGATGGTGCCGCCGATCTCGGAGGACACCCAAAGCTCGCTATCTTCTTTGGTGAATTCCGCATGGCGCGGGCGCGAATCCACCAACGTATTGGCAAAAAGCGTGCGGCTGTCGGTATCAATCCAATGGGCCATATTGGTGGTTTCAGAGGTGGTGACGGCGATTGTGCCAGCCTCATTCACCGCCATGCCTTCGGGTTCGATCCCCACATTGATCTGGGCCAGAACCTGCCGCGTTTGCGTATCCACCACTGTGGTCACCGCGTCATCTTCATTGGCGATGTATAGATGGCGGTCATTGGGATGGAGCACGAATTGCTCGGGATCCTCGCCCGAGGGCAGATCATGTAAGATCTCGCCGGTCTCTGGATCCATCACCTGCACTGTGTCGCTATCGGAGGCACAGATATAAAGCCGCGAGTAATCCTTGGAGAAGGTGATGCCGCGGGGGCGCTCGCCTGTCTCGATGGTACGGATCACTTCGAGCGTGTCGATATCAATCACGCTGAGCGTGTCGTCTTTTTCATTGCTGATCCAAATCTCGCCCGCGGCCAGGGCAGGCAGAGCGGCGCAGCTAAGCAGCAATGCGGCAAGGGTCGATTTCATCTGCGGTCCTTTCATTGCGCAAAGGCGGTACAAGTGGTCTCGGGACGGTCAGCACCCAAAGTGTCGAGCTCGCTGACCGGGTGCAGAAATCCCTCTAGCGGGGCTTGAGCAACCAAGGCACGTGGGGTGACCAGGGGAATGGGTTGGCGCATCTGCCCGTTCCAATCGCGGAAAGACAGGGGGCGGCCCTTGAACCCGGCCAGTTGGAACTGATCGGACAGCAGAAAATCGCGCAAAGTCGCGGCCTCATTGCTGCCGGTGCGGGTCACGGCCTCGCCAATGGCGCGCATGGCGGCCCAGGCGGCGTAATCACGGCTATTCATGGAACGTTCGGCTTGATCGTGAAAACGGCTTTGCAATTGTGCCGCGCCCCATTGTTCTACCACCGGAGCCCAAGTGGCAGGCACCAACCCGTCTGAACCTGCAACCGGGCGGGCTTTCCAAGTGTTAAAGGCGATGTAGCGGGCGAAATCATCGGCCTCATCGGCCACAAGCAGCACATCATAGCGCCCAAGCTCTTGGGTAAAGAGCGGCAGTTCTTGCCCCGCATTGCGGCGCATATCCGCATCAAAGGCCCAATCCTTGCGGGCGCGAACCTTGAGCCCGAATTTTGCTGCCGACCCCTCTAGCGCGCTGGCAAAGGCTTGATCGCCCTGGCGCGTGCCCGCGACCATCACCAGATCATCCCAGCGTTTTTTCTGCATAAACTGCATCAAGGCGTCGGCGCGCATGGCATGGGAGGGCAGGGTATGCAGCAGATTGGCCCGGCAGTCGGCACCGCGCAGCGCCCCATCGGGCGCGCTGGTGTTGAAAATCAGCGCCTCTTGCGCTTCGGGCAGATCAGCCAGCGCCAAGAGCGCCGAGGCGGGGGCATCGGCGATCACCAGCGCGCTTTGGCTGAGCGCCGATTTCGCGCTGGCCAGAAAATCGCCGCCCTCGGGCACCGTGATCACCTCAAGACTATAGGCATGACCCATGAAGCTGCCCGTGGTCAGATTATCGGCCAGGCCCAATTGCGCCCCGGCCATGCCGCGATCGGCGGGGATCGGATCAAGATTGGACAGAACCGGCGGGGCGGGCTGTTCTTGATGCAGATAGATCACAGGGATGGCCAGAGGTTTCGCCCCTTGGGCCAAAACCGGTGAATTGGGCGCAATTGTCAGCGCGGCCAGCGCCAATGCACTGGCTTTCGCAAGGTGTTTAAACACCTGATCCCTCCCTGTTTTCGGGAGCCTAGAAACCCCTGATGCCAAGGAAAATACGACCAAAGGCTTGTGTCATGCTGCCTCAAACCAAAGTCCAATTACCGGGGCTGCGCGCGGTGGATAAGCTTTGGCCAATGCTCGAGGAGGCACTGAAATGACCGATATTCTGACCCGTTTGGGCGCGGCGGCTGCCGTGACTTTGCTGGCCGCGAATGCGGCCTTCGCCCATGGCGATGTGGCCCCGCAACCCATGAACACTGACACGCTGCCAGATTTGGAAGATCCCGAAGAATGGCTGACCGAGAACCCTTATCGCGAGATGGATCCTGCGGTGATGACCGAGGCGATCCGCATTGGCGCATCGGGCTATAACCAGAATTGCGCGCGCTGCCATGGGCTTGAGGCGATCTCGGGCGGGCTGGCCCCGGATCTGCGTTTCCTGGAAGCCGAAGAATATGGCGATGAATGGTTCGTCGAGCGGTTCCAATATGGCTATACCCAAAACGGCATCACCAAAATGCCCGCCTTTGGGGAATTGCTTGGGCAAAAAGCGGCCTGGGCGATCCGGTCTTATATCGAGACCCGCCCCGATGATGAGCAGATCACCGAATTCAGCCCGGCCCTGAAAGAGATCCGCGATCAATTGGCCGATTGGGCCAGTGCAGGCGCGGGTGATGCAGGTTCAGCGCAAGCCCAGCTGGAAGAGATCGGTGGACAGATCGAAACGCTTTCGGGTGCGCCCGTGGCCGATAGCATCGCTTTGCGCGCGGCGGCGATCTTGCAAGCCGATCCCAATGCTTTTGCCGATGCTCAAGAAGTGCTGACCGTGGGCTTGTCCGCAGCTCAGTAAAGCGCAAAACTCGCGCATAAAATCCGGAGGATCCGTGCGCCATATCACATCTGTCAAAAGCCCTATTCAGGCTTTGATCACCATTGCAGCGCTGGTTTGGGCCGGCGCTGCTTTGGCGCAAGATCCCTGCGCCGATTGGGTGCCCCAACCGAAACCGCAAAATGCCAGCCGCGATATTGTCGGCACCGATCTGGACAGGATCCAAGAGCGCGGCTTTCTGGAAATCGCGGTCTATGAGGATTACCCGCCATATTCGTGGAAGGATAAGGGCCAGCCCCGCGGCCTCGATGTGGATATTGGCCGTTTGATTGCCGAGGATATCGGAGTCGAAGCGCGGTTTCGCTTTGTGCCTGCGGGCGAGAACCTTGAAACCGACCTGCGCAACAATCTGTGGAAAGGCCCGATCATTGGCGGGCGCGTATCGAATGTGATGATGCGAGTGCCCTATGACAGCGCGTTTAAATGCCGGGTCGAACAGGTGGTGTTTACGGGCCAATATGCATCCGAAGCTGTGGCCATTGCCTATCGTGAAGATGCCTATACCGAAGACCCGCCAGTGCCAGCCTATTTCCGTTTCGACACGGTGGCTGTGGAAAATGACAGCATCGCGGATTTTTATCTCTCCGCCTTTCCTGGCGGGCAATTGGCGGGCAATATCCGCCGCTATCCCACCATGGAGGCAGCGATGGCGGCGCTGAACACGGGCGAGGTAAAGGCAGCTATGGGGCCGCTGGCGCAGCTTGAATGGGGCGCAGGCGAGGGGGTCGCTGTGCACCGCCCGCCTTTGCCGGGCTTTGGCAAGGGCGATTGGACCCTTGGGATCGGGGTTCATTTCGCCTATCGGCCGCTATCCTATTGGGCCGATGACGCGGTGCGTTATGCTTTGGAAGATGGGCGGATTGCGGCGATTTTTGACCAATATGGGCTGACCCATTTGCCTCCCGTGCGCTAGCGCGTGGGCTTTGGCTTGGGGCGCGGTTTAGATCTGCCAGAACTCGCGCGGCAGGATCGCCCGGCGCAAAGATTGCCCGCGATAGGCAAAAGGATCTGGGCTGTGGTGGTCGGGCGCAACCCCATACATTTCCGGGCGATAGCCTTTGACATCGGTGGC
>JAOXSB010000256.1 GCA_025800345.1 Mangrovicoccus sp. | reverse complement strand
CTCGGCCGAATGGAAAAGCAACGCGACCGAAGACAGTGCTGGCGCGAAGACCATCAACAGAATGGCGCCGAGCGTACCCCCGGCGAAACTGGCGATGGCCGCGATGGTCAGTGCTTTACCGGCCTTGCCTTGCCGCGCCATCGGGTAGCCATCAAAGCTGGAGGCAACTGTGCCCGCAACCCCCGGTGCGTTCAGTAGAATGGAGGAAGTCGAGCCGCCGAAAATCGCGCCATAGTAGACGCCTGCCAGCAGGATCAGGGCCGCCGACGGATCGCCCATTGAAATTGCGACCGGGATCATAATGGCGATGATCGACATCGGGCCGAGGCCCGGAAGCATGCCGATGAAGGTGCCAATCAAACAGCCGGCGATGACCATCAGCAGGTTTTGGATTGAGAATGCCGTTTGCAGGCCGATCAGAAGTCCTTCAAGCATGTCAGCCTCCGAAAATGCCCGGCAGGGGGCGCATGTAGATGCCCAAGACTTCCTGAACCAGATACCAGACCGCGCCTGTGGCGATGAACGCAACCGGCAGCATGATGTGCCACTTGCGCTCGCCCAGTATGAACGAGCCGAGGATCAGGAAGGCAGACGTTGAGATCAGAAAGCCGACAGGACGAAGGCACAGGGCGTAAATCACCATCAGGGCCAACAGCATCAAAGCTTGATCAAGGTGGTAGTCACCAAGTCTGCGATAGTCGATATCGGCCGCTTTCGGTTCGGATTTTTCGAAACCCAGCAGGATGATCGTGCAGGCGATGATGCCCAGAACAGACAGCACTTTGGGGAAGGTGCTTGGCCAAATAGGGTTGCGCTGCATGAAAGGGGGCAGGCTGCCATCCATCGTAAACCAGGCGGCGTAGCCATAGGCCAGACAAACCCCAAGCAAAACAAGCGCGATCCAGCGATCCAGCGCCATGACATCCCCTCCCTTACGGTTTTTAGGTGCAGCAGAGCGGGCGGGCCGCTCTGCCATGAGTGGTGCTTAGAGGAAGCCCAGCTTCTTCATCAGATCACTGATCTGCTGTTCTTGCTGCTCGAGGAAGGTCGAGAAATCGTCGCCCGAGTTGTGGATGTTCACCCAACCATTGCGCGCGCGCACTTCTTCCCACTCGGGAGTGTCGTACATCTTGGCAATGGCGTCTTGGTAGGCGGCC
>JAOXSB010000243.1 GCA_025800345.1 Mangrovicoccus sp. | reverse complement strand
TGACGCTGAAGGTTTCGTTGTTGAATGCCCCGGCAAACAGCCCCATCAGCGCCCCCGCCAGACCGGTCACGGCACAGGAGATGCCGAAAGAGATGGTCTTGGTGCGGGCCACATCGACGCCCATGGCCTGGGCCGAGACTTCGCTGTCGCGCACGGCGATAAAGCTGCGCCCCAGGGGCGAGCGCAGAAGATTGATATAGCCCAAAGTGACCAAAATCACGATGGCCAGCACCAGGTAGTAAAAGGCGACCGGGGTGCCCCAGCGATCCACCATATAGCCAAAGATCGACACGGGCGGCGCGAATTTGCCCCCCACACCACCGGTCCAGGCATCGGTGAGCACGATGATATCATCCACCAAGATCGACATGGCCATGGTGGCAATCGCCAGATAGACCCCATGCATGCGCAGGGCAGGCACCGCGATCAGCATCCCCGCCAAACCCGTGATCAGCGCCGCCAGCGGGAACGTGATCAAGAACGGCAGCCCCTGCTCGATCAAGATGATATTCATATAACATCCCAAGGCGAGAAAAGCGGCATGGCCCAAGCTAACCTGACCCGTATGGCCCGTAAGAACCATCAGCCCCATCCCAGCCAAGGCCCAGATCAGCACATTGGTCACCTCGCCCAGATAGAAAGCATCCAGCAGCATCGGCGCGGCCAATGCCGCCGCAACCAGCAGCAGATATAGGCTTAGCTGATGCAGATCCTTCCAAGGCCGGATATCCTGCATATAGTCGGTTTTGAAAACGATACGCATGGGCTCAGACCTTCTTCATGCGGGTCTGAGAGAACAGACCATGCGGGCGGAAAATCAGCACCGCGAGCAGCAGGGAATAAGGCGCGATTTGGCTGTATCCAGCGGCGATATACCGGCTGGCAAAGGGCTCCATCACCCCCACGATCAGCCCTCCCAAAAGCGCGCCGGGCAAGCTGCCAAAACCGCCGATCACTGCTGCAGCAAAAGCTTTGATCCCCAGCAAACCCGATGAGGGATCCACCGCCCCTTTGGCCGCGAAAAGAATACCCGCAATGGCTGCCATGGCCCCGGCCAAGGCCCAAACGATGCCTTGCACCCGTTTGACCGGCACGCCCACATAGTAAGCTGCCAGCTGGTTTTGCGAGGCCGCTTGCATGGCCAAGCCCAAATTGGTGCGCTGGAAAAACACCGCCAATCCGATGGTCAAAACCAGTGTGACCAGGATAACCGCCACATCCTCGGCCCCGAGAACCAGCCCGCCAATACTGACTTTGGCCCCGGCAAAGGGATGTTCCAGGCTGACCGGTTCATGGCCCCAGATGAGCCCGGCGACAAAGCGGATCACAAAGCCCAAGGCGATGGTCAAGATCACCACCGCGGTTTGGTTCTCGCCAAACATGGCCCGCAGCACGAAACGATCGAGCAGATAGCCCAGCAAGGCCATCACCGCCAGCGTGAGCGGCACCGCGATCCAATAGGGTAGATGTAGAAATTCAGCATTGTGGAATCCGATGGCGACGAAAGCGCCAAACATCATCAGATCCCCTTGGGCGAAATTCACCGCCTCAGTGGCTTTGTAAATCAGCACAAAGCCCAGGGCGATCAGGCCATATACGCAGCCATTCGCCAGCCCGCTGATTAAGAGCTGTAGATTTTCCATGTCGCCTCCCCGCACATGGTTATGTTTTAAGTGCTGCCAGCAGCCTCCACTCCGCCGGCAGCCATCCCCGATCAGGTCACGGGGTAATCATTACTTTTCCTCCTGGTATGCCCGTGGCCGCGCCAAGCCCGCTGACCACATCGGCCAGTTTGAGCCGGGCAGAAACATCGGTTTTCCACCGGCCATCGGCAAAACGCGTCTGAACTTCTTGCACCACTTTCAACTGATCTGCGGGCGGTGTTTCCATCATCCAGCGGGTGAGCCAAAAGCCTTCGACCCGCTTGCCCATGAAGACAAGCTGCCCCATTTGCGTCAAAGCCGGAGCCTCGGCCACGAGTTTGCCATAAGAGATCCAGCGCGCCATATTGGGCATGGCCACAAAGATCTGCTCGGACATCTGGTCAGAGACACAATCCAAAAACACCCGCGGCTTGTAGCTTTTGCAAAGCGTTTTGAACTGGCCAATTACGTCCTCATCGGAGGTTACCAAAACCTCGCTTGCCCCAAGGGCGCGGGTGGCCTCGACCGCATCGGCGCGGCGCACAAAAACGATGGTTTTCAGCCCCAGATCGCGGCCAAGCGCGATCATCAGCTTGGCCAATTGGCTGGTTCCGGCCGAGATCACAAAGCAATCGCCATCTTTGCGCGCAATATCCACCATCGCCATGGCGGTCAGCGGATTGACGATCTGCGCCGCCCCATCTTCATCGGAAACCGCCGGTTGCAATGGGATGCAATTGAGCGCCTGGGTGGTGGCATATTCCGCCCACGCCCCCGAACAACCCATGGCAACCACAAAGGCCACGCGCTGACCGATCAGCGCTTCGGCCCCTTCGCCTGCGGCCACCACATCGCCGCAGCCCTCAAACCCGGCCGGATTGCCTTTGATCCGCGGCTGGCCATATTCACCCTTGATGAAATGCAAATCCGATGGGTTCACCGAGGCGGTGCGCAATTTGATCAACACCTGCCCTTTGCCGGGTTTCGGCGTAGGAATGGTGGCAAATTCCAGATATTCAGAGGCATCTTCGATCATCGGCCCTTCGGCCCGGCCCGAATAGCCATCATGTTTCTGCAAAAGCGCTTGCATGCTTTCTGGCAGGTCAGTCATCACTCTTCCTTAAGCTTTCGATCTTGTCATCGGCCACGCCGAGCCCGCGCAGCCCGAATTTCACGATATCCTCGGCAATGGCTTTGCGATCTTCCGGGGTCTCATCGGGGCGGGGCGAGTACCACAAAACCGGCCCGCCAAGCGCCATCAGGAAGGTTTGCAAGGTCACGGAATGCAGCGCGATTTGGATCTCGCCCGCGTCCTGGGCCGCCAAAACCACTTCGCGGAATTGTTGCTCTAGCCGCTTACGCGCGCTCAGATGACGTTTGATTTCGCCGCGCTGCTCTTCGGTTAAGGCGCGGTGGCGGCGGCGCTGCAACCCATCAACCAGCACTTGCATATAGGGCTGGTGGCGCATCATCACCCGCACATATTCATGGGCCATGATGGTCAAACGCTCGAGCGGCGTGCCGTCGCTTTCATAGCCCCCGCGCAGCGCATCAAAGGCCAGATCCATGGCCCGTTCGCGCACCGCATTGAACAAATCCACCTTGGACGGAAAATAATGATACACGCGGCCTTTGGTGGAATTCATGCTGCGCGCCACCGCATCGATCGACGCCCCATCATATCCGCGCGTCTGAAAGCTCAGCGCGGCGGCATCGAGGATCTCCTCATAGCCTTTGGTTCCTTTGGTCAAACGACTGGCCATTGGCGCGGCAACTTCTCTTCCGGGGTGCTCAACTTCTAGGCAAGTCAAACATACTACCTAGTATGTTGTCAATTGAGCGCGGGCGTTTTTTACGGCTCTCCCCCTCGCATAAACCGGGCGCGCAATGGCCCATGGGCCCGCTGCCCCCGTGAAGCGCCTGATTTTCCTTAAATTGTACTGAGGCTCAAAACTGGAAAAACCGCCTGCTGGCGGATCAGAAAACCACCGCGCAGCACGGCTTTGCCCAGAAGAGGGAGCGACAGGATGGCCCGATCATGGGCCATCCTCAAGAGCGCTTACCAGGAATTATACGCGAGATATTTGCCAGACATTTCGATTTTAACCCGGTCGCCCTTTTCATGGGGCACCCGGGTGATCTGCATGTCGAAATCAATAGCCGACATGATGCCCGTGCCGAATTTCTCTTCGATCAAGGCTTTGATCGTGGGGCCATAAACCCCGACAATTTCATAAAGGCGATAGATGCAAGGATCCGTGGGCACCGATTGCTCCCACACTTTGGTTGGCGGCTCTTCTAGAACGCTCACCGCCTCTTGGGGCAGCCCCATGAAACTGACCAAAGCCTCGGCCTTGTCCTTGGGCCAGCCATTCATGCCCATACAGGCCGAATGGGTCCAAACCGGCGACATATCAATCTTTTCCGCGATGCCTTCCCAAGTCAGCCCTGCCTGTTTCTTGGCCGACAGGATCATCATGGTTACATCTTCTTTGCTCATCATGCTGGGCACTTCGTAATGGTCTTTCATGGTTGTCTCCAGATGTCGGTCGGTGGTCTCACAGCCCCAGATCGCTCAGACCGGGGTGTTCTTCGGGGCGCGGCCCTTGCGGCCAATGAAACAGCCGCTGGTCTTCGGAAATGGGCAGATCATTGATCGAAGCATGGCGCGTGGCCATGTGGCCAGTGGCGGAAAACTCCCAGTTTTCATTGCCATAGGATCGGAAATACTGGCCGCTGGCATCATGCCATTCATAGCAAAACCGCACCGCAATGCGGTTCTCGCTATGGGCCCAGATCTCTTTGATCAGCCGATATCCCGTCTCGCTCGCCCATTTGCGGGTCAAGAAAGCTTCCACCTCGGCCCGGCCATTGAGGAATTCAGATCGGTTGCGCCAACGGGTGTCGGGCGTATAGGCCAGCGCCACCTTTTTGGGATCGCGCGTGTTCCAAGCGTCTTCTGCCATGCGCACCTTTTGCACCGCCTCCTCATAGGTAAAGGGCGGCACTGGCGGGCGCAGAGGGGTTTCAATGCTCATCAAGTCTCTCTTTCAGTCATTCACCGCCCGCAAGGGCGGCACTGGCTCTTCGTCTTCGGATTGGCTCTGGGGCTGGTCGATGCGCACCGAAACCGGGCTTTGGGCCTCGCCATCCCCTTGCTGGCCAGCCAGCTCTTTGGAGCGATGCCCCAGGAAATGAACCAAGTGATTGCGGATGGCATAGTAATTGGGATGATCCACGATTTCGGTGCGGTTGCGCGGGCGGGGAATGGTGATCTCCACCGCTTCGGCGACGCGGGCAAAAGGCCCATTTGTCATCAGCAAGATGCGATCGGCCAAAAGGATCGCTTCGTCGATATCATGGGTGATCATAAAGACCGTTTGCTCGGTCTTGCTCCAGATCTTGAGCAGTTCTTCTTGGATCGTGCCACGGGTCAATGCATCCAGCGCCCCAAAGGGCTCGTCCAAAAGCAAAAGCTTGGGATGATTGGCAAAGGCCCGGGCAATCGACACGCGCTGGCGCATCCCGCCAGACAATTGGCTGGGTTTGCGATGCACCACATCGCCCTCGAGCCCCACCATGGCAAGATAGTCCCGGCCATGGGCCTCGACCTTGGCTTTGGACCAATCAGGATAGCGCGCCCGAACGCCAAATGTGACGTTCTTCAATGCGCTCAGCCATGGCAAAAGCGAGTAATTCTGGAACACGACACCGCGATCCAAGGATGGGCCCGACACTTCGAACCCATCCATTTTCACCACGCCAGAGCTGGGCTCTGCCAAGCCCGCCAGAACATTCATGATCGTGGATTTGCCGCAGCCCGAATGGCCCAGGATGCAGACGAATTCGCCTTTTTCGATGCCAAAGCTGGCATTTTCGAAAACCGTCAGGGTCCCGCCTGCCCCATCAGGGAATTTCTGGGTCAGGCGTTCAATGCTCAGGAAAGGTTTTGCCATAACGGCCGCTCCTTATTCGGCATAGGTGACGGCGCGCTGAAGCAGGCCAAAGGCCGCATCCAACAACATGCCCACCACACCGATCATCAGAATGGAGAAGATCACCGAGGTAAGATCGAGATTGTTCCATTCATTCCAGACGTAATAGCCAATGCCCGTTCCCCCCACGAGCATCTCGGCCGCGACGATCACAAGCCAAGCGATCCCAATAGAGATCCGCATCCCCGTCACGATTGTCGGCGCCGCCGCAGGCAAGATCACGGTCAGCGCCGTGCGCAACGGGCTTAGCTCATGGGTGCGGGCCACATTGACCCAATCCTCGCGCACCCCGGCCACGCCAAAAGCTGTGTTGATCAGCATCGGCCAAATTGAGCAGATGAAAATCACAAAGATGGCGCTGGCTTCGCTGTCCTGAATGATAAACAGCGCCAGCGGCATCCATGCCAAAGGCGAGATCGGCCGCAGCACCTGAATATAAGGGTTCAACGCTTTATAGGCGACCGGTGACATGCCGATGAGAAAGCCAAGTGGGATGGCTACCAGCGCTGCCAAAGCATAGCCGGTGAGCACTCGAAACAAGGAATATCCGATTTGGATGCCAATGCCTTTGTCATTGGGGCCGGCATCGTAGAACGGGTTGGAAAGCTCCTCCCAAGCTTTGACGAACAGCGCCGAAGGCGGGGGCACCCCCGCTTCGGGCTGACCGACCCCCATCAGGATCTCGTATTCCGTCAACTCGCCAACCGCTGCCGCCTTGGGGGTGGCGAGCTCCCAGATCAGAAGCGTCACCACCAGGCCAAGGATTGATAAGATCGCCGCGCGGGCGTTCAGGCTAAGCCCTGCCATGGTCAGCTGCGCCCGATCTCAAAGCTTTTCAGATAGCCGTCAGGATCTGCTGGATCGAAGGTTTTGCCCATGATCGTATGAGATTTATAAGTCTCGTCTGGGGCCTCATATCCCAGATCAGTCATGACCTTTTTGGCGTCGGCGGCCAGATAGACCTGCTCGGCCACGCCCTTCCAATCCACATCCCCTTCAATATAGCCCCAGCGTTTCATCTGAGACAGGATCCAGACCCCCATGGAATGCCACGGGAACGGGTCAAAATCGATCCGGTCCGGCACGCGCTGCACCTCGCCCAAACCATCGGCGAAAGTCCCCGTAAGAACCTGCTGCACCACTGGCACGGGCTGGTTGAGATAGTTTTTCGGGCTGATCGCTTCGGCAATCTCTACGCGGTTATCCGGGTTGGACGCATATTGCGTGGCATCAATGATGGATTTCAGCAGCGCGCCATAGGTATTGGGCAGCTCTGTGGCAAAGCTCAGCGGGGCCGCAAAAGCACAGCAGGGATGGCCTTCCCAAATCTCTTTGGTCAGGATGTGAATAAAGCCGATCTTTTCCCAAACCGCGCGCTGGTTAAACGGATCTGGCGAAAGATACCCATCCAGATTGCCCGCCCGCAGATTTGCAACCATCTCTGGCGGCGGCACAACGCGGATCTGAATATCCTTATCCGGGTCAAGCCCATGCTCCGCCACATAGTAGCGCAACAAGAAATTATGCATGGAATATTCAAACGGCACCCCAAAGGTGAAGCCTTTCCATTGCTTTGGATCGCGCTTGTCCAAATGTTCATTGGACAGCACGATGGCCTGGCCGTTGATATTTTCCACCGCTGGCATGATGTATGGCTCGGCCACCGAACCGGCCCCAAGGGTCATGGCAAGCGGCATCGGCGTCAGCATATGGCTGGCGTCATATTCCCCGTTTAGGGATTTGTCCCGCGCCACGGCCCAACCTGCGGTTTTGATAACCTGAGCGTTCAGACCATAGCGCTCATAAAACCCCATGGGCTGGGCCATGATGATCGGGGTGGCACAGGTGATCGGCACGAACCCGATATTCAGATCGGTTTTCTCCGGCGGGCCGAGATCATCCAAAATCGCCGCCTTCGCTTTTTCCAGCGGAAAGACCGAGGCCAGCGCCGCCGCAGCTGTGGCCCCACCAAGCATCCCCATGAAGGACCGGCGACCGATATCGCTATGACCAAAGACCGACCGCACAATCGCGCTTTCCACCGCGCGTTCTGTCATTTGCTCTGCGGACATATCCTGCGGCGCGGCGCTTTCCTGGATCGACACGCTCGAGCAGCTGTCGCAGCCACAATCCGCACCATGGCGCAGATCTGATTTCTCGGAGAAGGGATTTCCCAGGCTTTTAATCGTCATGCTTTGGACCTCGTGCGTTCAATCTGGTCCCATGCTGCGTGCGAATTCTTCTCAAAAAAAGGGACTGCCTGAAATTTACGCGGAACAATAAAGTGTTAAATTACAATACCTAAGAAGACGGGCAGCGCATGCGGTATTATGAAATATCGTAATTTACGAAATTTCGTTATGCATCTGGCGATCAGGCTTTTACGCTTGGGTCATGCTTATTGACCCGTTTGAATGCGATTCACTTGTCGCGCCATTGCCCGAGGCCGCTCTGGTATTATGCACCAGAAGCGACCGCATACTTGGCATCAACATTCAGGCCCGAGACCTTCTGGGATTGGGCGCGGCAGAGCCGCCTTTATTCTCTTACTTCTTAAAAGATCAACTCGGGCAATTTTTGGTGTTCGTGGATGAGGTCGACACCACGGGAGAGGCCTGGACACGCCGGGTGCCCCTGACGCCGCTGGATCACCGCCCTTTGCGGTGCGAATTGCGCGGGCGCCCCATACCAGGACGCGCTGGCCAATTGATGCTGATGATCTTGGATCTTGACGCTTTGGATGCCCGCGCGCAGCTGGCCGAAGCCGCCGAGCTGCAACGGGCGGGGCTGGTGGAATGGAAACGGGCCGAAGGGTTCTTCGCCGAGCTTGAGCGCCGCAATCAGCTTATCCTCAATGCCGCGGGCGAGGGTATCTATGGGGTCAATGCCGATGGCAAAACCACATTTGTGAACCGCGCGGCCCAAGAAATGCTGGGGTGGACCACGGCGGATCTATTGGGCAAAGATATTCATTCGATGATCCATCATCATCACCTGAGCGGCGAGCCCTATCACGCCCATGATTGCCCGATCTATCGTTCCTTCCGCTTTGAGCAGGTGAACCGGATCGAAGATGAAGTGTTTTGGCGCAAAGATGGCAAACCCATTCGCGTCGAATATGTCTCCACCCCAATCTATGACCAGCAAATCCTTGCGGGTGCAGTGGTGATTTTCCGCGACATCACCGAGCGCAAAGAAAATGAACGCAAGCTGAAAGACGCCCTGCAAGAGGTCGCCGCCCTCAGGGACCGGCTTGAAGAAGAAAACGCCTATCTGCTGGCGGAAATCACCACCGAACGCGCCCATCACACCATTATCGGCTCGTCTGCGGCAACCAAGCAAGTGCTGGCGCGGATTGATCTTGTGGCCAAAACCGACGCCACGGTGCTGATCTCGGGCGAGCGCGGTACGGGCAAAGCCTTGGTGGCCACGGAAATTCACAAAGCCAGCCCGCGCTCTCGCCGCCCATTGATCCATTTTAATTGCAGCTCCGTGGCCCCAGAAGCGGTGGAAGCCGAGCTTTTTGGCCAGGTGCGCGGCGGAGCCCATGCGGCCACCCGCGACAAGCCCGGCAAGCTGGAATTGGCCCATGGGGGCACTTTGTTCCTAGATGATGTGGAGGATCTGCCCGCGGATATTCAGGGCAAGCTGCTACACACATTACAAACCGGATTGGTCACCCGGCTTGGGGATACGCGGGAAAAGCCCCTAGATATAAGGGTGATCGCTGCCACAACCCTGTCGCATCAACGGCCCTCGGCCTCAAGCAAGCTGCGCGAGAACCTCTATCTTTTCCTCAATGTCTTTCCCATTGCTTGCCTGCCTCTGCGCGAGCGCCCCGAGGATATCCCGCCCCTGGCCACTCATTTGCTCAAACTTGCCTGCCGCCGCCTGAACCGGCCTGTGCCGGTGATCACCGAAGGGGTGGTGCGCCAAATGCAGGCTTATGATTGGCCCGGAAATGTGCGCGAGCTGCGCAATGTGATCGAGCGCGCCGCGATCGTGTCCAAAGATCGCAAACTGGCGCTGGAGCTCAGCGGCGATGCCCCGCTTGATCCGCCAACCGGCGAAACCGTGCGCACTGAGGCCGAAATGCAAAGCCTGCTGCGCAAGAATATCGTCAACAGCTTGCGCGAAGCGGCGGGGCAAGTCTCGGGCCCCAACGGTGCCGCCGCCCTATTGGGCCTGCGCCCCACGACCCTGTATTCCCGGATCAAAACCCTAAAAATCACTCCTGCAGAATGGGAATAGGATCGTCATCGCCCTAAAGCGGCCAATAGATCTCTCGCAGCGTTGGCATTGAGGGTGGCTGCGATCTCTCGTAGCTCTGCGCTGGTCAGATATATGTTCCAAGGACGCTGTCCCATGCCCCATCGCCATATGCCTATTATTCTGGTCCTTGCCCTGGTCTTTACCAGCGCAGCCCTACCAGCGCTCGCCCATGGAAGTGACGGCTATGGCGGCGGGTTTGTGTCAGGCTTCACCCATCCGATCCTGGGCTGGGATCATGTGGCCGCCATGGTGGCTGTGGGACTGTGGGGCGCGTTCCTGGGCGCGCCGTCGATCTGGATTTTGCCGATTGTGTTCCCGCTGGTCATGGCGTTTGGCGCCGCAGCCGGCATTCTCGGCCTGCCCCTTCCGGCGGTGGAAACCGGCATCGCCCTGTCTGCGGTGATCTTGGGCGGGATGATTGCCTTTGCGGTAACCCCGCCGATCTGGATCTGTGCCGTGATCGTCGGCGCTTTTGCGGTTTTTCACGGCTATGCCCATGGGGCGGAACTGCCCGCAAGCGTGAACGCTTTTGCATATGCTGCTGGCTTTGTGATCGCCACCGGGCTGCTGCATCTTAGCGGGATCGGCTTCGGCCTATTGGTAAAATGGCCCGCAGGCCGCGCTGTCATTCGCGGGGCGGGTGGGCTTATCTCCCTTGCTGGGATCGCTTTTCTGATCGGATATGCCTAAGCGATGCAGATCTTGCGGCCCTCCTGTGGCGGGTTGGCCTTTGGGCTGATCGCCGGCCCAGCCCAAGCCCATGCGCCAATCGCCGGGATCGAAGGGTTTTACACGGGGGTATTGCATCCGTTCACGAGCCCGGCGCAAGCGCTGCTGATCATCAGTTTGGGGTTGCTCGCCAGTAGTTTCGCTATCCCCAAGGCCAGATGGCTATTGGGCGCTTTTTTGGTCGCTAGCCTGTTGGGCCTATGGTTGGGATTTACCCCTCCAGATCTTGATCCGCTCTGCTTTGCCATCGCCTTTGCGGCCTGCGCCTGCGCAGCGCTATGTCCCAAACGCTTGCCATTGCTGGCCGCCCTTTGGACCACCTTGGGCGGGCTGTGTATTGGCCGCCTATCAATCCCCGATGCAGGCCCTGTGCCAGATCAGATCATCACCGCGTCTGGCGCCATTATCGGCGCCAATTTGGGGCTGCTCTACATCTTTGGGCTCACCCATGCGATCCAAGACCGCTTGGCCGCGCCGTGGGTCGCGATTGCCTTTCGCATCGCGGCGGCCTGGCTCGGGGCGATCAGCTTATTGATGCTCGCCCTCGGCTCCGTTCAAACTGGCGCTTAATCCTAAGCCGTCGCCGCCGCGCGCAAACTGTCATCAATGCGGTCTTCGCGGCAGGCCTGCACGAAGGCCTCGGGATCTTGCACCATCGCTTCAATCTGAGCGATTTTATTGTTCAACGTGCCCGCGCGCCCAAGCTCTTTGTCACGATTGGCCACCAGCAAGCGCAGTTTTTGGCGCAGTTTTTGCCCCGCCCCAGGCGGCAGCTGGCGGGTCACCACCCGGCCCAACTGATTGGCCAATCGCTCCACCGGTTGCGGCAAGCGCGAGGGGCTGTCCCCAGCCCCGACCATGCGCGTGGCCCCGACCAGATGCAGGATGCAATCCCCCCAAATATTGGGCGCTGTGGGCAGTAAGGAATAGAATTCCCGCCCCTCGCGCCAGGCCTGGAACAAAAAGCCAATGCCCCCATCTGCGGGATCTATATCGGGATAAGCGTTCAGAAATTCGTCGAAAAGCGGGCTTTGCCGATCTGCTTCTGACACCAATAGCGGCGCGCCTTTCTCTTCCCAGGCGCGATCCCAATAAAGCCCAGCATTGTAAGAATAGGGCATGATCGTGGCAAAAGCCGAACCCTGATCCACAAGCTGGCCCAATGCCCGATCCCAGCCAGGCTCGATTGGGAAACTGTCTTGATGCAGGGTGATGAATGAGCTCGCCCCATCCGCCGCAGCCCGCGCCCGCAGCGCCTCTAGAAAGGCATTATGCTCATAACGATTGGCGCTGATCCATGCATTGCCCTCTAGGGGTGGAAAATCAAAAGAGGTGATCAATGTCACTTCCGGCCGCGCTTCCAACATTGCCTTATGCTCGGGGGCAAGCCGGGGCGCTGCCCCATAGATGCGATAGGGGCCTTGGGTTGTGCGCTGGATATAATCCAGATGCACCTGAACCATTGGGACCAATCGTTCATCGAAGATATAGGCTGCAAGGATTGCCAGGGTCATATGCGCTTATCCCGTGTCACGAACGCAGCCCAAGCAAAAGCGAGGCCGCGATACGAAGCTGAATGGAGCAAGTGTTCGAGCGGCGCAAAAACACTTGTAATTCCGACAAGCGCAGCCAGCCATCTTCACTTTCCCACCCAGCTGGCGCGTCAGGGTTCACGCGGCAAATCGAAACGCGGCTTTTGTGATGATAGAACCGGCCGCCCTCATCGGATTCATCGGTGCTGAGCCAAACATCCTCCAAATGCGGCACCATCCAATCAGGATAGGCTAGATCTTCGCCAGGATAGAACAGCCAACTGGGGCAGAGCGAATGCCCGCTCGCCACACCGATTTCCGCATGAGGCCGCACATATACCTCGATCACCCCATGACGTTCGCGGGTGAGCAAACCGAAATCCCCAACCGCTTGCGAGGTCAGCATGGGCTGCAGCCAGGATTTCATCTCGCGCTTTTGCGCTTGGGTCTGATAAAAATACGCGGCGATGTTCTGGCGCGGCGCGATTTCTTCAAGCCCGTTTTCGGTCAAACGCCAATTTTTCAACTGGTCCAGCGGCTTGAACCGAATATTGCGCACTTGGGGGCGGCTAAGCTTTTGCATCAGCGCCCCGATCCGCTCGGGCCGGATCTCTGCGGCCAGGGATTTTTGCAGGTTCTTATCCACTGGACCGATCTCACCAGAGCTGGGGTCGGCGGACCAAGGCAAGACTGACAAAAACGCGCGCATATCCGTATTCAGCGTGTAACTTTCGCGCACCGCTTCCAAAAACGTGTCGCGGCTGACCCACAAAAACCCATCAGGCACCTCTACATCGCCATGCCCTTCGGCGAAAATCGTGCGCTTGGTTTTCAGGAAATAGATCTTGCCCAGATCCAGCTGGGTCATTTCTTCAAGCAACCGAATATCGGGATCATGTTGCAGGAAAAATCCAAAGAAATCAGAGGTTCGGCCGCCATGGAACCGCAGGAAATTCGCCGGTGTCGATTGCAGAGATGGGCCGATCTGAGCAATGTTGACATTGCCCGGTTCAGCGCGGGCCTGGACCAGAAACTGCCTCTGCCCATCACGCTTGGCGGAATAAAGCCCATTGACCGCGCCTTGGGGCTGATACAATCCAACGCGCTCCGCGCCGCCAGGCTCTTCTACGCAAGTGATGCTAAAAAAGCCGCGGCTGCGATGTTGAAACGCCCCATCCACCAGGCTCCAATCGCCTTGGGCAGCGGCAACCGGGATTTGTTTGATTTCAAACCCCTTACGACTTTCTGCAAGCGCTGCTTTGAGTTGACCAATTCCTGTACCCTCTGGCTCCACCCGGCTCGCATTGGCCAAACTCATATGAAATCTCCTCGATGCAATATCGTCGCTACAACCCCACAAACGCATTCGATACACGCAATGCAATATCTAAGTTGTCCCGGGCTCAGAATAGGCGAAAAAGATCTTAGTAAGCGGGTCATTAGACGATTGCGCTCCGCCCTGATGGAATTCCCAGACTGCCTGAGAATTAACGCGGCATGCTGAATTTTGCCAGCAAAGACAGGTTCAGCCCGCAGAAACCAACACTCGCCGCTCAGGGCTTGCACAACATGGCCAAGTTCGGGGAGGCTGATAACCACAAGGGCGTGCCAGGCCATCACGGCAAACGAAGTACAAAGTTGGAAGAAGCGTGCAGTTAAACGAGTTAAAAACCCATTTGCCCGGCATTGCTGTGGCCATTGTTGTCAGCCTGGCCGCCTATGCGATTGCCTCGCGCTATGGGGCCCCGATCATGCTGTTTGCCCTATTGCTCGGCATGGCGATGTCGTTCCTATGCGAAGAGGATCGCATTGCAACTGGGGTCAAACTGGTCGCCTCAATCGGGCTGAAACTCGGGGTTGCCTTGATGGGGCTGCGGGTGTCCTTTGATCTGCTCTTTAGCCTAGGCGGCGGCGTTTTCCTGCTGATCTTGCTGGGCTGCGCGAGCACCATCCTGCTGGGATTGCTGATCGGCCGTGCCCTTGGATGGTCCGGGCCGCGCGCTTTGATCGCCTCGGGCGCAGTGGCGATTTGCGGAGCCTCTGCCGCATTGGCTCTGGCCTCGGTCACGCGCAATTTCGACAAGAAAGAAGAACATACCCTGGTGGTGATCATGACCGCCACAGCCCTGTCCAGCCTGGCGATGATATTCTACCCGGTCTTGTTGGCCTGGGCCGGGTTTTCCCATCA
>JAOXSB010000226.1 GCA_025800345.1 Mangrovicoccus sp. | reverse complement strand
ATTGATAATAACTCGCAATAAGCAGCGCATATTCAGACCCAATGAAGCGGAAATACCGATGCATTTTGCAGGATTGATCACCAGCGCTGCGGCGATTGCCCTGATGGCCGGGCCGGGCTTTGCCGGGGACAAGCTGAAAGTCGTGACCACTTTCACCGTGCTGGCGGATATGGCGCAGAATGTGGCCGGGGACGCGGCCGAGGTGGTGTCGGTGACCAAGCCCGGTGCGGAAATCCACGGCTATGAGCCCACCCCGCGCGATATTGTGCGCGCCTCGGATGCGGATTTGATCTTGTGGAACGGGATGAATCTAGAGCTTTGGTTCGAGCAGTTCCTGAGCAATCTGGGGGATGTGCCCTCGGCCACGCTAAGCGATGGTATTGACCCGATTGCCATTGGCGCGGGCTCTTATGAGGGCAAACCCAACCCTCATGCTTGGATGGGCTTGGATAACGCTCTGGTCTATATCAGCAATATCGAGGCTGCCCTGTCAGAACACGATCCGGAAAATGCTAAGATTTATGCGGCCAATGCCGATGCCTATAAAGCCCAGCTGCGTGAGACCATTGAACCGCTGCGCGCGCAGATCGATGGGATCGCGGAAAATGAACGCTGGCTGGTGACCTGCGAAGGGGCGTTTAGCTATCTGGCGCGGGATTTTGGCCTGAAAGAGCTCTATCTTTGGCCCATGAATGCCGATCAGGTGGGCACGCCGCAGCAGGTGCGGGCGGTGATCGATGGGGTCACGGAAAACAATATCCCCGTGGTGTTTTGCGAAAGCACTGTGAACACCGCGCCGGCCAAGCAAGTGGCGCGGGAAACTGGCGCGGCCTATGGCGGCGAGCTTTATGTGGATTCTCTTAGCGGTCCGAAAGGCCCGGTGCCCACCTATCTTGATTTGCTGACGGTCACGTCACGCACGGTCGCTGAGGGGTTAACCCAAGCGATAAATTAACCTGACCTCGCGGGCCGTACTGACCCGCGGGTATGTAGCATTGGACAGAGTGTATGCTTGATATCCTATCCGGGGGGCCTTTGCCCGGCGAGGCAGAGCG
>JAOXSB010000194.1 GCA_025800345.1 Mangrovicoccus sp. | reverse complement strand
ATGTCAAGGGTTGGTAAGGTTCTGCGCGTTGCTTCGAATTAAACCACATGCTCCACCGCTTGTGCGGGCCCCCGTCAATTCCTTTGAGTTTTAATCTTGCGACCGTACTCCCCAGGCGGAATGCTTAATCCGTTAGGTGTGACACCGAATAGCATGCTACCCGACGTCTGGCATTCATCGTTTACGGTGTGGACTACCAGGGTATCTAATCCTGTTTGCTCCCCACACTTTCGCACCTCAGCGTCAGTATCGAGCCAGTGAGCCGCCTTCGCCACTGGTGTTCCTCCGAATATCTACGAATTTCACCTCTACACTCGGAATTCCACTCACCTCTCTCGAACTCTAGACTGGGAGTTCTAAAGGCAGTTCCAGGGTTGAGCCCTGGGATTTCACCTCTAGCTTTCCAATCCGCCTACGCGCGCTTTACGCCCAGTAATTCCGAACAACGCTAACCCCCTCCGTATTACCGCGGCTGCTGGCACGGAGTTAGCCGGGGTTTCTTTACCAGGTACTGTCATTATCATCCCTGGCGAAAGAGCTTTACAACCCTAAGGCCTTCATCGCTCACGCGGCATGGCTCGGTCAGGCTTGCGCCCATTGCCGAAGATTCCCCACTGCTGCCTCCCGTAGGAGTCTGGGCCGTGTCTCAGTCCCAGTGTTGCTGATCATCCTCTCAAACCAGCTATAGATCGTAGGCTTGGTAGGCCGTTACCCCACCAACTACCTAATCTAACGCGGGCCGATCCAACTCCGAAATTCTTTCCCCCGAAGGGCGTATGCGGTATTACTCTCCGTTTCCAGAGGCTATTCCGCAGAGCTGGGCACGTTCCCACGCGTTACTAACCCGTCCGCCGCTAGACCCGAAGGTCTCGCTCGACTTGCATGTGTTAGGCCTGCCGCCAGCGTTCGTTCTGAGCCAGGATCAAACTCTCAAGTTGAAAAGCTGTTACCAGCTTATCCTTGACGTTCGAACCTCTGCACATCGTTCCCCATCTGTGAAAATGGGGCACGTCATCCGTTTGGTGTGCTTCAGTCTCATAAGAAACCAAAAGCCGCCAAACAGTGAAGCTGACACTCACATCATCGCCCGAAGGCTAGTGAGCCGATATGCAGTCGATTAGTCCATCGAATGAACCAAACCGCCCACATATCTCTTCAGATACTCGCGATGTCAAAAAGCGCAGAGACAAAAACCAACAGGAGCGCCAACTTCTTACTGGCGCAACCCGCTCAACCATGTCCCTGATGTAACTTCCCTCAAGAGCCATCCGACCCTCGAAGTGCCCCGCCGTAGCAGCGTCTTGCGTCGCCGCCCCGTCGGTGAAGGGGTGTCTATGCCTACCAATCAAAACCCGCAAGCAGTTTTTGAAAATAAAATGACGAAATCACAAATTTTTTCCGAATTGCGTAAAAAATCAGCGCCTTACCGGGTGCAAAAATCCCGAAACCTCGCGCAGAAGCGGGGCAACCTAGGGAATCTCGGTCGATCGCGCAGAACAATCCACAGGTTTCTCCCCGGATCGGCCTCTGAATCGGCGATTCACCCTGGAATCAAACGCCCAAAACGAGTCGCTCGCGCCTAGCGGCGCGGAAGAAAGCGCAGCGCCAATAGCAAAAAGATCGCGCCCCCATAGACCAACGGCTCCAGGCGCAGCCCCCGCAACTGCATGAGATAGTGAAGGCAGCCCAATAGCGCGACCGCATAGGTGAGCTGATGCAATCTGCGCCAGCGTAACGGGCCAAGTTTGCGCATGGCCCAATTATTCGAGCTCAGTGCCAAAGGAAGCATGAGGATCAGCGCCCCCATGCCCAATGTAATATAGGGACGTTTGATCAGGTCTTTTGCGATGGCCGCGGGCTGCTGAACATCAAGCAGCAGCCAGACCAGAAAATGGCACAGAATAAAAAAGAAAGCCGCGAGACCGATGGCCCGGCGCCAACAAAGGAAATTTAGGCCCAGACGGCTGCGCAATGGGCTGACCGCCAATCCGGCAATCAGCAGCCAAAGCCCAGCCATACCATAGCGGTGCTCTAGCTCTTTGATCGGCTCAACCCCGAGCCCACCGGTTAAGCCCGCATAGAACAGCCATACCCCATAGCCCCCTGCCCCCGCATAGAGCATCCATTCCGGCACGCGCCGCGCCGCGCCATTGCAGCGCCCAACAATATTCAAGGCTGGCCCCACGATCAGCGGTCTCAATAGTATTTCGCCAGATCCATCCCCTCATAGAGCCCGGCCACCTCTTCGCCATAACCATTGAAGGGCAAGGTTGGCTGGCGCTTGGCAAAAAGTCCGCCCCCCACGCGCCGTTCGCTGGCCTGGGACCAACGGGGATGATCTACATCCGGGTTCACATTCGAGTAGAAACCATATTCCCGCGCATTGGCCCGGTTCCAGCTGGTGGGCGGCTCTTCGGCGGTGAGCGTGATCTTGACCACGGATTTGATGGATTTGAACCCGTATTTCCACGGCACCACCAAACGGATCGGCGCGCCGTTTTGATTGGGCATGTCTTTGCCGTAGAGCCCGGTGGCCATCAGGGTCAAAGGATGCATAGCCTCATCCAACCGCAACCCTTCCACATAGGGCCATTTGAGCAGAGGCATTTTCTGGCCGCGCATTTCCTCGGGCCGGTGCAAAGTTTCGAAAGCCACATATTTGGCGCTTGGCTGCACACCCACTCGGGTCAATAGCCCCGCCAATTCAAACCCAAGCCAAGGGATCACCATGGACCACGCCTCGACACAGCGGAAGCGATAGATCCGCTCTTGGATATCTTGCCCCTGCACCACATCGGCCAGATCATATGTGCCCGGGCGTTCCACCAGACCGGTGATTTCAATCGACCAGGGATCCGTGGTCAGCGCATGGGCATATTTCGCGGGATCGGTCTTATTGGCGCCAAATTCGTAGAAATTGTTATATGAGGTGATCTCTTCGAAAGTGTTGGGCGCCTCATCGGTGGAATAGGGTCCGGCCGCATGCGCTGGCAGGCCCGCCCCGATCGCCCCCAGCGCACCGATACCGGTCAAACCCGCCAGCACCGCGCGGCGATTGAGATAGGTGGCCTCGGGGGTCACATCCGACCAGGTCAGTTTGGAGGTTTGGGCGCGGCGCATGGGCGTCTCCTTGAATGGCACGCCCATGAATTAATCCATCAACGCGCCCCGACAAAGCGACGGCTTTTCACATGCGCGTTGGTTCTTGAAACATTGCCCTTAAGCGGCGCTATCGCGCGGCTGCGGCGGGGGATAAAGCGCATCCATTCGCACCGATTGCCCGTTGGTTTGCACCAAACGCACATGTTTGCGTTCCATTTGGCGAGGATCAGCCACCCCCACGGAATGGGAGATGATCTCCACCTCCGAGATCAGCGACCGGGCATAATTGGCCACCCGCTCGGTTTTATTGACCACATTAAGCCCTTTTTGAAAGCGCGGGTCATGGGTGGTGATCCCGGTGGGACAGGTGTTCTTGTTGCATTTGAGCGCCTGGATGCAGCCCAGGGCAAACATAAACCCGCGCCCGGAGACCACGAAATCCGCCCCGGATGCCAAGGCCCAGGCCACATCGCCGGGATTGACCAGCTTGCCGCTAGCGATCAAACGGATCCGCTCGCGCAGCCCATATTCCAGCAGCATATCAACCATACGCGGCAGGCTTTCCCGCACCGGCATGCCCACCAAATCCATCAACGGCATGGGCGAGGCCCCGGTGCCGCCTTCGCCGCCATCAATGGTGATGAAATCCGGGGCGCTGGCATGGCCGCGCCGATTGATCGTAGCGAAAAACTCGCGCACCCCATCCACCGAGCCGATGCACATTTTGATGCCGGTGGGTTTGCCGCTGACCTCGCGCACACGCTCGACCAGATCGAGCAGCTCATCCCAATTATGCACTTCTTCATGGCGATTGGGGGAATAGCTGGTTTTGCCCGCCTCGATCCCGCGGATCTGAGCGATCTCTTGATTGATCTTCTCGCCTGGCAAAATCCCGCCTTTGCCGGGTTTCGCCCCCTGGCTCAGCTTGATCTCGAACATGCGCACTTTTTCATGGCTGGCCATTTTGCGCAGCGCATCATCATCGAGATTGCCCGCCGCATCACGCACGCCGTATTTCGCGGTGCCGATCTGATAAATCAGATCACAGCCCCCCTCCAAGTGATAAGGCGACAGCCCGCCTTCGCCAGTATTGAGCCAAACCCCGGCTTTGGCCGCGCCTTTAGACAAAGCCTGCACCGCAGGTTTCGAGATCGCCCCATAGCTCATGCCCGAGATATTAAAGATCGACGGGGCCAAATAAGGGATGCGCGCCCCCGGCCCAATTTCCATGGGCGGCGCGGGGGCCGCTTCTTCATCCAAGGGCGGAAAGGCGGAATTCACGAAAATCGGGGTGCCCACCACATCCAAACTGCGGGTGGAGCCAAAAGCGATGGTATTGCCTTTGCCCGCAGATGCACGATTGACCCAGTCTCGCTGCGCCCGGTTAAACGGGTATTCCTCACGATCCATGGCAAAGAAATACTGGCGGAAGAACTCGCCTAGTTTCGTGAACAATCCCCGAAAGCGCCCGAGCACCGGATAATTGCGCCGGATCGCATCGCGGGTCTGGGTGCTGTCAGCAACAAACATCACCGCCATTGCGGCAATAAGCACCGCCACCACCAAGACCAATAAAAGTCCTAGGAAATTCAGGGCCCTTTCAATCAGGGTGAGATCCATCATCTCCATTGCAGTCCTCCCGAGACATCTAGCCGTAATGCTTGATGCCTCCGACTAGTGCATAGCTGGACCATCCCAACAAGACCGAACTGTGATTGGAGGACACTATGTTTCGTTTTCTGGCTATTCTTTGTCTCAGCACCAGCCTGGCCCATGCCGAGGGGGCCATCACCTATACCAGCGATGAAAGCTTTGATGATGTGGTCTTTGGCCTGGAAAGCGCCATTGTCGGGCGCGGCTTGATCGTTGAATCCACTAGCCATGTGGGCACGATGCTGGAACGCACCCGCGCCGATGTGGGCTCTGATATTGTGCTGTTCGAAAATGCCGATGTGCTGAGCTTTTGCTCTGCCAGCCTGTCGCGCAAAGTGATGGAAGACGACATCGCCAATATTCGGTTCTGCCCCTACGACATCTTTGTCTATACCAGCGCCGATGCCCCAGGCGAGACCGTGATTGGGTTTAACGAAATGCCCGCAGGGGCCATGCAAGAAGTGCAAGCCTTGCTTGATAGCCTCGCCCGCGAGGCGATTGGCCTGGACTGACCTGCATCTGCCCCGCCGCCGGAAAAGCCAACCCCAGGCGGGGCTCAAACCCGAAAATTCAGGAAATACTTCTCACATTTCTGTGCCTTGACCCGGAAAAATGCGCCGACTTAGGCCAGCGCCAGAAACATTCAAGCGTTAAATAAACAACAACCCTAGATAGATCCCCTGGACTTGCGCGGAACCAGCATAGCTTTCTTGCTGTCACGGGCCTGATGAACAGTGCCCGACGAGAATAGCAGAGGAGATACCCCATGTTCCGCAAAGCTTTCGCAACGCTCGCCACCAGTGCAGTGCTTCTTTCCGCGCCGCTTTCCGCCAATGCGGCGGATATTGTAGACACCGCCATCGAGGCGGGAAGCTTTGAAACTCTTGTGGCCGCCGTTGGTGCAGCCGGTCTTGTGGACACCTTGAAAAGCGAAGGGCCATTCACGGTTTTCGCCCCGAGCGACGAAGCTTTCGCCGCCCTGCCCGAAGGCACTGTGGAATCCCTGCTGGAGCCGGAAAACAAAGACAAGCTGGTGGAGATCCTGACCCTGCATGTGGTGCCGGCCAAGGTGATGTCCTCTGAGATTGTCGATCAAACCGTGACCGCGCGCACTGTGAATGGTGAAAAGCTGCTGATCGACGGCCGCAAAGGCGTGAAGGTCAATGATGCCAAGGTGATCTCTGCCGATATCGAAACCGATAACGGCGTGATCCATGTGATCGATAAAGTGATCCTGCCGGAAAGCTAATAAAATTAGGGCGGCAAGTTTAACTGCCGCCCTTCACCTCACAGGCTTAATTGTTCAGTGCAAAACCGCGTCCTGGGGTGGGGCTTTGCCTCTTTGGCTGAGCCGATCTCCGATGATCAGCCCATCGCCCCCAGCGGTGACCATGATCGTATCGCCATCTTTGATATCCCCTGCGAGGATCATCTCGGCCAATTGGTCTTGCAGCGCCTTTTGGATCACCCGCTTGAGCGGACGCGCCCCAAACACCGGATCATAGCCTTCATCGGCAAGCCAGGTCCGCGCGCCTTCATCCAAAGACAGCGCGATTTTGCGCAGCGCCAACCGTTTGCCCAACCGGGCCAGCTGGATATCCACGATCCCATCCATATCCGGCCGAGTGAGCCGGTCAAAGATGATGGTTTCGTCCAAACGGTTCAGGAATTCCGGGCGGAAATGAGCCCGCACCGCATCCATCACATCGCGTTTGGCATCCGAAGCATCCGCCCCATCGGGCAATTGACTAAGCGCCTGCGCCCCAAGGTTTGAGGTCAGCACGATCAGGGTTTGCTTGAAATCTACCGTGCGGCCCTGACCATCGGTCAGCACCCCGTCATCAAGCACCTGCAACAGCACGTTGAACACATCCGGATGGGCTTTCTCGACCTCATCGAACAGCACCACTTGGTAAGGACGCCGCCGCACCGCTTCGGTCAAAACCCCGCCTTCATCATAGCCCACATAGCCCGGAGGCGCGCCGATCAGACGGGCCACCGCGTGTTTCTCCATGAATTCCGACATATCAATACGCACCATGGCGCTGTCATCATCAAAGAGGAATTCGGCTAAGGCTTTGGTCAGCTCGGTTTTGCCGACGCCGGTCGGGCCAAGAAATAGGAAAGAGCCCAGCGGGCGGTTTTCATCGTTCAATCCGGCGCGCGCCCGGCGCACCGCATTGGACACAGCCACCACCGCTTGGCGTTGACCAATGACCCGCTTGCCGATCTCGTCTTCCATGCGCAGCAGTTTTTCCCGCTCCCCTTCGAGCATTTTCGAGGTGGGGATGCCGGTCCAGCGCTCTACCACGCTGGCGATCTGCTCGGGGCGCACGGCCTCTTCGACCATGACATCGCTTTCAGCTTCTTCCGCCTGGGCCAGCTTTTTCTCCAGATCCGGGATCACCCCATAGCTGAGCTCCCCAGCCCGGGCGAGATTGCCCTCGCGCTTGGCTTGATCGAGCTCGGCGCGGGCATGATCCAGCTCTTCTTTGATGTCCCGCGCTTGGGCAAGCTTGTCCCGCTCCGCTTGCCATTGGGCGGTCATCTCGGCGCTGCGCTGCTGCAGCTCTGATAGCTCGCTTTCCAGAGTTTCCAGCCGGTCTTTGCTGGCGGCGTCATCTTCTTTCTTGAGCGCTTCGGCCTCGATCTGCATTTGCAAGATCTGACGATCCAGCGCATCCAGCTCTTCAGGCTTGCTATCCACTTCCATGCGCAAGCGCGAAGCGGCCTCATCCACCAAATCAATGGCTTTATCGGGCAAGAAACGATCGGTGATATAGCGATGGCTCAGGGTCGCTGCGGCCACCAGCGCGGAATCGCTGATGCGCACCCCGTGATGCAACTCGTATTTTTCCTTGATGCCCCGCAGGATGCTTACCGTGTCTTCGACCGTAGGCTCCTCGACCACAACCGGCTGGAAGCGCCGGGCCAAAGCCGCGTCTTTTTCCACATGTTTGCGATATTCATCAAGCGTGGTGGCGCCCACACAATGCAGCTCGCCCCGGGCCAAAGCTGGTTTCAGCAGGTTAGACGCATCCATCGCCCCATCGGCTTTTCCCGCGCCCACCAGCGTGTGCATCTCATCAATAAAGAGGATGATCTGCCCGGCCGCCGCAGTCACCTCCGACAGGATGGCTTTCAAACGCTCTTCAAATTCGCCGCGATATTTCGCGCCAGCGATCAAAGCCCCCATATCCAGCGCCATCAACTGCTTGCGTTGCAGGCTCTCGGGCACATCGCCATTGATAATGCGCAGGGCCAGCCCCTCGGCAATGGCGGTTTTCCCCACGCCAGGCTCACCGATCAGCACCGGGTTGTTCTTGGTGCGGCGGCTAAGCACCTGCATGGTGCGGCGGATTTCCTCATCCCGGCCAATGATCGGGTCGATCTTGCCATCGCGCGCCGCTTCGGTCAGATCGCGGGCATATTTCTTCAACGCTTCATAGCCATCTTCGGCACTGGCAGTGTCCGCTGTGCGCCCCTGACGAATATCATTGATCGCTGCATTGAGTTTCAGAGCCGTGACCGCCCCCGCATCCAGCGCCTCCTTGGCGGGCGAGCGCACCACCGCGAGCGCGGTCAGCAAACGCTCCACCGGCACAAAACTATCGCCCGCTTTCTTGGCGATCTTTTCAGCTTCATCCACCACTTTAGCGGTTTGCTGATCCATATAGATCTGCCCGCTATCCCCCGAGACCACGGGGATCTTGGCCAGCGCGGCCTCAACCGCGTCGCGCACTGGCTCGGGGGCCCCGCCAGCACGTTTGATCAGATTGGCGGCAAAGCCTTCTGTGTCATCCAGCAGCGCCTTGAGAATATGTTCGGGGGTGAGTTTTTGATGCCCTTCCCTCAGGGCGATGGTTTGCGCAGCTTGCAAGAACCCGCGCGAACGCTCCGTGAACTTTTCCAAGTCCATGTTCTATCTCCTTCCATAAGCGCCCAGCTTTGCGCCGCCCACTTGGTGGCACGGCAGGTTTGGGCCTTGGAAAAGATATGTGATCGCAAAGGGCTTCCTACAAGATCCCAGCGGCGTGAAGCACCGCGCCGCTGGTCAAAATTTTCGCTTAAGCGGCGCGGCGCCCCAAGACGCGCAGCCCGCCCAAAGCACCAAAAGCGCTCAGCCCCAACCATACACCGGCGGGCAGCGGCACCGGGGCGGTCACCTCTTGCACAGAGATCCGCGCGAAGCTGAAATTCACCGGATCATCGGCAAAGCGGATCAGCCCGCTATCGAGCGCCCCAACCGGGGTCGAGACGGTTTCAAATCCCAAAACCGGGTTAGAGGCTTTGGTGATCACGCCATTTTCCACCCCGCCCGCAGTGGCATCTGGTGCGCCGGGAAAGACAGGATTGCCCGTATCCACCACAAAAGCTGGCCCATTGGTGGCCGAGTTCAATTCGGTGCCCGCATCATAGAAAATCTGGGCAGTCACATCGATGCTGAACGGGCCGGTGAAATTGCCCGCGCTGTCAAATAGCTGATAGGCAAGCGGGTCGTCATTGCCAAAGAATGTGTCATTGGACGGCACAAGCATCGACAGGAAGGTGAGATACTGATTGCTCGCCGGATCTGCGATATCGATCACCTGAGAAACGCTTTCCCCCGGATCCACCGTGGGCACGCCATTGCCTGGCGCAGCGATCACCGCCCCTTGAGAGCCAGGAACCACCGCCAAACGCTCTGCCGCGACGGTGCCGGGCTGAGAGCCTGGCCCTGGCACGCCCAGCTCTGCCAGAAGCTCAACCCCAGGCGAGGCCGCTTGCCCCACATCAAAAGCGTCAAAGCTGCCATCATGAAAGCCGAGATAAAGCGGCGTGAAGGAAAAACTGCCGCTGCTGGTGAGGTTTTCCACGGTGAATTCAAGCTGCGAGGCCGCCGAGGCTGCACTGGCCGAGACCCCTGCCATCAAGGCAAGCGCCGCCAGCCCCGCAAAACGGGAATGGGTCATGGGGAAGATCCTTTGATCAAGATTAATATGCACGGCGTGCAGCCGCTTACATTTGGCTAACAAAGGGATTGCCGTCGCGGAAAACACAAGACTGCCCATCTGCGTGAGCTCTTGTGATCGGGGCGCAGAAAACTTGCGCTGCCTGGCTGGAGCGGTAAAGAAGCGCAAACATTTTCGCGAGGCAGCTATGGCAGAAACCGACAATCGCTTGATCGTGGCACTGGATGTGCCGGATGCTCTATCGGGTTTGAACCTCGTGGAACAGATCGGCCCAGCGGTGGGGTTTTACAAGATCGGGCTGGGCATGCTTACGGGCGGCGGGCTAGCCCTGGCCAATGAGCTCAAGCAAGATCACGGCAAACGCATCTTTTTGGATATGAAGCTGTTTGACATTGGCGCCACGGTGGAGGCCGCGGTGCGCGGGCTGGCCCAGTTTGATCTGGATTTTCTCACAGTCCATGGGGATCCCCATGTGGTGGCGGCCGCCAAAGAAGGCGCGGCGGGATCGGATCTAAAAATCCTCGGGGTGACGGTGCTGACCTCCCTGGACCGGGGCGATCTGGACACATGCCAGATCCGGGCGGGCGATATGGCAGAGATCGTCTGCGCCCGGGCCGAGGCTGCCTTTGACGCTGGGGCCGATGGGGTGATCGCCTCGCCCCATGAGGCCGCAATGATCCGGGCCCTGCCCAATGCGGACGGACGGTTGATCGTAACCCCAGGAGTGCGGCCAGCGGGCGCAGCGAAGGGCGATCAAAAACGCATCGCGACGCCGGCCAGCGCCATTGGCGCGGGGGCGGATCATATTGTGGTCGGCCGCCCCATTTGGCAGGCCCCTTCCCCAAGCGAGGCCGCCCAGGCCATTCTCGCAGAACTGCCGTAATTTCCGCAGCAAGGGCGGGCTCCCGCCCCGCTTGCGGCGCATCAAAGATGCGCCTGGCGGGTTGGGCCAGGCAGGCGGGCAAGCCCGCCTGCGGTTGCGCATTACACGATTGGCTTTATTCAGCAGCGACCGCTGCGCCAGAGACCAGGGTGGCGCGATCCTCCACGGCCTGGCCATCCACCACGGCCCCAATGGCCGCGGCCGTGGCACCGGACAAGGTCCAACCCAAATGCCCATGGCCAGTGTTATAGAAAACCCGCGGGTTTTTGCCCCGGCCCACGCGCGGCATCATATTGGGCATCATCGGGCGCAAGCCCGCCCAAGGCACCACCTGCTCGGTGGACACGCCCGGGAAATACCGCTCGCACCAGGCCACCAACGGACGGATACGATCCATGCGGATATCCCGGTTATAGCCATTATATTCCGCCGTCCCAGCGATGCGGAAACGATCCTGCCCGAGGCGCGAGGTCACGATCTTTGCATCATCATCAAGCAATGACATCACCGGCGCGGCCGCTTGGCTTTGGGCATCATTGAGATTTACGGTGATGGAATAGCCTTTGACCGGATAGATATTCACCCGGTCCCCAAATCCCTTGGCCAAGGCCCGGCTGCCCACCCCGGCGCAAACCACCACTTGATCATGGCGCAGCGCCCCATCTTGATCAGTTTCGATCTGCACGCCCCCCTCGGAGGCTGTTGCCGAGAGCACTTCGCGCTCCATTTTGAACTGCACACCGCGGGCGCGCAGCCATTCGGCCAGACCAAAGGTGAATTTATGAATATCGCCTGTGCTGTCGCTTTCGGTTAGGAAACCGCCCGCAAAATCACCGCTTAAAGTGGGTTCGGCCGCGCGGATTTCATCCGAGGTCAGCTCATCACGTTTCAGCCCGGCTTTGGCATAAAGCGCAGTGACCCGGCGGGCATGGGCCAGTTCCGTCTCGGATTTATAGAAATGCAAGATACCTGCGGGGGAATGATCGAACTCCACCCCTGCTTCTTCGGCCATGCCCAACAGCACATGGCGCGCCCGCATCGCCATACGCGCGGTTTCCACCGTGTTGGTTTCATATTGCGGGATCGCCCCAAGAAATTCCGCCATCCAGCTGAGCTTGTGCCAAGAAGGCTTTGGATTGACCAAAAGCGGCGCATCCGCCTTGAGCATCCATTTCAGCCCTTTGAGCACTGTGGACCAAGAGTTCCACACCTCTCCATTGCTGGCGGAAAGCTGGCCCCCATTGGCAAAGCTGGTTTCCATCGCCGCATAACGCTGGCGATCGTAGATGGTGACCTCATGGCCCCGGCGATGCAGCTCGAAAGCGGTGGTGATACCGGTGATGCCGGCCCCGAGAATGGCGATATTCGACATAGGACAGTCCCCTTGCGTGGCACGGGGACATCCCCGCAACAACGCCCCCTCCGTCCTGAACCTGAGAGATTCACCCTACCGGTGCATCCGGGCGGGCTTGCTCCTTCGGTGAGCGCTCTGCGCTGCTCTTCGGAGTTTCACTGTCTGTGACCGGTCCCGTGTGCCTGAGAGTTTATCGGGGCGATTGCTCCTTCGGCGGCGGCGATCCGCGCTCTCCCGGTCACGCGATAAGTAACATGCATGACCCTATCAGCCTAGGTGTTCACACAATAATTTTTGGTGTTTTCACGGTGTTTTGCCCAGATATGATCACAATTCGGGCAATTCAGCGCGAGAAAGCGCAAGACGCTGGCACAAATGAGGGATCGCACGGGGATGGTTTTGGAATTCATCAGGGCGCATCAAGCGCCAGCCCTGCCCTTCATTGCCAAAACGGATACGCCCAATCTGAGTTAGATCCGCGCGGGCCACAAAAAACCACGTGCGGCGCGCCCCCTGGCCAAAGCAGCGCCCCCAACGCAGATCTTGTGGGGAAAATCGCAGTCCAGATTCCTCGAAAGTCTCGCGCAACACGCAATCCAAGGGGGTTTCCCCTTGCTCTCGCCCGCCGCCGGGAAAATCCCAAAGACCTGGATAAAGAATGCCCGGCACCTCATCGCGCAAACAGGCCAGCACATAAGGCCCGAGATAGAGCGCCATTTTGGCCCCACAAAAGGCCCCGCCATCATATGGCTCTATAGACATGTCGCCGTCCCGGTAGGATTCCCTTGTGGCTCAGATTACACTAAGCGCAGCTAGAACCGGATGCCCCATGCCCGCCCTGTGCCGCGACTGTTTGACCAGCTTTGAGAAGGCCGCGCGCTGCCCGGCCTGCGCCAGTCGGCGGGTGCTTTCCCATCCCGAATTGTTTGATCTGTCCATCGCCCATATGGATTGCGACGCGTTTTATGCCTCGGTGGAAAAGCGCGATGATCCCAGTTTGCGCGATAAGCCGGTGATTGTGGGCGGCGGGCGGCGCGGCGTAGTCTCTACCGCCTGCTATATCGCCCGGATTCGCGGGGTGCGCTCGGCCATGCCCATGTTCCAAGCGCTCAAGCTTTGCCCTGATGCGGTGGTCGTGAAAGGGCGCATGCCCCGCTATGTGGAGATCAGCCGCCAGATCCGGGCCATGATGCAAGAGCTCACCCCGGCGGTGGAGCCGCTGTCCTTGGATGAAGCCTTTCTCGATCTGTCGGGCACCGCGCGCCTGCATGGGGCCCCGCCTGCGGTGATGCTGGCCCGGCTGGTCAAACGCATGGAAGAGGAATTGGGGCTGAGCGGCTCTATTGGGCTGAGCCATAATAAATTCCTGGCCAAAGTGGCCTCAGATTTGGACAAACCCCGAGGCTTTGCGGTGATCGGCGCTGCTGAGACGGCGGAATTTCTGCGCCACAAACCGGTGCGAATGATCTGGGGCGTGGGCGCGGCGGGCCAAGACGCCCTAGACCGAGCGGGGATTCGTAGCTTTGAAGACCTGCTTCGATGGGATCAGACGGAATTAATCGCTCGGTTCGGGTCCATGGGGGATCGGCTATGGCATTTGGCGCGCGGTCAAGACAGCCGCCGCATCTCGGGGCGCACACCGATCAAATCCATCAGCCATGAAACCACATTTTACGAGGACACCGGCGATGCAGGGCTTTTGGATGGGCATTTGTGGCGTTTGGCTGAAAAAGTCTCGGATCGGGCCAAAGCGCGGGATCTGGCGGGGGGCGTTGTCACGCTCAAGCTCAAACGGGCCGATCACCGGCTGATCACCCGTCGCCATGCGTTGGAGGATCCGACCCAATTGGCCGATACGCTTCATAGCCAGGCGGCACAATTGCTGCGCCCTGAATTGATCCAAGGCCCGTTTCGCCTGATCGGGGTTGGGCTTAGCGCTCTATGCCCAGCCGCCGATGGGGACCGGATGGATGATTTGCTTGACCCGGCCGCCGCCCGGCGCGCCCAAGCAGAGCGGGCCAGCGACGCGATCCGCGCGCGGTTTGGCAAGGATGCGATCCGCAAAGGCCGCGCCCTGCGCTAAACCCTAGCCTTAGAAAAACCCGGGTCTGCGCCGCGCGCTTATTCTGCCGCCACAGGCAGATCAGTGCCACGACCAATATCCACGATCTTTGCCATGATCCGGCTCATCATGCGTTGAATTGCAGCAAAATCTGGTTTCAGCTCCAGCCGTGCCTCATCCATATAAAGAGACCGGTCCAGCTCCACCTGCACACAATGCTGGTGATGGCCCGGGCGGCCATATTGTTGGGTGATATAAGCGCCTGCAAAAGGCGTGTTCCGGCTTACCCGCAGACCTTCTGCGCGAAAAGCCGTCTCAATCTGTGCAACGATATCGCTATGCGCCGAGGCACCGAACCGGTCTCCAAGCACCACTTCGGGGGTAAAGCGCTTACCGCGGGAAGAACCGGCGATGGCCTCATGGGGCATGGAATGGCAATCGATCAAAATGGCCTTCCCAAAAGCCGCGCGTTGGGCACGCAACAGCTCTTCCAGCGCAGTGTGATAAGGATGCCAGCAGGCATTGATGCGCTCATGGGCCTCTTCCAAGCTGAGCTTACCGCGATAAATCGCGCGCCCATTGGCCACCACCCGCGGGATCACCCCCAGGCCCGAGGTCACACGGGGATTATGGGCCACCCGCCGCACCCCTTCCACCAAGGCCGGGTCCAGCTCGTCATGACTGCGGTTGAAATCCACAAAAGCCCGCGGCACATTCCCCAGCAACAAGGGTGCCCCAAGGCGCGGCGCATCTTCGATCAGCAAATCCACAAACGCATCTTCCGAAGAACGAATGGTCATGGCATCCAGTTGCGACGCCGCCAAAAAAGCCGCTGGATAATACCGCCCGCTATGGGGCGAGGCGAATACCACCGCACTCTTTAAGGTCTCGGGTCTAATCAATCGATAGGGCACGGGCGCGTAGATCTGCTTTCAAAAACTCCTTTGCCATATAAACGTTTTTTTTCTCGCGCCAAAAGCCCTTGAACGCCCCATCGACTCCCATTATAGACCGCCCACCGACGCGGAGCTTCCGCGTCTGTTTTGTTTTCGGCGCCGCCCTGCGGGACCAAAAATCAAAGCAGGCACGAGGGTTTGGCACGGAACGGGCGGTTAGCTCAGCGGTAGAGCACTACGTTGACATCGTAGGGGTCACTGGTTCGATCCCAGTACCGCCCACCATTCACCGGCCTCACAAGGGGCCAAGATTTCACCGGGGCGCAGACGCGCCGCGACGAATAGGAGAAGGACCATGAAGGTCAGAAACTCGCTTCGCTCGCTCAAGCAGCGTCATCGCGACTGCCGGATCGTGCGCCGCAAGGGCCGGGTCTATGTGATCAACAAGACCCAAAAGCGGTTCAAAGCACGCCAGGGCTGAGCCCACGCTGCATTGCGAACCCATGAAGTATAAAGAGGCCGCCTTTGGGCGGCTTTTTTGTTGCCCGGCAGCGATCCGGCGCGACCAATGGGATCACTGATCAAACGGGCTCACGGCCCCCGATTGGATCGCATAGCCCACATCGGCCAATTCCGTGGCCGTGGCAGCCGCCCCAAAAACCCCAGTGACATAGACCGGCTCAAACAATCCCTTTGATTCGTAGGGGCGTTGAAGCGTGACAAAGACCAATTGATTGGGCGGCGGTGGCGGCACATGAATGCACGCCCCCATATAGGGCACCAGCAAAAACGCAGTGACCCCAAGCCCGTCGTAATCCAGCGGCAGCATAAACCCCGGCAGGCGCACCAATTTACCGTCAAACGCATCGGTGAGCGTGCCCCCAAGATCTTGGTCAAAGGGTGTGCTCAACTCCCCGTGTTGGATAACCCCTTTGGCACGCAGCTCATCCAGCGCCATGCCCGCTTCGCTGGGCACCAGATCGCTCCAATCCAAATCGATCGCCTCGCGCGCAAAAGCGGGCAGGCCCGCGCCGCAAAAAGCC
>JAOXSB010000165.1 GCA_025800345.1 Mangrovicoccus sp. | reverse complement strand
TCGCTCCACGGTGCCATGGCCCCATCACGACGCCCTCGCATCGCCATAAGGGCTCGCGCACCATCATGGAAGTGTCGAGCCGGGCACGCGGCGGATTTCGCGCGGGCTTATGAGAGATGATACCGCAGGGCGGGTGGCTTTGGCAGTCTGCGGATCGTCGCGCCGCGGATCGCCTAGGGCATCTGTCCAATTTGGCTCAGGTGATCGGCCAATTCATCGGTGGTGAGTGCTTCGAGCGGCAGGGCCATAAGCGCGGCGAGGCGCGCGCCAAGCTGGGTCCAGGTTTGGGCGAAAGCGGCGCGCTTATCTTCATCGCTGCACTCGACCGCAGCCGGGTCCGGCAGCCCCCAATGGGCCGAGATCGGCGCCGAGGGCCAAATCGGGCAGGTTTCCGAGGCCGCATTATCGCAAACGGTGATCACCAGATCCAATTCCGGCGCACCAGGGGCGGCAAATTCATCCCAGCTTTTGGAGCGGGCAAAGCCCGTATCAATCCCCTGATCCTTGAGCAGCTCAATCGCAAATGGGTTCGGCGCGCCAGTGGGGGTGGAGCCCGCAGAATAGGCCTGAAACCGGCCATCGCTGGCGCTGTTGAACATGGCTTCTGCCAGGATAGAGCGGGCGGAATTGCCAGTGCAGAGGATCAAAACGGTGGCAGGATTGGGCAGCATGAATAAGGCCTTCGATCTGGGCGCAAAACGTCTGCCTTGGCCTAGCCTGCCTGTGCGTCTGGGGCAACGGCTATGGGCTCTGGCGCGCGCCCAGGCCTCATGGCGTTGCCCTTTGCCCCGGCCCAAGGCTATAGCGAGGCGTCACTTATTCAGGAGCCGCTTTGCATGCGCCGCGCCAGTCTGTCCCGCCAAACCGCCGAGACCGAGATCACCGTCACTGTGGATCTCGATGGAACCGGCCGTTATGACAATGCCACCGGGGTTGGGTTTTTTGACCATATGCTGGATCAATTGGCCCGCCACGCGTTGATCGATCTGACGATCAAAGCCAAAGGCGATCTGCATATTGATGATCACCACACGGTGGAAGACACGGGCATCACTTTGGGCAAAGCGCTGGCCGAGGCATTGGGCGATAAAAAAGGCATTCGCCGCTATGGCTCTTGCCTGTTGCCCATGGATGATGCGCTGGTGCGCGCGGCGTTGGATCTGTCCGGGCGCCCGTTCCTGGTGTGGAACCTAGATCTGCCGACCCAGAAAATCGGCACATTTGACACGGAATTGGTGCGCGAGTTTTTCCAAGCGCTGTCCACCCATGGGGGGATCACCCTGCATGTGGAGGCTTTGGCGGGGATCAACAGTCATCATATTGCAGAGGCCGCGTTCAAAGCGGTGGCGCGGGCGTTGCGTGAGGCGCTTGAGCCCGACCCGCGCCGCGCCGATGCGGTGCCTTCGACCAAAGGGAGCTTGTAAGCCCTGTGATCACAGCATTGGTGGATTATGAAAGCGGCAATCTGCATTCCGCAGAGAAAGCCTTTCAACGCATGGCGGCAGAGACAGGCGGCGGTGAGATCATCGTCACGTCGGATCCCGATCAAGTGGCCCGCGCTGACCGGATTGTGTTGCCCGGGGATGGGGCCTTTCCCGCCTGCCGTGCGGGGCTTTCGGGCTATGCCGGTCTGTTTGAGGCCATTGAAGAGGCGGTGATCACCAAAGGCCGGCCCTTTCTAGGCATTTGCGTGGGGATGCAAATGTTGGCCAGTTGGGGCCGGGAATATGAAGACACTGCCGGGTTTGATTGGATCGCAGGTGAGGTAGTGAAAATCACCCCGGATGCGGCGGCGTTGAAAGTGCCTCATATGGGCTGGAATGATCTGGTACTGACCGGGGCGCATCCGGTGCTGGAGGGTGTGGCCACGGGCGATCACGCCTATTTCGTGCATTCTTATCAGTTTCATACGGAAAACCCCGCCGAGACATTGGCCCATGTGGATTATGGCGGGGATGTCACAGCGATTGTGTCCCGCGGCAATGTGCTCGGCTTTCAATTCCATCCTGAGAAAAGCCAAGCGCCCGGCCTGCGTATGATTGCTAATTTCTTGGCCTGGGCACCATAAGCTCAAAGCGCCTGCCGCTCAGTGCGCTGTTTGCAACCGGCATAAATACCCGGCTTGGGAAACCAAGCCGGGCTGTGTTGTTCAAAAGCAGAAATTGCTTAGTTGACGCGGGTCCAGGTCTGGTTGCGGCAAATGCCCAGCACACAGCCCGAAACTTTCAGGCTATTGCCCGACAGAACCATCTTGGAATTATAGGTTTTGTCGCGATCCGGGGCCCAGATTTTGCCGCCGCCATATTTGCCGCCGCCTTCGGGTTTCATGTCCCAAACAATCTTTTTGCCCACGGCGCCGCTATCGCCAGGGTTGCCCGAAGCATCAAAGCCTTTGATGAGCGTGCCGCAAAGCGCTGCGCCACAAGGGGTAATCTCTACATGACCAAAAGCCCCATCATCGCCGGGCTGAGTTTTCCAAGTGCCAGCGGCGGGATCGGCATGGGCCACGCCCGCGGCCAACACGAATGCAAGTGCGAGAATGCGTTTCATTGAAGTTCCTCCCAGAAGCTTAAGAATGCGCGTGCTCAGCAATCCCCATGCTGCGCCACATTGCTAGCGTGACGTTACGCACCTTGGCACGGTCTTTCCTTCTGGGCTGGGGCATGTCACATCGCGCGCGAGTTTGCATAAGGAAGCCAGCGATGATCCTCTATCCCGCCATCGATCTTAAAGACGGGGCCTGCGTGCGTTTGCTCAAGGGCGATATGGAGGCGGCGACCGTCTTTAACACCAATCCAGCCGATCAGGCGCGCGCCTTCCAAACGGCTGGTTGCGAATGGCTTCATCTGGTGGATCTCAACGGGGCTTTTGCCGGCGAGCCGGTGAATGCTGATGCGGTCAGCGCGATCCTTGAAGCGGTGGATGTGCCGGTGCAATTGGGCGGCGGTATCCGCGATATGGCTACGATTGAAATGTGGCTGAGCAAAGGCATTCGCCGGGTGATCCTGGGCACAGTGGCGGTGGAAGATCCCGATTTGGTCCGCGCGGCAGCCAAAGCCTTTCCTGGCCAAGTGGCTGTGGGGCTTGATGCGCGCAATGGGATGGTGGCCACCCGCGGTTGGGCCGAAGAAACCGAGATCAAAGTCACCGATCTGGCGCGTTCTTTCGAGGATGCTGGGATTGCCGCGATCATTTATACGGATATTAACCGTGATGGGGCGATGCAGGGGCCCAATATTCCGGCCACTGCGGCTTTGGCCTATGCGGTTTCGATCCCTGTGATCGCGTCGGGCGGGGTGTCGTCCCTAGAGGATCTGATCGCCTTGCGCGATTGCGGCGCGCCTTTGGATGGGGCGATTTCTGGCCGGGCGCTCTATGATGGCGCGATTGATCTGCAAGAGGCGCTGAAAACCTTAGTGCCGGCCTCTTAACCTCCCCAATCTAATGTAAATTTTTGGGATTGCGGGTGCTCAAGGCGCGCAATCACAAATCTCTGGCCTCAGCGCAAAAGGCTTTGGCCCTGGGGCCGCCCATTTCCGCTTCATCACAGAATAGTCTGGGGTGAGAGATGGACGGAGCTTTGTTTCCCGAGGGGCCATTGCTGGTACCCACCAAATTGGAGAGCTATGGCTATGCCCCGGTATTGGCCGCCTCTATTGAGGCAGGTGTGGGCTGTCATGTCACTTGGTGTGACCCGCAAGGCATGATGCGGTGCCATATGAGCTATGCGGCCTTGCGCGATGATGGCCTGACCTTGGCGGTTGGCGGGGCTCGCGGCAGTTTGTGGAGCCGTTGGGAAAAGATCTTGAAAGTGATCCAGGGAGAGAACTGTTGGCAGATGCGCCATGACACCGGAGCCCTTGATCCGGGCTCTTGGGGCAGAGCGCTGCGGGGGCGTCAGTTTCAAGTTTGGGCGCGCAAAGCCATGGGGCAGGGGGCCTATTCCATGCTGGATCAGGATGTGTCTGCTCTGAGTGTGATGCTCTGCCCGGCTTTGGGGGTTTCCGAAGGGCAGCAGTTTTCCGCCAATTGGGCCTGGGCGCCGGATCAAAACTCTTTTTCCTGTTGAGTTTTCGCCCCGCCCGCGCATGAATTTTCCGGGCGCTGCTTTTCTTTTTGACAGCTCCGGCCTATGCACAGCACCGCATCATCACGGAGCGGTCATGCTGAAAACCCGGATCATCCCCTGTCTCGACGTCAAAGATGGCCGTGTGGTCAAAGGCGTGAATTTTGTCGACCTCATTGATGCGGGCGATCCGGTGGAAGCCGCGCGGGCCTATGATGCGGCTGGGGCCGATGAGCTGTGTTTTCTCGACATCAATGCCACCCATGAAAACCGCGGGACCATGTATGATCTGGCCACCCGCACCGCCGAGCAATGCTTTATGCCGCTGACCATCGGCGGCGGGGTGCGCAGCAAGGAAGATGTGCGCGCGCTGCTGCTGGCCGGGGCCGATAAGGTCAGCTTCAATTCCGCAGCGGTGGCCAATCCTGATGTGGTGGCCGAGGCCGCCAATCAATTTGGCAGCCAATGTATCGTGGTGGCGATTGACGCAAAAACCGTAGAGCCCGGCCGTTGGGAGATTTTCACCCATGGGGGCCGCAAGCCCACTGGGATTGATGCGGTGGAATTTGCCCGCACCGTGGTGGCCAAAGGCGCAGGTGAGATTTTGCTGACCTCCATGGACCGCGATGGCACCCGGGCAGGGTTCAACTTGCCGCTGACTCGCGCCATTTCCGACGCGGTGCCGGTGCCGGTGATCGCCAGCGGCGGGGTGGGCACGCTGGATCATTTGGTCGAAGGTGTCACCGAAGGCGGGGCCAGTGCCGTGCTGGCGGCCTCGATTTTCCATTTTGGCGATTACACCATTGGTGAGGCCAAGGAACATATGGCCGAGGCGGGTATTCCCGTGCGTTTGTCATGAGCGTGCTAGAAGATCTCGCCGCGGTGATTGAAGCTCGAAAAGGGGCCGATCCCGACAGCTCTTGGACCGCTAAGCTTTTGGCCAAAGGGCCCGAGAAATGCGCCGAGAAATTCGGTGAAGAGGCCGTGGAAGCTATTATTGAAGCGGTCAAAGGCGATCGCGCGGGGCTCACCTCAGAGGCTGCAGATGTGCTGTATCATTTGCTGGTGATGCTGGCGGCGCGGGATGTGCCTCTTGAGGCGGTGCTCGCGGAGTTGGCCAAGCGTCAGGGTATTTCCGGGATCGCAGAAAAAAACGCCCGGGCAACACCCGGGCGTTGAAGGTCTTGGAACGAGGGACAGTGAAGCCAACGCAGGTGTTCCACCGCTGCGTCTCTATCCTTAGCTAAGTAGTCTTTTTGGCAATACCAGTTCGCGGCGCAAATTTTTTTGCGAAACCTGGGATCAATCAAAGATATCTTCGATCAGATCGAACAGTTCTGCTCCCAAGCGCCGGGATAGGGATTTCTTCTTCTTTTTCTTTTTGCGCTTGGTCTTGCGTGTTGGGGGCGCCGCGGCCCCAGAGCGCGCGAAAGGCAGATATTCAGGGGCCTTACCTTTGCGGGCCGAAGTCACGGCGGCACCATCAAGCTGCTCTAGGGGGATGTTTTTAAGCACATGCAATGGCGCGCCACAGGCACCGCAGGCCAGCTCATGCTGTGTCGTGCCGCACAGAACCAAACTGGTTTTGCGTCCGCAGTAACAGCATGTGGCCATTTTGGCGCTGCTTTTGGCCCTGAGCGCGCCCATGGGCTTAGCTTTGGCTGGCGGCGTAAAGCGCCACCGCTGCCGCATTAGAGACATTAAGCGAGCCGAACCCGCCTGCTGCCGGAATGCGTACCAAAGCATCACAGGTCTCGCGGGTGCGCTCGCGCAGGCCAGGCCCTTCAGCCCCAAGCACCAGCCCCACCGGGCGGTCGGCCAAAGGCGCGAGGGTGGGCCCCAGATCTTGCTCGGCCTCGCCGGCCAAGCCGATCAGCGTATAGCCCATCTCCTTAAGCTGCCCCATCGTGTCGGCCAGATTGCGCACCCTTAGGTAAGGCTGACGTTCCAGCGCGCCTGAGGCGGTCTTGGCAAGTGCCCCAGTTTCTGGCGCGGAATGGCGGGCGGGGGCGATCACAGCGCGGGCTCCGAACACTTCGGCCGAGCGCAGCACCGCGCCCACATTATGGGGATCGCTCACCCGGTCTAGCAGCACCACGCGGGGCGCGCGCTGGCCATCGCCCATGCAATTGCTGGCCAGATCCCCCCAGTTCAGCGGGCGCACCTCTAGTGCTGCCCCTTGATGCACCGAGCCGGGCTCGATCGGCGGCGCGAATTTGCGCGGATCACCGATTTCTGCTGTCAGCCCGCTTTCGGCGATGGCATCTTGCAATTTGGCGGCGGCATTTGGGGTGGTCATCAGGCGCAGTTTTTCCCGCGCAGGATTGCGCAGGGCGTCGCGCACCGCATGCAGGCCAAAGAGCCAAACAGTTTCAGCAGCAGCGGCGCGGCGGGCGCGTTCTTTCTCGATCACCCAGGCGGGTTTCTTCACGGCGGATCTCCAAAAATCTGTCGAGCCAGACCCTGCGCTAAGCCTTCGGCAGAATCCAGTGAAAACCCGCGAATTTCGGCTTGACGCCCCCGCGCCCGGAGACTAGCAAGCGCGGACTGAGGGCGACGTGCTGCAAGGTGCGGCAGCGGACTGTAACTCCGCCGGGGAGACCCATGCCTGGTTCGATTCCAGGGTCGCCCACCATTTCCTTTAAAAACTGGTGGTTAGCTCAGATCCGCGCAAGTGGGCCACAAAGGTGGGACACTTCATGCGTCTTCCGGCTTATCTGTGCAATTCTCGCCACGGGATCTATTACGTCCGTTTTCCG
>JAOXSB010000154.1 GCA_025800345.1 Mangrovicoccus sp. | reverse complement strand
GAAAATCTGCTATTGCTGCGCGATCATATGGGGGTGCGCCCGCTTTATTACAGCGCGGGCCATGATCACCTGGCCTTTGCCGCCGAGCAGCCCCGTTTGCAATATGAGCCCCCCGGTTTGGGGCAAGCGGATATTGCCGGGTTTCTGGCCGCCATTGCGGAATATGAGCCCAGTTTGCGGGGCACTGGCGGGATCTGCCGGGTGATGCCCGGGGAATGTGTGATCTGGCATAAAGGCCGCGCGCCACGGGCACAGCGCTATTGGCAATTGGGGCTTACGGAAATCCCCCATGAGACTGCCGCCGAGCAATTTCACGCGCTGTTTGATGAAGCGGTGCGCGCCCGGCTAGAGGGGGCCAAACACCCCGCGGCCATGCTGAGCGGCGGGCTTGATAGCTCTGCTGTGGCGCTGGTGGCCGAGACATATCGCGCGCCTTTGCCGGTCTATTCCGGGCTGCATCCGCAAAACCCTGACCAGGATGAAAGCTTTTATATTCAAAAGGTTCTGGCCGCGGGGAATTTCCTACCCCATGATCTGGATCGCGATGCCCTGCCGCCTTTGGCCTTGCTGGGTGCAAGCCTGCGCGAGCAAGGCGGGCTGTTCCATGCCCCTGGCCTGCCAGTGTCGCGCGGGCTGTATAAGGCTGCGGCCCAAGATGGGGTGGATGTGCTGCTAGATGGCCATGGGGGCGATGAAGTGGCCTGGCATGGCAGCAGCCGTTTGATGGAATTGGCCGCCCAAAACCGCTGGGGGCAAGTGCTGCGCCTATTGCCCACCCATTGCCGGCTTTACGGGGAAAACCCCCTCGTGGCTTTGCAGATCGTGGCCCAGAATAGCGGCCATGCTCGGGCCTTGCCCGTGCGCGCTCTGCGCAAAGCCAATCGGCTTTTCAGCGCCCGAGGGGCCGCGCCCAGCCCGGCCTGGTGGCGCTTGATGCGCCGAGAGGTGATCGAGCGCGAGGATTTGGCCGATCGCTGGACCGCGTCCAAGACCGGGCCAGAGGCCTGCCAAAGCAGCGACCGGGCCAATCAATTGCACGCGCTCACCGCGCCGCTTTACGCCCATGCATTCGAGGTTTTCGCCCGGATCAATACCAGCGCCGGGATCGAGACCCGCTATCCGTTTTGCGACCGCCGCTTGATCGAGTTTTGCTTGGCCTTGCCCGCGGATGAGAAATTCCGCCCGGGCGAGACCCGCAGCTTGCTGCGCCGGGGCCTGCGCCATGTGCTGCCCCCCGAGATCGCCAAACGGCAAGATAAGATCGATTTCTTGCCGGTAATCCGCAATGGTCTGGCCGGGCCCCATCGGGTTTTGCTTGAGGCCATGGCCCAAGATGCCACGGGCGTGTTGGGGGAATGGCTTGAGATGGAGCGCCTGCGCGGGGCCATTGAAAGCTTTCTCAAAGATCCCGCGCAAAGCGATGGCGATATGGTGCTGACGCTTTGGCGTTTGGCCAGCTTGCATGTTTGGGCCGATATCTCCCGCGCCAATCCCGAGGCAGCCGCCCAATGAGCCCTTCCATGAGCCCCGAGGCCCCTATGACTTCCGACACCCGGCCCCATGCCCTTACCCCATTGCCCGAACCCGCTTATTATCAGCTTTTCGGGCTGATCTTGCGCTCGGATTACGCCTTGGGAGCGCTGCCGCAAACCGCGCCAGCCCCGGCCGATATCAGCTTTGTGCGCGGGTCCAAGCGCGAGGGGCGCACCGATCGCTCGATCTCGCGCAGCGATGCGGGCTATGAGCTTTATTTCCCCCCCACTGGGCGCTTTACCATCACCGGCCCGGACCGGGTGGAATATGACCCCACCCCGGATGTGGATGCGCGGCTGGTGGAATTTCCACTTTTGGGCCCGGTGATGGGGCTGTTGCTGCATTTGCGGGGCTATCTGGTGCTCCATGGCAGCGCCATTCGCTTTGGCGATCGCGCGGCGGTGTTTTTGGGCCATAAAGGCGCGGGCAAATCCACATTGGCCGCCGCGTGTTTGGGTCAAGGGCTAGAGCTGCTCACCGATGATTTGGCAGTGTTTGCGCCCCAAGAGGATGGCAGTTGGCGGATCATCCCGGCCTTTGCGCAACTCAAGCTGTCCGAGGCCGCAGGCAGTTTGATGCCCGATGAAAGCGAAATCGTGGATATGACCCAAGTGCATGAAGCGATTGAAAAACGCCATTTTCGCGGCGCGCATTTCCTGGCCAGCGCCCCGGTGATCCCCGGCGGGATTTTTACCCTGCAACGGGCCAGCCCTTTGGGCCATGCGCGCTGCGCCCCGCTATTGGCCCTGCCGGAAATTCTCGCCCATGCCTATCTGGCCCGCTTCGGCATTGAGGCCATCCCCCAAGACAATCGCGCTTTGAATTTCCGCCAATGCGCCGCCCTGTCCGAGGCGGTGCCGATCTGCCGGTTGAATGTGCCCGAAGGGATCGAGGATCTGCCCAAAGTGGTGGCCCATATCGCCCAAACCCTTAGCCCAGAGGCCGCGCTGTCATGAGCCAGACCCTTCCTCGCGCCACCGCGCCTTTGGGCCGGCGCGGCCAATTTCGCCGGATCGCGCAATTTGCCCGTTTGCTCTGGACCCATGCGGAAGGGCGCGGCCCGCGGGTTTTGACCCTCAACACATTGGGCGGGCTGACCGAAGGGATTTCCATTTTGCTTTTGGTGCCGGTGCTGGCGGCCCTGTCCGGCGATCGCAGCAATGTGCTGATCGATCCGGCGCAAATTGGGCTCGGCTGGACCGGGCTTGGGGAATTTCGCCTGAATTTGCTGGTTTTGCTGCTCGGGATCGTGGCTTTGGTCACCGCCACGGCTTTGCTCAATCGCCGGGCGCTGCTGCTCACCGCAGATACGCTCTCGGGGATCAGCAACCGTATCCGCATTGATCTGGCCGCTTCCATCGCCGGGGCGGAATGGGCCGCCATTGCCAAGCGCCGGCAAGCGGATCTGACCCATTTGCTCACCGGTGAGATCGACCGGGTGCAAGCGGCGGCCACAGGCACGATCAATCTGGTGCAAACGGTGATTGTGCTGACCGTCTATATGACCGCCTCGCTGCTGATCTCGCCGGTCATGACTTTGATTGCGCTGCTGGCCGGGGCGGTGATGCTGGGGGCGCTTTACCCGATCCGGCAGCGGGCCGCGCGCATGGGCCATCGCATGACCGGCCATCGCCAGCGCCAATATGGGTTGGTGGACACATTCCTATCGGGCATGCAGGTCAATAAAGCCATGAATGCGGAAACCCGGGCGGTGGGGGCTTTGTCCCAAAGCCTTGAGGCCATGCGCGGGGATATTGTCCGCTTGGTGGGGCTGGGCTCTATCGGGCCTTTTGCCTCGCAAATCGCCACGGCTTTGGGGCTGTGCCTGTTTGTCTATGGGGCGGTGAGCCTGACCGATCTGCCTTTGGCCAGTTTGATCGTGCTGCTCTTTGTGTTCATGCGCATCAGCCCGCGGCTGATGCTGGTGGAGCGGCTGCTTACGGAGATCGTGCAATCCCTGCCCGCCCAAGACGCGATTACAGAGGCCGCTCAAGGGTTTCGCGCGGTGGCAGAACCAGCCCCATCTGGGCCGGAATTGCCGTTGTTGCGTCAGCAAATCCGCTGCCGCGATCTGAGCTATCAATATGACCCCGAGGCCGAGCGCAGCGGGCTGGGCCCGGTGGATTTTGATCTGGCCAAAGGCGAAGTGCTGGCGGTGGTGGGCCCTTCTGGGGCGGGCAAATCCACTTTGGTGGATCTGCTGGCCGGGCTGCGCTTGCCCCAAGGCGGCGAGATCGAAATCGATGGGCGGGCATTACAGCCAGGGGATGCGCGGGCCTGGCGCGAGCAAGTGGCTTTGATGCAGCAAGATGTGTTTCTCAGCCATGACAGCATTGCCACGAATTTGCGCCTGGCCCGGCCCGAAGCTGATGAGGCGGCCCTATGGCAGGCCTTGGAACGGGCAGAGGCCGCTGAATTTGTGCGCGCTTTGCCCGAAGGGCTAGAGACATTAGTGGGCGATCGCGGCACCCAGCTTTCCGGGGGGGAGCGTCAGCGCATCGCTTTGGCTCGGGCCCTGCTGCGCCAGCCATCGGTCTATATTTTCGATGAAGCCACCAGCGCCCTGGATCATGACAATCAACAGCGTATCGCCGCCATGGTGGATGGGCTGCGCAGCGAGGCGGCGGTGTTTGTGGTCACCCATCAACCGGCCATGCTTGAGATTGCTGATCGGGTGATCACCTTAGAGGCCGGAAAGATCAGCAAAATAGCAGTTCCAGAAAGCTAAGCTCCCTTGCGACGATTGCGCAGCCTTTGCGGGCTGTGGGTCAATTGACTGGCTATCCGGGCCATGAAAAAATCGTTAATGTGAGTGTGTATCTTGTTGGCGGATTTCCTGCGGCCCGTGTTTCGCAAAGGGATTTGCTATGTGTAATCAGTAGGTTACTATGTCGAAATCCTCTGCATCCGTTCCCCAGGCCGCGTCTTTGAAAGGCGCGCTCAAAACCCTGCCCCGCCGGATTATTTTGGTCACGGGCGCGCCACGCACCGCCACCACACCGGTGGGCAATATGCTGTCCCTGGCGGCCAAAACCACCTCGATCTATGAGCCATTCGGTCTGACCGGCTATCGCGAGATCAAATATCGCTTTCCCATGACCGCGCCAGAAGATGAGCTCTCGCCCCAGGTGCTCAACGCTTTGCTGCAAAAAATCGCTCGGTTCCGCGGCGGGCTGAAACCGCAAGATCGCGGCAAGGGGAATGGGACGCTGAAAACCAAGCTGTTTGGCACCCGCACCTTGCATAGCCTGCGCCTGGCCCGGTTGCAGCCTTGGTTGAACACGGTGATCTGGAAAGACCCCCATGCGGTGATGCTGGTGCCGGATATAGTGCAAGCAGGCCTGCCTGTGGTGGTCACCGCCCGGCGGCCCAAAGCCCATGCGGGCAGCTATAAACGTTTG
>JAOXSB010000142.1 GCA_025800345.1 Mangrovicoccus sp. | reverse complement strand
GTAATGGGCCTCCATCGGGTCATTGGTCACGCGGTTTTCGTCACCGATGAACTCGATCCAGCTGTCAATAAAGGCTTCGTTTTCCGGGGTGTCCACGGACATGAAATAGTTCCAGGCGGCCAAGTGGCCGACCAGCGGGCCAGTGTCGAGACCGGAAAGCTCTTCTTCACCCACGGAGAAGGCCACCACAGGGATGTCTTCTGCCGAAATGCCCTGGTTGCCCAGCTCTTTATAGAAAGGCACATTGGCGTCACCATTGATGGTAGACACCACAGCGGTTTTCTTGCCGGAGCTGCCGAATTCTTTGATGTCAGACACGATCGTCTGCCAATCGGAATGACCGAAAGGCGTGTAGTTGATCATGATATCTTCAGGCGCGACGCCCTTGGCTTGAAGATAAGCTTCAAGAATTTTGTTGGTGGTGCGGGGATAAACATAGTCGGTACCCGCCAGAACCCAGCGTTCCACGCCCTCTTCATTCATCAAGTAATCCACCGCCGGGATCGCCTGTTGGTTCGGGGCCGCGCCAGTGTAGAACACATTGCGCTGGCTTTCTTCGCCTTCATACTGCACCGGGTAGAACAGGATCGAATTCAGCTCTTCGAAAACGGGCAGCACGGATTTCCGGCTCACCGAGGTCCAGCAGCCAAAGACCACATCCACCTCTTCGCCTTCGATCAGCTCGCGCGCTTTTTCAGCAAAAAGCGGCCAATCAGAAGCGGGGTCCACAACGACCGGCTCTAGCATTTTACCGTTCACGCCGCCGTTTTTGTTCTGCTCTTCAATGAGCATCAACATGGCATCTTTCAGCGTGGTTTCAGAAATCGCCATAGTGCCAGAAAGCGAGTGCAAAATGCCGACTTTGATCGTTTCACCTTCGGCCAGTGCCGTGGTGTTCAGCAGCAAGGTTGCCACCGCTGCGCCGCGCAAAGCTTTGCCAAATGTGCTCATGTGATCTTTCCCCTGATAAACTGCCGAATTGGGACAATCACCCGATCCGGCTCTCTCATATTTGCGTTCAGCGGCATCCCCCTTTGTCTGCCGCCAATATGCGAGACCAAGCGGCCCGCTCGCCAGGGACAGTGATCAGAGCCATGCGGGGGATTGAACGGTTTTCACCTCGATGCGGGGGCCCAAGCCCTGGCAACAGCGTGAATGCGCATATTTTATACGCTTTTGATTATTTTTTGTGCGGCGCGCGCAACTACCTCGGCGCAACAGCCGCGCCAGACGGGTTTTGCGGCAAATTCATTCAACCGATCCGGCTGATCGCTCAGAAATCATGCACCCATCTGCACATTTGATTGCGATAGCCGCAAAAAAACGCTCGCGGCCAAAGCCGCAAGCGTTTGAAAGTAGGATTAACCTTCTGGCTCAATTGGCCGAGTCGATCACTTGTTGGACCTTGCGCTTTTGCGTGTCCTGAGGATCGTCACCGCGCACGATGGTCGCGATCGAAACCAGATCATTCAATGTCAGGTTGTCCAGGCTCGATGTTTCGATGCCCAACCGGCTTACTTCATTCATCACAGCGCTGAGCAGCATGGTTTCACCCGCGCTTTCAGCGGAAAGCGGTGCTGCGACACTCAGCGCCAGGGCGGCTGCGGCGAATAATTTGACAGTAGAGTTCATCGGTTTTCCTTTCTCAAAGAATACCTGCTTGCAAGCTTTGCAGGGCCACCGAAGTGACGCACTCAGACTAGCGAGAAGAGAAGTCAAAAACGAATGACAAGGCGCTGACGCATTCACACGAATGGTCATAAAATCTCACGAAATTTCTCGCCTCTGCGAGATGAGATTGACACATTATTACACCGCGCTTTCCT
>JAOXSB010000120.1 GCA_025800345.1 Mangrovicoccus sp. | reverse complement strand
GTGCGCCTGCTTTGCGATGAGGTCTTGGTGATGAAATCCGGCGAGATCATCGAACAAGGCCCCAGCGCCCAAGTCATGACCGCCCCGCAGCACCCTTATACCAAAGCGCTTTTGGCCGCTGCACCGCAGCCGCCACAGCGCCCAACGGCCAAATAAACCACGGAGATCCCATGCTCTCTTCCCTGCCCTTCACTTTTGCCGCTTTGCGCGCCGCCTATGACGAAGGCCTGCGCCCGGAGGATCTGGTGGCCGAAATCTATCGCCGGATCGCCGCCGCTGAGGATCCCGCGATTTTCTTGCATCTGCGCCCGCAAGATGACGTTCTCGCGGAGGCCGCAGCCCTTGGCGCGCGGACAGAGCAAACGCTCTGGGGGCTGCCCTTTGTCATCAAGGATAATATGGATCTGGCAGGGGCGCCCACCACCGCCGCCTGCCCGGCTTTTGCTTATGACGCCAGCGTAGACGGGTTCGCGCTGGCCCGGCTGCGGGCCGCGGGGGCCTTGGTGATCGGCAAAACCAATCTTGATCAATTCGCCACGGGGTTGGTGGGGGTGCGCTCCCCCTATGGGGTGCCGAAAAACGCGCTGGACCCTGAAATCGTGCCGGGCGGATC
>JAOXSB010000116.1 GCA_025800345.1 Mangrovicoccus sp. | reverse complement strand
TGGAAATGGCCGAGACGGACCCGGAATTGGGCAGCAATTTCATGGTGTTTTTCTTCCGCGATTGGAGCGAATTGCCCCAAGTGCCCAATCTGGATCGGATGATCCCCGATCTCGCGCCGCTTTGCGACAAGCTCGAAGCGGCCGGGGCCAATCAATACCGGATCTTCCGTTTTGATGAGGCGGGCGCGATCCGCGCCTGTTTTGTGTTCTTGCGCATGGACAAACATCTTGCGGCGGTGCCCGCGGAGACCTTGGCGCTCTCGCAAGTGGTGCAGTCGATTTTGCTGTGGTCCGATACGGCGTTTCGCCAGGTCTCGCCCCTGGCGCAAATGCCGGAAACCGGCGCGGTGATCTTGCGCCCTGAGATCGGCGCGCTGATCCGCGCCGCTTATGATCCGGTGATGCCAGCGGTGGCAAATGATGCCTCCCATGGGCTCCGGCTTTACGCGCGGATGGGGGCGCTGCAATGAGCCATTCTGCGCCCCATCGCTTTGCCTTGCGGGTCTATTATGAAGACACGGATTTGGCGGGCATCGTCTATTACGCCAATTACTTGCGTTATATCGAGCGCGCGCGCAGCGAATTTGTCCGCAGCCTTGGGCTTGATCAGGTGCAATTGAAGGCCCAAACCGGGGTGGTGTTTGCCGTGCGCCGGGTCGAGGCGGATTATCTCACACCTGCGCGGTTTGACGATGA
>JAOXSB010000152.1 GCA_025800345.1 Mangrovicoccus sp. | reverse complement strand
GGGTCTCAGCGGTATCGTCGAAAAGGCTGCGCGCCCCAAAAGCTAAGTGCAGCCTTCCGTCCGCGCCGAAGCAGTTCTATGATCGTGTTTCACGGTCTAGCGGTCGAGGGACATCACAATGATCAGAGCTTTGGCCTGCGTTCTGGCCCTCGTGACTTTGGGCGCCTGTGCGGCCCCGCCACCGTCTACCGGAGATGAGGTGCAGAGGCTTGCCGCGGAAATTCAAAGCCTCGGCCCCGATATCGACCCGGCTGAGGCCAACCGGGCCGCCCGCATTGCGTATTCTTACACTGCGCAGCTGGTGCAGGACTATGAGATCACCGATCCTCCGTTGATCCACAATGCCAAGGTCAACAACGGCCTGCGCCCGCGTGGCTTATGCTGGCACTGGGCCGAAGACATCGAGCGGCGGTTGAAGCAAGAAAACTTCCAAACGCTTGAGATGCATCGCGCCATCGCCAATGCCGACAATCCGCTGCGAATTGATCACAGCACAGCGATCATCAGCGCGCGCGGCGAGTCGCTCTATGACGGTGTCGTGCTGGACCCGTGGCGCTATGGCGGGGTTCTTTTCTGGTCGCCGCTGCCGGAAGACACAAGATATGACTGGGTCCCGCGCGAAGTTGTTCTGGAAAAACGCAGGCAAGAGCAGGTGGCCCGCCTCAAGCCCTATCAGGTGCAGTGACGCTTATAGCTTGGAAGAAATGATGCCGGTGCTGAAGCCGCCCATGCGCAGTTCTCCGAACAGGCGCTGATATTCGATCTTGGGGCAGCGATTCATCACCACATCCACGCCGCGCGCCTCAGCCTTGGCGGCGGCTTGGGCATGTTCAACACCGATCTGCATCCAGATGGTGCGCAGGGAGGGGAATGCCTCCAGCGCCTCATCCACGATCGGAGGCACAGCCTCAGAGCGGCGGAAGATATCCACCATATCAACGTCTTCCGTGATATCTTTCAGACTGGCGCGCACGGTCTGGCCGAACAGCTGCTTTCCCGCATGGCCTGGATTGATCGGGATGACGGTATAGCCCTTCAACGACAGATAGCGGGTCACGTAAAAACTGGGCCGCACCTCGTTCATGGACACTCCGACCACCGCAACGGTCTTGGTGCGCTTTAGAACGGATCTCAGGAATTCATCAGAATAGTCAGTCATATCGACACCTTATGCGAGGGCCGGAAAAGAAAAAAGCGCCCAAGAAACCTTGGGCGCCAGTTGTTGGAACGAGGGACAGTGAAATGACCCGCGGCAGTTCCGTTCCGCGGTCACTGTGACATTTAAGCATGTTCTGGTTAAAAAAAAGAGGGTACGCTCATTTTTGTGATGACTTTTCACAAACGGCGGAGAGTTGCCTATTCCCGGTACAGAATCTCAGGCCAGTTTCCTTCGGCCTGATGGATGTATTCCACCTGATCTTCACGCCATTTTCGCTCAATCTCAGGCGAAAACGTCAAGTAGAGGCGCCCATCCACAACCTGCCAGGCCCCCGGATCGGTTCCCTTGAGGATGCCCTGTGCCATCGCATAGGAACAATACCCCCCGAACTGAGGGGCAAAGGCGCGCGGATTCGCCTCAAACAACGCGCGGTTTTCATGAGATGCGAAATGCCATTCCGCCCCCTTCCACGTCACCGAAATCTCGGGGCGGCCCTGCACAGGTGTGTCGCCCTGAAAATAGGACACTGGATCGTATCCCGCCATCGCTGCCCCCTCGGGCGCGAAATACACGGGAACAGGCTGCGCAAAGGCGGCAAAAGCAACAAAAATGGCGCTTAGCGCACCAAGAAGAGGGCGGCGGGTCGACATAGATACAACGGACTCAAGAACTCAGTATCTCAATTTGCAACTTTTTGCGCTGCGGGACACCCCGGATGACGCGGTTGTGATCGGCCTATGGCGCGAGGATCAGTCGAAGATATCCTCGATCACATCCCAAGCCTCGTCCATCACGCGCGAAAACAGTGTTTTCTTCTTTTTCTTGCGTTTCGACTTCGGCGGGGCCGCATGTTTCCTGGGTGCGCTTTCGATCACTTTGCGCTTGGGCAACATCTTGAGATCATGCAACGGCGCGCCGCAACTGGAACAGCTCAACTCATGCCGCTGCTTGCCTTTCAGGACAAGCGCCGCTCGGGTCCCGCAATAACAGCAGGTGACGATTTTCGATGGGCCGGAAATGACGCGCTCCTATCCTGTGTACCGAGAGGCATATAGGGCAATCGCCGCCGCATTTGAGACGTTCAAAGATCCGAAACCACCGGCTGCGTCAATTTTCACCAGTTTGTCCACGGTTTCCTTGGTCTTTTGCCGCAATCCGGGGCCTTCTGCACCCAGCACCAGCGCCACCGGACGATCACGTTGCCCCCCTATGGCAGCCTCGATCGTATCCTCGGCTTCACCATCGAGGCCCAGCACCAGAAAGCCCATGCCCTGCAACTCGACAATCGCGTCGGCCAGATTGCGGACCCGCAAATAGGGCTGACGCTCCAAAGCGCCACTTGCGGTTTTGGCCAGCGCCCCGGTCTCGGGCGCGGAATGGTGCCGAGTCCCAATGACAGCGCTGGCGCCCAGTACCTCGGCCGAGCGCAGAATCGCCCCGACATTGTGCGGGTCCGTCACCCGGTCCAGCAAAATCACTCGCGGGTGTTCACGCCCGATACAGTTTTCGACCAACCCGCCCCATTCCAGCGGCTTGACCTCAAGGGCGGCACCCTGATGGACCGATCCCAGATCAATCGGAGCGTTGAACTTGCGCGGGTCGACCATTTCGCCCTCGATCCCTGCAAAAGCAATGGCTTCTGCCAGCTTGTCGCGGGCATTTCGGGTCACAATCAGGCGCAATTTCTGCCGTTCCGGGTTCATCAACGCATCGCGCACAGCGTGCAGACCAAACAGCCAAACCGTTTCCGCAGCCGCTGTTTTGCGTGCCTGTTCCTTTTCCACGACCCACTTGGGTTTTTTCATTTTATTGGCCTCCGGGCCGGGCGTTCGATTTCCTGCGTCAAAGCGGTATTTTCCTGTTGACGCTCCTTTGGTGCGCTAGTAATCACGCCTCCACGTCAGGTCAACGCCTGACAGTGGGCGACAGGCCGCAAGGTGTGGCAGGGGACTGTAACTCCCTCGCGGAGACGCACGCCTGGTTCGATTCCAGGGTCGCCCACCATCTCGTACTTTCGGGATGAAAAATCCGCTAAAACCTTGAAAGGCATAGTGGTTTTCGCGGTTCGATAACCATTTTCGCGGCTATAGCGAGGCGGCTCAGAGAACACCATTCGCAGCACCATCTGACGCGTATTTAGCGAACCCTTTTGGTAAAGATTCCAAGGGTTTGCCAGCATTTTAAGAGCTGGTTCGATAAAGTCATTCAGGTGTCCTGGCTTCTGAGCGGGGTTTTTGTAGTGATCCTGCATACGCAGCTTCTCACGTTCGAGCTTCTCAATGCGCTTCTCGTATGCTGCCACTCCGCCCGCGAGTAGTTCAGCGGATTGCGCATATTCCGATCAATCATGCCTTTGAGCTTTCGCTTTTCGAGCTTTTCAATCTTGGCTTCATAAGCCTGCACTAATGAATCGCTGCTTGCATCAACAGCGCGAACCGATGGCAACCTGTGCTGCCGTGCTGGCAATCCGAACGGAACTTTTGAGAGTGCTCGGCTACACCCACTCCTGAACATCTGAGATCGGACGAAGGGGTTTCGCGGGACTACCTTTTGCCAGAATGTAAGCCGTCTCGTGATGATAGCGGGCGTAGTTGGTGCAGGATACGTATGGTTTGTTCCAGACAATTTGTCCGACAATCCGGGTACGCCGTCCACTGCTGATCTTCCTTACTTGGCTTGCCAAGCTGCTGCCGTATCTTCTCGATAACAGTCATTTCAATCTTCTGACCAGAACACTTCAAGGTCAGATCACCATGATGCGACCTTCGCTGGCTTTTCCTCCAGCAGCCTCCAATCCTTTAAAAAGTGCGCTGGTGACACGAAAGCGATACCGATCTCGCTCCGTAAGGTCGATGATGGGGTTCCGGCCAAACCATGAATCGCGACGCGCAGCTCGAATATCGGATGTGCTGGGAACCCAGACGCTCAGGGTGGATGACCAACTGACGCAAAGCCGCGCCAGAATGAAAAGAGACGCCCTGATCTCAGGCGTTATGAGCGGCGGTGATCCGTTCCAACTTGCGCGGAAGTTGTTGCAGATATCGACGGAGACCCGCCACAAGCGCATCCTTGGGCGCAAGATGAAAACGCCCGATGAGGCCCTGAGAGCTGAGCAGGACGATATCTATATCATCTACGACGGCCTGACGCGTCGCATCGTCTGACACCGTAGTGCCTATGGCGTTGAAAACTAAGCGTTTTAAGTGGTGCCCCCACACGGCACCACAATCTGTTTCCAAGAATTACCGGAATGTTCCGGAGAAATCCTAAAACACAATACAATCATAATGTTAAGATGACTTTTATCTTCTCTATTGTTCCAGAATGATCCTTAATATACCGTTATCGGTAATGGAGATCGGAAGAGCGTCTG
>JAOXSB010000039.1 GCA_025800345.1 Mangrovicoccus sp. | reverse complement strand
CAAACTGGGCCGCAAGCGGCGCGGGATTGCGCCGCCAAAGCCGCGCCCACCCGTTCGGGTGCCCAACCGCCCGCGCCGACACGTTCCAAGGTGCCCACGAAACTGCGCACTTGGTTATGTAGGAAACTACGCGCGCGCACGTGAAAACGATATTCCACGCCGCTGCTGAGCGGATGGGCTTCAATCTCGAGCGCATCTAGCGTTTTGACCGGGCTTTCCGCCTGACAGATCGATGAGCGGAAGGTGGTGAAATCATGATGCCCGATCAAATGGGCAGCGCCTTGGCGCATGGCCTCCAGGTCAAGGGGATGGGCCACTTGCCAGGCCAGCCCCGCATCATGGGTCAGGGGCGCGCGGCGTGAGATCAGGCGAAACAGATAGCGCCGCTCGCGGGCGGAAAACCGTGCATGCCACGCGTCATCCACCCGGGCCGCATTCACAATCGCCACCGGGGCGGGTTTGAGATGATAGTTCAGCGCCTCAGACAGACGAAACGGATCCCACGCCTTTTGCAGATCGCAATGGGCCACCTGTGCCAGCGCATGCACCCCCGCATCGGTGCGCCCAGCCGCCGCGATATTCGGCGTTGCGGGCTCAAGCTTGCGCAAGGCCTCTTCCACGGCTTGTTGCACCGAGGGCTGGTCTTTCTGGCGCTGCCATCCGGCAAAGGGCGCGCCGTGATATTCGATTTTCAAAGCATAGCGAGGCATGGGGCCTGTTACGACGCAGGCCAAGGCGCGGCAAGCGGTTGCGCGGTGCAATTGTCATGGTGCATCGCCCCGCCAAGCGCTAGGGATCGCTCAAGCATAGGAAAGGGATGGGTCATGGCAAAGCTGGCATTTTTGGGATTAGGGGTCATGGGCTATCCTATGGCCGGGCATTTGCAGCGCGCTGGCCATGAGGTGACCGTCTATAACCGCAGCATGGGCAAGGCCGAAGCTTGGGCCGCCGAGCATGGCGGGGCAGCTTTTGCCGCCACCCCGCGCGCCGCCGCGACCGGGGCGGATCTTGTCATGGCATGCGTGGGCAATGATGATGATTTACGTGCGGTGGTGCTGGGCGAGGATGGCGCGCTTGCGGGGATGGGCGCGGGCGCGGTTTTTGTCGATCACACCACGGTTTCGGCGACGGTCAGCCGGGAGCTGGCGCAAATCGCAGCGGCGCAAGAGGTTGGCTATGTGGATGCGCCGGTGAGCGGCGGTCAGGCCGGGGCCGAGAATGGCCAATTGGCGATCATGTGCGGTGGGGCTGATGCGGATTTCGCTAAGGCCGAGCCGGTGATGCAGGCCTATGCCAAAGCCATCACCCATTTCGGCCCGGTTGGCGCCGGGCAATTGACCAAGATGGTCAATCAGATCTGTATCGCAGGCTTGGTGCAGGGCATTTCCGAAGCGCTGCTCTTCGCAAGCGAAGCGGGGCTGGATGCCAAGAAAGTCGCCGAGCTGGTCAGCCAAGGCGCGGGTGGGTCGTGGCAATTGGCCAATCGCGCAGACACCATGGTGGATGGCGAATTCAATCACGGTTTTGCGGTGGATTGGATGCGTAAAGATCTGGGCATCGCCATGGATCAGGCCAAAGCCATGGGGGTGAGCCTGCCGGTTACGGCCCTGGTGGATCAGTTTTACGGGGATGTGCAGGCCATGGGCGGCGGGCGTTGGGACACCTCAAGCCTGATCCAACGCTTGCGCAAATTGCAAGGTCAGGACATCTGATTAGGGCGGGTCGGCCAGCTGATTAGGGCGGGTCGGCCAGCGGGTGTTTGTTCAGCACCAGATCTTTCAGCCGGGTTTCCAGCACATGGGTGTAAATCTCGGTGGTGGACAGATCCGCATGGCCCAGAAGCATTTGGATCACCCGTAGATCCGCGCCATTTTCCAGCAAATGGGTGGCAAATGCATGGCGCAACACATGGGGCGTCACCAGCGTCGGATCAATCTGCGCATCCAGAGCCAAGGCTTTGAGCGTGATGAAAAAGCTCTGCCGGGTCACATGGCCCGCCTTGCCGCGCCCCGGAAACAGATAAGGCGAGGCGGGCTGGCCTTTGTCGGCCTTGGCTTTGGCCTCGGCCCCATCGCGATGGGTCAGCCAATCGGCCAGGGCCGCGCGGGCGGGGTCTGACAGCGGCACCATGCGTTCTTTGCCGCCCTTGCCGCGCACCAATAACATGGACGGATCGCCCCGCGCGGCCATCACCGGCAGCGAGACCAATTCGCTCACCCGCATGCCCGTGGCATAAAGCAATTCCATCAACGCGGTGGTGCGGGCGCGCTCTAGCGGGCTGCGCCCATGGGTTTGCGCGGCGCTCAACAAACCATCCACCTGCGCCAGGCTGAGGGTTTTGGGCAGGGCTTTGCCGCGTCCCGGCCCGCGGATTTGAATGGCCGGGTTTTCCGCGCGCAGCCCTTCTTCATAGGCAAAGCGGTAAAATTGCCGGATCGAGGCCAGCCGCCGCGCCCGTGTGGCCCGGGCCAGGCCCTGGGCATCGCAATGGATCAAATAGGCTTCAATATCGGTGCGCTGCGCAGCCAGTAACGCGATATTCTGGGGGCCGAGCCAGTCGAGAAAATCTAGCAGATCGCGCCCATAGGCCAATTGCGTGTTCTGCGCTGCGTCAAGCTCTGCCGCATGGGCCTCAATAAAGCGCGAGATCAGCTCTTGGCTCATGGCCCGCCACCGCTGAGCAGATATTGCAGGGCAGCGTGGCGGGCAGTTTTCTCGCGATCAGCGCGGCGCAAAATCGCCAAAGCCCGGCTGATATCTCGGGGCGAGGCCTCTGCGCCTGGGGCCAGCAGGCTCAAGGCGCGAAGCAGTGCCTCACCGATGCGGTTTTCCTCAAAAAGTGCCGAATCACGCGGCTCCAGCGCCCCGTCATTGGTGAAAGCCCGGCGCAACGCTGCGCTGCGCGGGCCAGGTGGTCTGGCCTTGGCCTCTGCCCCAACCGCCAAAGCGCTGGCAAAGGCGAGCTTTGGCGGCAGGTCATCGGGCAGGGTTTTGGGCTCAAAGGCCAGATCGGAATTGGACAGCAATTCCAGACGCAAAGCCACCCGCGCGGCCTCGCCGTTTAGGGCAAGCCGGGCCAAGCGCGGGGCGATCATTTCGGCCATCACCATTTCTAACCCCGCCTCGCTCATGGCTTGATGCGCGGGCAAAAGCGCCTCGGTCACCGCTGAGGGCCGGCCGGTATTCAAGGCGATATCCAGCGCTTGCATATGCTCCACGCGATCCCAAACCCCGCCCGAGGCCGCCGCGGGCCGGGCGGAATAGATCCCCAGCAGGGTATTGCCCGGCACTGATCCGATGCGGGCCAGCCGTTCAGCGGCTTCAATCTGGGCCTTCCAGCCGACGATTTGGCGCAAATCGGAATGGGCGAAAGCATAAGGCAGATCTCGGGTGGCGATGGGCTCGCCCAGGGCCTCATGCACCCGGAACAACAGCGGCGTGACCGGCTCGGGCCGGGTCATGGGCGGATCACCCTCGAATAATTCCGGGTCCAAGAAGCGCGCCATGCGGTAAGCGTCTTCCTCGCTCAAATTGCCCAAAGCGGCGGTGGCTTCCAAAGTGACAACAGCGGTTTCCCAGCGTCCTTCGCGGGCGAGGCAAAACACCCGCGCTGCGGCGGTGGGGGCAAGCGATGGGGTGGCGGCCATGGTGGCGCAAGCACGTTTTTCATAGCCGGTGAGCAAGGCCACATCGAACCAGCGCTGAAACAAAAATGGCTGCTCTGGCCCGGCGCGTTCGATCAATGCAAGGGCTGGGTCCAGCGCCCCCATGAGCAGCAATGCATCAATGCGCGAGAGCAGAAAACTGCTTTTCCCATTGGCTGGGGTTTTCGGCGGGATCGCTTCGGCCACCAGCAAGGCGGTAAAAAGATCTTGGGCCGCGGGCAGGCTTTGACGCTCCATGCCGCGCAAAGCTGCGCTCACCGATGTGTCCTCGCTGCTGGCCCAAAGCGCCACAGGCCCCGGAGCCCTCAAACCTGCGCCGTTGGGATCAGGGCCTGGCAAGGGCCGCACTTGGATCGACTCAGGCGGTACCAGCGGTGTTGGCGGCGGCGCGGTGGGATCGGTGCTTTCGGGCTGGTTGACCACATCCGACAGCCAAGGGATCGCCGAAAGCGGCGGGGTCTCTTCTTGGGGGGCGGCACTGGCCGCCAGCGCCATAAGGCTGAAAATCGCGCCAAGCGCGCTGCTATTTCGCATTCAGGGTCACCGGAACCCGCATCTCTTCTTGTTCTGGTGTCAAATCGCCCAAATAGGCAAATCCGGTCAAACCCAGCCCGCCCAGCACGATAAGATAAAGAATGGCTCGAAAAATGCGTCCCATGATGGTGCCCCGGTTGACTTTACTGCTCGGCATAGAGAATAGCCCTTTTCCTAGGCTGCACCTATAACTTAGGGGCGTCTAGCGCCAGTTTGATCTTGCCCCGCAACCGCTTTAGGAGCCCGTTTTGCCCTTTGATTTACACAAGACGGTCGTTCTGGTGGGAATGATGGGCGCGGGCAAAACCGCGGTGGGCACTGTGGTGGCGCGCAAATTGGGCGTGCCCTTTCTAGATCTGGATGGCGAGATCGAGGCGGCTTCGAACCTGACCATTGCCGAGCTCTTCGCCCGCTATGGGGAAGAGTATTTCCGCGAGAAAGAAACCCAGGTGCTTTCGCGCTTGCTCGAAGATCCGCCGCATATCCTGTCCACCGGGGGCGGGGCCTATATGTTTGCGCGCAACCGCCGTGTGATCGCGCAAAAAGGCGGGGTGGCGCTGTGGCTTCAAGCGGAGCTCAACCTGCTTTGGGCGCGGGTGCGCTATAAATCCACCCGGCCTTTACTTCAGACCGAAGACCCATATGGCACGCTCAAAGCGCTGCATGACAAACGCGAGCCGATCTATGCGATGGCGCCGCTGCGCGTGCGGTCTTTTTCCAATTACACCGTGGATGATATGGCCAAACAGGTTGTGACCAGCCTGGCGCGCCATCCCGATATTCTTTCCGTACAGCAACCCAAGGCGAAAAGCGATGCCCGATAATCAGATTGTTCCCGTAGAGCTTGGGGCGCGCAGCTATGAAGTGGTGATCGGCCCCGGTCTGATCGCTCAGGCCGCAGATCAGATCCTTCCGCTTTTGGCCCGCCCGCGCGTGGCCATTATCACCGATGACACTGTCGGGGCGCATCACTTAAAGAATTTGACCCAAAACCTTGATGCTGCGGGAATTGCTTCAAGCTCTTTGACCTTGCCCGCAGGGGAAGCGACAAAGAATTGGGAGCATCTGAACCGTAGTGTCGAATGGCTTTTGGATGAAAAGATCGAGCGGCGCGATGTGGTGATCGCATTGGGCGGCGGTGTGATTGGGGATCTGGTGGGCTTTGCTTCCTCGATCCTGCGCCGAGGCGTGCGTTTCGTGCAAATCCCCACCAGTTTGCTGGCCCAGGTGGACAGCTCTGTGGGCGGCAAAACCGGCATCAATTCGCGCCATGGCAAG
>JAOXSB010000031.1 GCA_025800345.1 Mangrovicoccus sp. | reverse complement strand
GCGGATCATGATGCGGCTTTGCCGTGATCTTTTCCGCGCCCGAAATCAGGGGCATCGGTGTCTTGGCCCGCTTCGATAATGCCGCGCCGAATGGCCCGCGTGCGGGTGAAGTAATCAAACAGCTCTTCCCCATGGCCGGTGCGAATGGCCCGCTGAAGGGCGAACAGCTCTTCGGTGAAGCGCCCTAGAATTTCCAGCGTGGCTTCCTTGTTGTTGAGGAACACATCGCGCCACATGGTCGGGTCAGAGGCCGCGATCCGGGTGAAATCGCGAAAACCCGCCGCAGAATACTTGATCACTTCGCTATCGGTGACCCGGCGCAGATCATCGGCCACGCCCACCATGGTGTAAGCGATCAAATGCGGCACATGGGATGTGACGGCGAGCACCAGATCATGGTGGTCCACATCCATTTCCTCGACATTGGCGCCGAGACCTTCCCAAAGCCCGCGCAGCTTGGCCACGGCCTCGGGGCTGGTATCCTCACCGGGCATCAGCAAGCAGAACCGATTGTCGAAAAGCTCTGCAAAGCCTGATTCTGGCCCGGAATGCTCTGTCCCGGCCAGGGGGTGGCCGGGGATGAATTCCACATGATCGGGCAGGTGCGGGGCCACAGCCTCGACCACGGCGCGTTTGACCGAGCCCACATCGGTGATGGTGGCACCAGGGGCCAGATGCGGGGCAATCTCGCGGGCAACCGCGCCCATGGCGCCCACAGGCACGCACAGCACCACCAGATCCGCGCCCTGCACGGCCTTGGCGGCGGTGTCGGTCACGCGATCACACAGCCCGATGCGCCGGGCGATCTCGCGGCTCTCCTCCGAACGGGCGGTGCCCACAATCTCGCCTGCCAGATCGGCGCGGCGCATGGCATGGGCCATGGATCCGGCGATCAGCCCCAGCCCGATCAAAGCGACGCGGTTGTAAATCTGGCTCATGGGGTTTGCCCCTTAAATTCGGCCACAGCCTCTGCCACCCGGCGGCAAGCGTTTTCATCGCCAATGGTGATGCGCAGGCAATGGGGCAGGCCATAGCTCGCCACGCCGCGCACGATCAGCCCGCAGGATTTCAGATGCGCATCGCAGGCTTTTGCCTCGGCCTCATCGCGAAACCGGGCCAGAATGAAATTGGCATGGCTCACATCCGATGGCACGCCTTGGGCGGCCAAAGCTTCGGCCAGCCAGACCCGCAAACGTGCATTCTCGGCCAGGGAATGGTCGCGAAATTCCGCATCCGTGATGGCGGCTTCGGCCGCCGCCAGGGCTGGGCCCGAGACATTGAAAGGGCCGCGCAAACGGTTGAGCACATCGATCACCGCTTTGGGCCCATAGCCCCAGCCGATGCGCATGCCGCCCAGACCGTAAAGCTTGGAAAAGGTCCGGGTCATGACCACGTTGGGGCGGTTGGCCGCAAGGCTGGCTCCGCCATCATAGCCCGGCACAAATTCCGCATAGGCCCCGTCGATCACCAAGATCGCGTGATCGGGAATGCCATCGGCCAGGCGCGTAAGCTCTCCCATGCCGATCATCGTGCCCGTGGGGTTGTTGGGATTGGCCAGAAACACCAGCCTGGTGCGCTCGGTGCAGGCGGCCAGCAGCGCGTCCACATCGGTGACCCGCTCCCGTTCCGGCGCGGTCACAGGGGTTGCCCCAGCCCCTAGGGCCGAGATCCGATACATGGAAAACCCATGCTCGGTATAAAGCACCTCATCGCCCGGCCCGGCATAGGCTTGGCAGAGCCAAGCGATCACCTCATCGGAGCCTGCGCCGCAAATGATCTGATCTGGTTCCAGCCCATGGGCCGCGCCAAGCGCGCTGCGCAGGCTGGCATGATCGGAGGATGGGTAGCGATGCATCTGCCCGGCGGCGGCCTTTGCGGCCTCCACCGCGGCGGGGGGCGGGCCGAACGGGTTCTCATTTGAGGAGAGTTTCACCACATTCTCATGACCCGACAGGGTCGCGACGCCGCTTTCGTAAAGGGCGATATCAAGAATGCCAGGCTGGGGTTGCGGGGTGATGCTCATTTGGGCCTCCTGGCGGAGCATCTAGCGAGCCCCGCGGCCTAAGGCCAGAGGGGGCGGCGCAAAACCGCCCCTGGCTGTGGTTTTGGCTCAGTCCACTGACAGCTCAACCAACAGATCTTTGGCGTCGATCTGCGCTGTGGGCTGCACATGCACCGCCGAGATCGTGCCCGCGCGTTCCGCATAGATCCCGGTTTCCATTTTCATGGCTTCGATCACCAAGATCAGATCGCCTTCGGCCACTTTCTGCCCCGGTTGCACGGAAACGCTTGAAACCACGCCGGGCATGGGCGCGCCGATATGGGCAGGATTGCCCGGCTCGGCCTTGGGGCGGGCGGCCACGCTGGCTTTGACCGCGCGATTGGGCACGCGGATCACTCGCGGCTGGCCGTTCAGCTCGAAAAACACCCGCACATCACCGTCTTCTTGGGTGGCCCCCACCGCCTGAAGGCGAATTTCCAAGGTTTTGCCCGGATCAATTTCCGCCGAGATTTGCTCGCCGGGTTCCATCCCATAGAAAAATGTCTTGGTGGGCAGGGTGCGCACGGGCCCATAGGTTTTGTGCCGCGCCACATAATCGGCAAAGACTTTGGGATACATCAGCGCGCCATTAAGATCCTCGTCATCGATCTTTTGATCGAGCTCAGCTTCAAGCGTGGCGCGATGGGCTTCGAGATCCACAGGCGCTGCTGCGGCGCCGGGCCGGGTGGTGATTGGCTTTTCACCTTTGAGCACTTTGGCCTGAATGCCCGCGGGAAAGCCCCCGGGCGGTTGGCCCAGATTGCCGCGCATCATCTCCATCACGCTTTCGGGGAAGGCCAGATCCACTTTGGGGTCTTCCACCTCGGCGCGGCTGAGCCCCTGGCTCACCATCATCAGCGCCATATCCCCCACCACTTTTGACGAGGGGGTGACTTTGACGATATCGCCAAACATCTGGTTCACATCCGCATAGGTCTGGGCCACCTCTTCCCAGCGATCTTCGAGCCCGATGCTGCGCGCCTGGGCTTTGAGATTGGTGAATTGCCCGCCAGGCATCTCATGCAGATACACCTCAGAGGCCGGGGCCTGAAGCCCGGCTTCGAACGCGACATATTGGGCGCGAACCTCTTCCCAATAGGCCGAAGCGGTGCGCACGGCCTCAATATCGATCCCGGTATCGCGCGGGGTTTGCCGCAGGGCTTCCACAATCGAGCCCATGCAGGGCTGCGAGGTAGCGCCCGAAAACGCATCCATCGCCGCATCCACCGCATCGGCCCCGGCCGCCGCCGCCGCCAGAACCGTGGCCCCGGAAATCCCCGATGTGTCATGGGTGTGGAAATGTAGCGGCAGGCCGACCTCTTCTTTCAACGCTTTGACCAGCACCGTGGCAGAGGCGGGTTTGAGCAGCCCGGCCATATCTTTCAGGCCCAGAATATGCGCCCCAGCCGCGCGCAGCTCTTTGCCCATATCCACATAATATTTCAGGTCATATTTGGCGCGCTCGGGGTCGAGCACATCGCCAGTA
>JAOXSB010000026.1 GCA_025800345.1 Mangrovicoccus sp. | reverse complement strand
AAATTCAACCGCCGGGATTTCTTCTGGAAGCTGATGGTGCTGTTTGAAAAGCTCAATTTCCGCAGCGCTCAGACGGTGATTTCCACCAATCAAAGCTATCGCGAGATTGCCATAACCCGGGGCGGCAAAGCCTCTGAGGATGTGTTCGTGGTGCGCTCGGGTCCTGATCTCAACCGGCTGCATGTCTCTGCGCCAGATCCGAAATGGGCCAAGGGCCGCGCGGCCATGGTCGGTTATGTGGGGGTGATGGGCGATCAAGAAGGCATTGATCTGCTGCTCGAAGCCGCCCACAAGATTGTCCATGACCGGGGCCGGGATGTGCAATTTGTGCTGGTGGGCGGCGGGCCGGCTTTGGACGGGCTCAAAGCCATGGCCAAGGATCTGGGGCTGCAAGATCATGTGACCTTTACCGGCCGCGCCCCGGATGCGGATCTGTTCTCGGTGCTCAGCTCGGCCGATGTTTGCGTGAACCCTGATCGCGTGAACCCGATGAATGACAAATCCACGATGAATAAGATCTTGGAATACATGGCCTTTTCCAAGCCGATCGTGCAGTTTGACGTGACCGAAGGGCGCTATAGCGCGCAAGAGGCCTCGCTTTATGCGCGCTCCAATGACACCACGGATTTCGCAGATAAAATCTTAGAACTGCTCGATGATCCGGCAAAATCCGCGGAAATGGGCCGGATTGGCCGGGAACGGGTGGTGACGGAATTGAGCTGGGATTATCAGGTGGAAAGCCTGATCTCTGCCTATCAGCGGGTGGAAAAAGCCTAAACCGCGCCAAAGCCCATCCAGCGCGCCCTTTGAGCGGCGCGCTAATTCACCTCGCTTTGGCCCGTGGCGGGAAATTGCGGCAGCGCTTCAAGCGCTTGCATCAAGCGCGGTCCAAAACGGGCTTGGCCTTCTTGGCTCAGATGATCCCCATCGGTCCAATATAGGGCCTCGCAGGTCATGAAATCATCGTGGATATCAAAGGCAAGGGCATCGATCTGGCTGATAAAGCTGACCGGGCTATCGGCCAGGCGAGTGGCGATTTCCCGTTCCATTTCCCGATAGGGGCCAAATTGGTTCTCCCGCAGGGTGAAATGGCTCTCGCAGCCTTCGCGCATCATGAATTCATGGGGGATATGGGGCTCGGGCCGCGGGCCAATCCAGATAATCTCCGCATAAGGGGTCAGGCTTTCAAGATATTCCTCCACCCGCTCAACCCCAGCGATATTCGGGCCGTAATCGGGCACTTCATAGGTCAAAGGCAGGCTGCGAAACAGGTTGCGCGGGGATTCATGGCCAATGGCCTCTTGCAGCAAATAGAACCCGGCCTGGCCCACCAGCACGGTGCTGAACATATCGGGATGGCTGGCCAGATACTGTTTGAACTGATCATATTGGCAGCGCCGCAACGGATCATGGATCGAGCAATCAAGCTCGGTGAAGCCGATGATAAAGGGCGCGTCTGAAGCCGAGCTGACCGCGCCAAATAAATCGCGCGCATGGCTATCGCCCAAAATCGCCAGCCCTTCGCCATATTGCGCCGCGCAGCTTTGCAGCCGTGTTTGCGTGTCTAAGGGCAGATCATAATCGATCACATCGCGGCCCAAAGAGACCCGGAACACGCAGCCCTCTGTGCGGGTTTCCTCATCATGCCAGGCTTGATGCGACCGGTGATCGGTGCGGCGGATCAATTCATGGGTTTGCAAAGTCTCCGCGCTGCGCAGGGCGCGCCAGCTTTGATGCTGCCAATGGGTGGTGACCGGGGCGAGCCCAAAGATGAGGAACAGCGCGCTCAGCCCGGCGGTGGCGGAAAACAGTTTTTGCCGCGAGGCCAGCCAAGGTTTGGCTTGGCCTGGCTCTGATGGCCCTGGGGCGGCGCTGCGGAACGGGCGTTCGATGAAGCGCCAACTGATCCAAGCGGCCCCGAGCGAGACCAGGCACAGCGCCCCCATCAACCAAGGGGAGGGTTCAAACACCAGATGCAGCCGGGTGAAGGCAAAAATCGGCTGATGCCACAGATAAGCGCTATAGCTGATCAGCCCGACCCAAACGAAAGGCGGCCAGGATAAAAACCGCGCCGTGCTGGCTTGCGGGGCGGTGAATAAAATCACCAGCGCCGTGCCCGCCACAGGCAGCAGCGCATAAAGCGAGGGAAAGGGCGTGTGCGCATCAAAGACGAAGACCGCAAAAAGGATCATCCCCAGCCCGAGCCAGGCCAAAGCACTGACCCCATAGCGTTTGCCCCCGGCCAGCAAAAAGGCGCAGATGGAGCCGGCCAGCAATTCCCAAGCCCGGCTGGGCAGCAGGTAGAAATTGGCCGATGGGTAAATCTCTACCATCCATTGGCTGAGGGCCAGGCTGGCCACAGCCAGCAGCACGATCATGGCAAAAAGCGAGGCCCGCCCCAGGTGCCAAAGCCCCATCAGCAGCATGGGCACGATCACGTAATACTGTTCTTCCACCGCCAGGCTCCAAGTGTGGAGCAAGGGTTTGAGCTCGGCGGCGGTGTCGAAATAATCGCTTTCCAGCCAGAACAGCACATTGGACAGATACACGCTGACCGCCGCGACGCTTTGGGAGAAATCCCGAAACATATAGGGGCTGAGCACGACCCATGCCACGGGGATGCAAACCGCCATCATCGCAAAAAGCGCGGGCAGGATCCGCCGGATGCGGCGCTCATAGAATCGCAGGATCGAGAACCGCCCCTGTTCGAGCTCGCGCAAGATGATGGAAGTGATCAGATAGCCCGAGATCACGAAAAACACATCGACGCCCACATAGCCCCCTGAAAACAGAGAAAATCCTGCGTGGAACAGGATGACAGGGAGGACAGCAAAAGCCCGTAACCCGTCGATTTCGCGTCTATACTGCATACTGAGAGTAGGTCACTTTATACATTTGGCGGGATCATACATATGGGTATGCCTGGTCTAAAGGCATCTTATGGACCAGATGTTTATCTGTTCTGGAAAAATGAGCCAATTCACGATTCAGAATCTCGCCTCTGGGGCATAATTTTAGCCCGATCCTCAGACCATACTCCATTGCAAGCCTCGTTCCTGCCCGCAATCAACGCCCATTCCAAGAGCCTAAATTGCCCCATTCTTGGCACGGGTTTTGACGGTTTTGCCCGCGGCCCAGCCCCCTTGCCATCACCGCGGAGAAGAGCCTTGGCCTAGGGGTCAGAATTCCTTAGGAAAAGGCACGATCCGGCGGAGCGTGCGGATTTCGGGAAAGAAAGTAGGCGCATGAGTGAGAGCAAAGTTCAAAAACGGGGCAAAAGCCGTGGCCAGCGTTTTCTGCGCTTGATTATCTCGATCTTTGATCCCCGCGCTCTGGCCCATGGGCTGCAAGTTCTCAACTATTACAATTACAGCCATGCGCAGGAACGGCGCCGGGCCAGCATCGGTGCGGGCTGCGGCATCAGCCCCGTGGCCAGTTTCGCCAATGGCCATAACATCACCATCGGCGATAAGGTGAATATCGGCGCCCATAGCAGCCTTTGGGCCGGGCCCGATCAAGGCAAGATCACCATTGGCAATCATGTGCTATTCGCCCCCAGTGTGATGATGACGGCGACAAATTACCGGTTCAATGATGGCAGCCCGGTCACCGAGCAAGCCCTGAAAGAGGGCTCCATCACCGTGGGCAATGATGTGTGGATCGGCTATGGCGCGGTGATTTTGCCGGGCACCACGATCGGCGATGGCGCAATTATCGGGGCCGGGGCCATCGTGCGCGGCGATGTGCCCGCCAATGCGATCATCACCAGCCCCGAAGCGCAGATCATCGGCACCCGCTTTGCCCGGCGGCCAAGCCCTGAGGCGGCCAAGCCTGGATCGGACCCATGAGCGATCAGCCCCGATTGGCGGTCATCATCCCCCATTATAATGACCTGGCGCGGTTGCAAAAATGCCTGACCGCTTTGGCACCGCAATTGGGAGCCCATCCCCAGGTGGAAGCGGTGGTGGCCGATAATAACAGCCCTTGCGATCTGGCACCGCTGAAAGCGGCCCATCCCAGCATTCGCTTTGTCACCGAGCCCCGCAAAGGGGCGGCGGCGGCGCGCAATTGCGGGGTGCGCGAGACCACGGCCCCAGATCTGGCCTTTTTGGACAGCGATTGCGTGCCCGGCCCCGATTGGCTGGCCAGCGCGCTGCGCCTGTCTGGCGGGCGCGCCGCCGGCCAAGGGGGGGATGTGATCGGCGGGCGGATCGATACATTTGACGAAACCCCGCCGCCGCGCAGCGGGGCGGAAGCCTTTGAAGCGGTCTTTGCCTTTCATCAGCGCGATTATGTGGAGCGCAAAGGCTTTTCGGTCACCGCCAATTTGCTGACCAGCCGGGCGGTGTTTGAAGATGTGGGCGATCTGATTGTCGGCCTCTCGGAAGATATGGATTGGTGTTTCCGGGCCACGGCCAAAGGCTATGGGCTGGCCTATGCCGATGATCTATGCGTGGCCCATCCCACCCGCAGTGATTGGCCCGCTTTGCAGCGCAAATGGCGCCGCACCACCGATGAAGGGTTTCATCTGCACGGCACCAGCCCCAAAGCGCGGCTCAGCTGGGCTATGCGGGCGCTGGTGGTGGCCGCCTCGGCCTTTGCCCATATTCCCAAAATTCTAAAAGCCCCGCAGCTTGATGGCTGGGGCGAGAAACGGCGCGGTATCGGAACGCTGTTTCGGTTGCGGTTTCAGCGGGTGCTGTGGATGCTGGCCCAGGCCGCAACCGGGCGCTAGCTCAGGCCTCACCAACGATCCGTGGCCAAAGATCAGTGGCCAGCGATCAGGGGCGGGCAAGGATGGGCGGCGATGCGGCTATATTTGGCCAGGCTTTCCACGGTGCCGCCCAAAATCGGCTGATCTTCGATTTCCAGCCAGGCATGGGCTTTGAACCCTTGGGCGTTTTCCACCCCGATGTGCAGCACCGAAGAGATGCCGCGCCGGGCAAATAGGATCTGCGCTGCCAAAGCTTGGGTCAAGCAAGAGGCCCCGGGCACGAACGCGGCGGCCAAGCGCACCGCTTGGGGGATGCGTTTGGCGCCAATGCTTGGGGTATCGCTGCGCAACTGCTGCGTATAGCGGGTTTGCAAATCGGTGAGCGAGCCAAACCACAGCCCCCATCGCACCCGGATCACCCAGAAAAACGCCGCCCCCAGCAGCCCCAAAGCGCGCAATGCGCCGCGCAGGCTGCCATTTTGACGGGCCGGGTTAGCTTGCGCCCGCATGGGCCGGGGCATCCATAAGCAGCCCCATCGCGCGAAGATCGGCCAGAACCTGTTTCACATCCTCTGCGCAGATCGCGGGATCGATATCATATTCATCTGCCACCGCCCGGCAGACTTGCTCCAAACTGGCTGGGGTTTGCAGCGCATTCCAAATCACCGCCCCGGTGGCATTCAAGGTGAAATAGGTATTTTTGAGAGGATCCAGCAGGGCAATTTCTTCCCCCAGATCCGAGCGGAGCACTTCTGCACGCGCCTGCCAAAGCATTGGATCGCTCATGACGCCTTCTTTCATGGCAAAGGGCCAAACACACTGGGGGCCCAGGGAAAAAAATGACCCGGCCTCAGAGCTGAGGTCGGGTCACGTATTTCTTATAAATAAGTCTGCTTTGCAGAGCTTACGACAGGGTGATGTCTACGACAGGGGTGCCCGCGCAGAAACATGCGTCCAGGAACATGCCCGTTTTGCCCATTTGGGTCAGGCTTTCCACGGAACCGTGCTGCGTAATCTGAGGCTTGATGTAGGATTTCATAGGGTAACTCCAAACTCACTTCTAAT
>JAOXSB010000007.1 GCA_025800345.1 Mangrovicoccus sp. | reverse complement strand
GCGCTGCGCGTTGCAGCTGGGGTTTGGAAGTCTTTGAAAAGGCTTTCTAAAACATACCCCTAGCTGCGATTGTGCCGCTTAGCCTCCCAGCAGGAATGCGGCGGCGAATTGCGGCACGCTTTGGCCTTTATTGGCGCGCATGGATTTGTCGATGCCGCGCATGGCATGTTCTGCGCCAGGCAATTGCATCACACTCACATTTGCTCCGGCCGCTTGCAGGTCTTTGGCGGATCTGTCGAGCGAGTTGAAGCTGACGCCGGACACGCCTTTGCCGCGCCCGCCATTGACCGGAACATTGCGATCATTGGCGCCATGTAGAATCAAGGTGCGTGTGCCTGCGGCCTTGCGGCAGCCCTTGTTCATTTTTGAGCCTGAAATGATCACCGCGGAGGAGACTTTATATCCGCCTTCGCAAATATAGCGATAAATCATCATCGCACCGTTGGAATGGCCGATCATATGCACGCTGCTGACCAGGCCTTTTTTTTGCAGATCGCTGATCACGCTGTCGATATAAGCCAGGTCATTCACGTTCTTTTTCTGGGCTGGGCCGCAGCACTCCCCGGCATTCCAAGACCGGGCTTTGCCGCCGCTGCCTTCAAGATAGACCGCGCGAAACCCCTTTTGGGCGGCGCTGCTTTCCAAGGGCAGGGCGCGTTGAAAGGATTTCGCGCTGCCAAAGCCCCCGTGAAGCGCCAAGATCAAAGGGGCAGGCCCCTGCACTTGGCTTGGATCGATTAGAACATATCGACGATCCCCGACCTTGCCTTCGGCGGCGTTCACGCTTGTATGTCCGATAGACAGGCTTCCCATCGCGATCAGCGCAAGCGCTGCGTACTGTCTTAGAAATCGGCCAGTCATAATAATCCTCTCAGTAAACTCTCTAATCTATGCCGTCTCGCATGATGCAGATGGCACGGGCGATGATCTCGCCCAGCGGGCACCAATCGGCCCGCGAAACCGGAACACGCTTTGCCGGGCAGAACAAGCCCTTTGCCGCCGCGCCGCCGCGGCGCAGACAGGTTTTGACGCTGGCCAAACTTCCCAAAAATGCCAAAGCCCCATGCATGTTTCAGCATGGGGCTTTGCGAGATCCCAGCGGGAGGGAGACTGGGATAAATCCCGGCCTTAGAAGCCGCGGCTTTTGATCAAAGCGCTGCGCCCGTCATAGCCTTGACCGGAATCTTGGGCCTCGGCGATCAAGCGGGTCAGTGCGTTAACCGAATACTCGCCCGGTTCCACGCCGGCCCGGGCCGCAAGCTGGCGCTCGCCATCGCTCAGGGCATTTGCATCGCTGGCGCGGCTCACTGTGTCATTGCCGCCATCAAGGATCAGTTTGCTGCGATTATCATTGCCGCGCCCGCTTTCATGGGATTCGGCGATCAGGCGGGTCAGTTCATTGAGCGAATAGACCCCAGGCTCTACCCCTGCACGGGCGGCAAGCTGAATTTCCCCGGCGCTCAGCGCCCCGCCGGCCCCGGCGCGACCCACTTCGGCGCCACCATGGCCCAGCTCAAAGTTAAGACGGTTGCTGTTGGCGCGGTTGCTCTCATGGCGTTCTGCGGCGATGCGGGTCAGCTCATTTACCGAATAGGCACCGGCCTCGACCCCGGCGCGGGCGGCCAGTTGATCGGCCCCAGCATTGGCATGGGCGGCGAAACCGGACAGGGCGGCGATGGCGGCAGCGGCTGCGAAAGTGATGTTGCGGTTCATGTTGTCTTCTCCTGGTTCTGCCGATGGCGGTCCGTTCTGGGCCGTCTGCATCGGCGATGATCTGTGTTTCGTTTCGATGAACGGGAGATAGGCATTGCGCGAAAAAACAAAATCTGCGCAAAATTCGGGCGTACTGTGTGTTGGCGCACATCACATTTAGGGGAAAATCCTTGTCGATTGATGCTTGGGACGAAATCCGCACCGCCTATCACGTGGCGCGTATGGGCACGGTATCTGGTGCGGCAGAGGTGCTGGGCGTGCATCATGCGACGGTGATCCGCCATATTGATGCGCTTGAGGGGCGTTTGGGCACGAAACTGTTCCAGCGGCATGCGCGGGGCTATACCGCCACCGAGGCGGGGCAGGATTTGCTGCAAGTGGCCCAGGCCACGGATGATCAGTTCAGCCAATTGGTCAGCCGCTTGAAAGGGCGCGGGGAAAGTGTGGCCGGGGAATTGGTGGTCACCAGTTTGGCCAGCCTTGCGCCGCTTTTGGCCCCGGCGATTGCCTCATTTCAGATGGCCCATCCCAATGTGATCGCGCGGTTTCTGACCGATGATCGGGTGTTTCGCCTGGAATATGGCGAGGCCCATGTAGCGATCCGGGCAGGCTCGGTCCCTGATCAGCCCGATAATGTGGTGCAAAAATTCACCCGGCAACATGTGGGAATGTATGCGTCGCAAGCCTATTTGGCGGCCCGCGGCATGCCCCAGGAAGACGATCTACAGGGGCATAGTTTCGTCGGCTATGATGATAATAAAAGCCGCGCTCCGTTTTATCGCTGGTTGGCAGACACGGTGTCGCGCGATCAGGTGGTGTTTCGCGCCACCGATGCCCGGGCGGTGAAATATGCGCTGCTGCAAGGGGCGGGGCTGGGGTTTTTGCCCTGTTGGGAGGCGCGGGCCCATCCAGAATTGGTGCAGGTGATGCCCCCGCGCGAGGATTGGGTGTCGCAGATTTGGTTGGTGACCCATGTGGATTTGCATCGCACTGCCAAAGTGCAATCCCTGCTCAGCCATCTTAAAGAGCAGGCCAAAAGCTGGGAAGATATGTAGCCCGGCTTTGAGGAGGGATCAGCCAGGGTTCGGGGATACTTTTTGCCAAACCTGGCTGCTGTGATCGAATTTGGAGATTGTGGCGCGCCCATGGGCGGACAGATCCACCCGCCAATGGGCTGGGCTGCTTTGGGCCATCCAGAGCGCATGGTGAAAGCTTTGCGCGGGGCTGGGATCAGGCACCGGTTGGCCGGGCGCATAGATCAGCAAAACCCGCTGACCGGGATAGGGGCGCTCAAAACTGCGGGCCCAGGCGGCGATTTGATCTGCGCCCATGGGGGCAGGGGCCGCATAGGTCGCGATCCAATCGGTGATGCCGGGTAAATCGGGATCTTGCAGGCTGGCGGTGGCGATATGCAAGGGCGCGGTGGCGCCCGGCGCCATCAGGCTCAGCCCGCCTGCACCGCCCATAATCGCCAAAACTGCCGCCGCGGTTTTCATGATGCTCCCCGCCCATTCGCGCGCCCATAATCTGCGCCCTGAGGGTTAGGATTTGCTGAAAGCCGGCGGACTAATCGCCTTGTGGGTCTGTGGGGGTGTCAAACTCGCGGGCAAGGAAGCGTTCAAAAGCCTCAAGATGCACGGGCTCAAACTGGCCAAAGCCCTGCATCCAAACCGAGGCATCGCGCAGGGCGTCGGGTTCTAATTTGCACCATTTCACCCGGCCGCGCTTTTCTTGGCTGATCAGGCCAGCCCGGGTCAAAATCGTCAGATGTTTTGAGATTGCAGCCAAGGACATCTCAAATGGCGCGGCCACATCGGTGACGGCCATATCATCCTCTAGCAGCATTTGCAGGATCGCCCGCCGCGTGGGGTCGGCCAAAGCGGCAAAGACAGTGTCGAGAGGATCGGCCATGCCCCTTAGGCTAGGCAAGCGCGCGGGGAATGAAAAGCGCAGCTTTCGGATTGCTTTACATTCTCAACTATGGCTGTTCGCGACCAGTAAGTGAAAGGTCGCCGCGATGTCTCAGCCAAGTTTCCGTGACTGGGGGTATATCATTATACTTGGCCTGGGATGGGGCGGCGCGTTTTTTCTAAACGCGATCTTGCTGCGCGAGATCGGGCCCTTGTCGATCTCGCTGGTGCGGGTGGGCTTTGGCGCTTTGGCCTGCTGGGCGGTGGTGGCGCTGTTTGGTCCGCGCCAGATGATTCCTCTGGCGCAAATCCTGCCTCTCACCATCTTTGGCTTGCTGCATTTTGGCATTCCCCTGGCGCTGTACCCGTTGGCGCAAACCAGCCTGGCCAGCGGTGTCACCGGGATCGTCAATGCGATGACGCCGATTATGGTGGTGATTGTCTCGCATTTTTGGCCCGGCGGAGAGCGGGCCACTTGGCTGCGCAGCTTCGGCGTGATCGCCGGGTTTGCAGGGATCGTGCTCTTGGCGCTGCCGGAATTTAGCGCCGGGGAAGATTCCGAGCTTTGGGCCATGCTGATCGCGCTAGGGGCACCGCTCAGCTATGCCCTGGCCATGAATTATGTGCGGGTGATCACCGGGCTGGACCGCACCTTAATGACCGCAGCGGCCATGACCGCGGCGAGCTTGATTTTGGCCCCTTTGGTGATCAGCGTCGAGGGCGTGCCGCATTTGACCAGTCCGGCAGGCTGGGCTGCGGCGCTGTTTATCGGGATCGTGCTCACGGGGCTGTCCTTTGCGCTGATGTTCAGCATGCTGCCGCGGATCGGGCCGACCAATGCATCAACGGTCACATTCGTGGCCCCGGTTTCGGCGGTGGGCTTGGGCGCTTTGGTGCTGGGCGAGCAAATCTTGCCGCTGCATCTGGTCGGTATGGGCTGCATCATGCTGGGGCTTTTGTTGATCGATGGGCGTCTGCCGCGCCAACTTTTGGCAAAACTCAACCAAAAGGTTGAATAAACAAGGGGTGCCAAAATCCCCTGCGCAGGGTGTCGCATGTGGAAATTTCTTTTTGATTTCAGGGCTGTGCCAGAGGTGTTGCCGCGTTGACTCTCGCCCCTCGGGCAGCCTAGTGTCGCGTCAACTTCTGAAGGGGGCAAAATGGTCGAGAGCCGAGATACTGACCGGCTTCGCCAGCTAGAGGATCGGATCGCGGCGGTGAAATCTGCCCATGAGCCATCCAAGCCCCATCAGGAAGAGCATTATTCCCAGGCACAGATCGCCTGGCGGATGGTGATCGAATTGGTGGCCGGTCTCGGGATCGGCTTTGGCATCGGATACGGGCTGGACAGCCTGTTCGGGACAATCCCGATCTTCCTGGTGCTGTTTACATTTCTGGGCCTGGCGGCGGGTGTCAAAACCATGATGCGTACCGCTGCCGAGGTTCACGAGAGCAAAAAAACCGGATCTTCCGGTGTGGAAACAGGTGAAGCGTCCCAAGGACGCGAGGAATAGACGCCCCATTTGGGGATGACGTGAGAGGACGAGCGATGGCGAGCGACGCGCATGGGGATGAAGGCGGCCTGGTGTTCCACCCGATGGATCAGTTCATCGTCAAACCGCTCTTTGGCGGCGAAGACGTGCACTGGTACACGATCACCAATGTGACGCTTTGGATGGCCCTATGTGTGGCTGCAATTGCCGCGCTGCTCATCATGGGCACCCGCGGGCGCGCCACGGTCCCCTCGAAAAGCCAATCTATCGCCGAGATGGCCTATACCTTTGTCCATAAGATGGTCGAAGATGTGGCTGGCAAGGATGCGGTGAAATACTTCCCCTATATCATGACCTTGTTCATGTTCATCGTGTTCTCGAACTTCTTGGGCCTGCTGCCCATGTCCTTCACCACCACATCGCATATCGCTGTGACCGCGGTTTTGGCCTTTGCGGTGTTTATCTCGGTGACCGTGCTGGGCTTTGTGAAGAACGGTGCTAAATTCCTCGAGCTGTTCTGGGTGAAAAGCGCGCCACTGCCGCTGCGCCCGATCCTGGCTGTGATCGAATTGATCTCTTATTTTGTCCGCCCTGTGAGCCACTCCATTCGTTTGGCTGGCAACATGATGGCGGGCCACGCGGTGATTAAAGTGTTCGCAGGCTTTGCCGCGATCACCGCCATCGCCCCGGTTTCGGTTCTGGCCGTGACCGCTATGTATGGGCTCGAAGTTCTGGTGAGCTTCATCCAAGCCTATGTCTTTACCATCCTGACCTGCGTGTACCTGAAAGACGCATTGCACCCGTCGCACTAAGACGGGTCCAGGATCTGAACACTACCTTATTATCCACTTCCA
>JAOXSB010000001.1 GCA_025800345.1 Mangrovicoccus sp. | reverse complement strand
CCCTGTTGATGGGATCGCGGGCGATTATCGCGTCAAGCGCGCAGCCACCCCTCATAGCCACAAAGAGCCCGCCGCTTTGGGCCATATCCTGGGCGGCGCGCCATGTGCCCGGATGAGCGGCGGTGCCGGGCTTGCCGGGGTGGTGGTGATCGATCACCAAGGACGCCCTGGCATCTTGTCCAATTGGCATGTGCTTGCTGGCCCGTCAGCACAAAAAGGCGATCCCATCGTCACCCTGCGCCGGTCTCAAGGCGCGCTGCATCGCCACCGGATTGGCGGGCTGTCCCAATGGACACTTGGCAAAGTGGGCGACGCGGCCATTGCATTGCTGGACCCATCAGTGCCTTGGCTGCCAATTCAACATCACAGCTTTGAACACCCGCGTGCCTTGCGCCGGGCCCGCCTGGGCGAGGTTTTGACCAAACACAGCCAAAGCAGCGGCACAACCCAAGCGCGGGTTGATGGCGTCGGGAGTTACCGGCTGTCTTACGAGACCAGCCCCGGCAATTGGGAAGACAAACATATCGATGGAATAAAACTGGTCGCTTTAAACCCGGCATCCCCGGGCGATGGCGCAGCTTTGAGACCAGGCGATAGCGGCGCGGTTTGGATGCACAGCGCCAATCAAGATGTGGCGGGGCTGCAATTTGCCAGCGATATGTCCCCTGGCACATCCTGCGAACAGCTCATCGCCTGTCATTTGGACAGCGTATTGGATCAGCTCAACGCCCGCCTGGCCGATTTCGATGATTTCGTCGCGGCCGGGCAATTTGGCTTCCCAAAAGAGCTCGGACAGAGTGCAAATCTGACCCATCCGCAGGAATGGGCCGATCTATGGGGCGCGCAAGCCTCGATACCTTCGCTGGCAGATGCGGTTTTGGATACGCCACAAAGCGGCCCAGTTGCGGATTGCAGCACCCATCCAGAGCTCGCCTCCTCTCAGAGCCATCGCGATAACATTGATGCCATTTGGCAGGGCTTGCGCGCCGCGCTGAGCCCAGCGGAGCTCTGTGCCCAGGGTGCCAGTCTCTCAAGCACGTATGCCAGCGGGCATCACGCGGCGCAGATTGCCCAGATTATCAATGATCCCGCCCAGGGCTTTGGCCTTCGCCGCCCAGTAGAGGAAGACGAGATCGGCATGTTCAACACATTCTTTGATCTGTGTTGGCTGATCGATGCGATCCGGCGGGGGATCATCTAGATCGGCCATAGCGATCGCGCGCAGAAGCTTAGCCCCCGGGCGGAGGCAATTCGATCGCGCTGACCCAATTGCTTTGGTTCGGATGGGGACCCTCTTGCAAGATCACCAGATTGGTGGGCACCATTGTGCTTTGGCTGGCAATGACATCGCCGCTTTCTTGCGCCTCAATGTCGATCTCTTTGCCGGGCACCATGCCCAACTCGGCCAGATCGCCATAGATGGCTTGAAATGCGTCTTCCGTCTCGGGCCGGTACCCATTTTGCCAAATCCCCAAACCGGCTAGAAAATTCAACACGGCCAGTTCGGCCCCGGGCTGCACCGGCAGGCTGATTTTGGCCGCGCCCGCGCGCAAAAAGTTTTGATGTTCGGGATCGCGAGACCGGCGCGCCATCAGCGCCTTCCAACGGTTCCGCCCTGCCCAACTGTAATCATAAAGCTGAAAGGCCAGATTGTCCCAATCCAGCGCTTCCTCGAAAAAGGTGATGCTGCGCGCCTGTTTTGCCGCTTTGTCAAAATCCATCACCGGCAGGCGCGCCGCCCCGGTTGAGATCGCGCTGATCCCCAGAAAATTGCTTTCCAGCAGCGCAGAGAGCGTGGCCGCTTTCAATTCGCGCCGCTCCAAAGCCCGGTTCAAGGCCGGGTTATCGCCAAAGCTTTGCCCGGTGACGCTGGCCAGAGTTTGCTCATTCTCCCAATCGCGCAGCCGGGATTGATAAGCCTCATTAATGGCCAGCCAGCTTTCCAATTGCCATTTCGCGTAGGCCGCCGGGCTGCGGCGGAGATAAAGATCCACCGAAACCGCCACCCCATAGGCCGAAGAACAGGCCCAGCCCAATTCCACCGGCCCTTCCAGCCCGCGCGGGCCATTGCCGCTATTAACCAGCATGGTAACGCTGGCCTCGTTGCGCTCGGAAAACCCGTTTGGCCCATTGCTGTCGGGCACCAATCCCAGCTGCATCACATGATGGCCCACAGAGACCTCCAGCCGCGTGCCGAAATGCTCCGCAGGCAAGTTCGGACCGGGCATGTTGATATAGTTGCGCGGGATATTGGCCAGGGCCGCTTTGGCCGCCAGCGCATAATAGCCCTCGGGAATATCATTGAACTGCACCCGGCCCGTGGCATAGCCGAAATTGGGATTTTGCTTGTCCATATCCGGCTCTCCCGCCGGGGGAGAGGCAAAATCGCTTTTATCCGGGGGCTCGGCATTGAAGCTTTTGTTCAACCGCAGCTCATAGGGGGGCGGTGGGCTTAAGGTGGTGACCCCATAGCGGGCAGCAAGATCGCGGTAATTGCCTTCGTCAATATCGCTCACAACATCGGTAAAGGCCAACGGGCGCTGCACGCCGCCCGATTGCGCCGCCTCTTCCTCGGCCAATGCCACCATCAGCGCCGCAGGTTCGGGCAAGATAAAATCCAACATAAGCCGCGCCCCGTAATTGCGCGTCTGGGCGGTGACGGTTTTGTTCAGGAACCGGTAGATCCCCACCACGTGATTGGGGCCCTGGCGATTGTCAAAACCGTTCAAACTGCGATCGGTGACTTCGGTGCGGCTCAATCGGCGGCGGCTTTCCAGCACCCGCAAACTGGTTTCTTCCGCGGCCCGTTCCATCACCGATCTAGAGAAATTCGAGGCGGCGGTTTTGGCGGTGGTTTTGGAATTGCTGGTGGAGAAATTCGCCCCGGCGGAAAAGCTGACCGGCCCGAACCCACCAGAAACGCCAGTCATAATACCCAGGGCGCTGGATTTGCGCATGGTGGTGTTGATCGCCGTTTGAAAGGATTGGTTCTCGTCGGTGATATGCTCGTTTTCTTGACGGCGCGTCTCTTCGCTTTCGCGGTATGTTTCCACCTCATCCACGCGGTTTAAGGTAAATTCCCGCTCGCGCTGTTCTGATTTCAGAACATTCTCCACATGGGCGATATCCCCGAAATCATAGCTGGTGCCAGTTTCCTCTACCACATAGAGATCACCGATGCTGACCGCATGGGCACGGCCTTTGAGATCCGCCCCAAGATGCGCAGCCGGGGGCGCGACACGAGACAGGCTTGGCGCCTGCATCGCCCCCGCTTGCGGCGCGGCTATGATCCGCCCGGCCGCATCCGCCATCTCGACCCCGGCGCGCGCCAGATCTGCGGGCATTGGCCAGCGGCTGGTGATCTCTGCGTCCCGTTGCATATCGCCAAGCACCGCATAACCGCCGCGCAAGCTCTCGGCGAAACGCGCCAGCTCTTGCGCTCTATCTCCCAAAACATCAGCCGCGGCGAGCCATTTGGGCAGGGCTTGAACCAAGCGCTGAACCTGGCGCAGATCATCGCCTTCCAGTGAAAGGCCAAAAGCTTCCGCCAGACCATCATAGGGCAAATCTGGGGTCTGCCGCAGCCCCACAGCGATCTCGGCCAATTTTCCCAAAGGCACCGCATCGCGCACTGCGCTGTCCAACACTGTGGCCGCTTCGGTCAAGATCGGCGCCCGGCGCAGATCGTCATCAAGCGCGCCGTAAAACCGCTTGGTTTCCGCGTCAGAGACCAAGACCGGGGCCGCGCTGGCCGCGAGCGCTGCCCGGCGTTCTTCCTTAGCCTCGGGACTCGTGGGCGCTTGCAGCATCTGCATCCCACGCAACTGCACAAAACGGAACAATGCGGTATTGGTCATAATCTCCCCCCGAACGCCCATTGGCAGCAAAGAATTGATTGAAGAACGCGTTAATTCAGTCAAGCATGCCCGTCAGGGATGAGGCAAGACATGCAGCAGGGCAGATGATCGCAGGTCAAGCAGCCAATCGCGCAGGCAGGCTCCGCCTCAGCGTTGCCGCCTATGCACGGGTCAAACGCAGCCTGGCCCCGTTTCGCGACGCCTTGGCCGACGCTGCGCGTTGCATGGCCGCACCTGATGGGCAATCGGCGCGCGATTATGCCCGCTGGCACGGCCAGCCCGGCGGGGATCGGTTTTGCCTGGTGGATTTTTGCGGCAATGCGATTGTGTTGCGCCCGGCCCCACCCAGCGCCCAAGCGGGCCGACCGCTCCAAGGTGTGGAGGTAACATATATTCCCGGCTGGCTGCTGCAATCGGCCCTGCGCGCCATTGTCGAGATCCCAACCGGCACGCCAATCAGCCAATTGGCGACACTTGATCCGCTTTTTGACGGGCATGACCCGCTGGGCCAAGCCTCATGGCTGCAAACGCTTTGGATCGATATGCCCGTGGATATGCAAGGCGGGGCCATCGGCAAGGGCGAGGCCCCTGGCACCAAACCCCCGCCGCAGCCCCTGCGCGTGACATTGACCGAAACGCCAGAATGCCCCCATGCACCGGGGTTTCGCCCCTTTCATCTGCACCCCACCGGATCCAGCTGGAACAGCGTGCTGCGCGATCAATCCCAGATCGAGCGCCTGAGCTGGTCGCGCCCGCGATTGACCATCACCTGCCTCACCGGGGTGCAAATGGCGCCCGAGCCATTGGGCCAAACCGCGGTCGAAATCCTGCGCAAGGAATACCAAGACCAGCTCAATGCGCGCTTTGCCTTGAGCCATCCCAAAACCCTTTCGCAGCAAGCCCTGCGCCTGAGCTTTCACCGTTTGCGCCGCCCCGCAGAAATCCCCCAGGGCTGGCAAGCCATGGAACCAAATCTTGCCCAAGTGCGGCCCGAAGCGTTCTTGCCCCCGGTGGCAGATACCACCCCTTCAGAGGAGCGCGCGCCCTATGAGCTGCCCCCAGATCCAGAGGCGGAAATCGGCTGGAGCGAAGACGATGTGATCTTGGGCGATGGGTATGGCTATGCCAATCTGCCCCCGGCCGAGGGGCCAGAACCTGCCGAGCCGCCGCCGGTTCTCGGCCCTGCCATTCCCCCGGTGAGCGCGCCGCCCGCCCCGCTGCCCCGCCGGGCTTTGCCCAGCGCATTGCGCCAGCTTTATGCGCAGCCCCCAGAGCGGCATTTGCAGCATTGCTTGAAGATGAACACTGCCAGCGGAACGCTATTGGGGTTTTTCTCGCGCAAAGCCTTTGAAACTGCTGGCGGCAAGGATCTGAGCTTTCAGTTGAGCTTTCTCTATCAGATCAGCGCCCAACTGGCGATGCTGGGTGAAAAGCTCAGCGAAATCCAAGAGGCGATCAATACCGGTGACCCGCGCCAGGCCTTGGCCGATGTGATGGTGCTTGAGCCGCTTTTGCTAGATCTCAGCTATAGCGATCCTCGCGATGGCAACTGTCATTTCGAGATCAGCGTAGAGATGCTGCAAGAAAGCGATGTGATGGGCGCAAATCCATCCCAGCCGGGCCAAACCCAGCAGGCTCCGGCTTGGCAGGACCAAGGCGGCACGGATCTGGAACTGTCCTTGCCCAGGCTCACCGCTCCCAAGCCAGAGCAGCTGCCCCGCAGCAGCCCGCAATATCGCGTGCGCATCCGCCATTGCGGCGCGCTTAGCATCGGGTTTCGTCAGCCCATCAGCAATCTCTTGGGGCTTTATCTCACCGAATACCTGCCCCAAGCCCTGCCTGATTTCGGCCTTAGCATTGCCGGAATGATCGATCTTTATGTGGAGCCCATGGAGGATCGGCGCGGCTTTGACACCCTGCCCTATGAGCGCTGGCGTGCCACGCCCCCCAATCCAGAGCATCACCGCCCCTTGGGCAGCCAGGATGTGCGCAGCCATCTTGATGGCGCCGGGTTGTTTGGGGATATGCTGAACGAGCTTTATGACAGCGCCGCGCTGATCGGCGGGTTTACCCCGGCGGCTCCGATTTTCGACGGGCTCGATCTGCTGCATCTGGCCAGTTACCTGACCACCTTGCCCTATAACCTGATCCAATATGGCGAGCCCTCTGGGCGCACGCTCTTTGGCCATAAGGGCGACGGCATGCTTGAACCGGCGATGATGTTTGTGGCCGCCGCCCCGATGCTGTCGCGCAGCCATGTGAAAGCGGGGTTTCAGATCATCGGGGCCAGCGGTGCCTTTGGCTTGCTGGGCTGGACCGCTTGGGACGCGGCAACCAACGCATCCGTGCCCAAAGCCACTGCCAGCACATTGGCCAAACGCTATGGCGGCTATGCGCAGATGCAAGATCGCGCGGTCACAGGCTCTGACTGGTGGGGGCTTTAATGAGCAAATCGGCCTCCCATCTGGCGGTCAAAAGCCTGCGCGTGGCCAGCGAGTTTGTCTCACTTGTTGAGCCGCGCTTGCGCCGTCTGGCCGCTTTGGAACGCCATTTGATCGAGAACCAATCCCTGCTGCGGTTTGGCGATGAAATCGTGCAGGCGGATTTTGAGGCCGCAAAAGCCGCTGATGCCAGCCTGAGCAAGGACCGCTATTTGCGGGAAAAAGCCCCCGAGCCGATCCGCCGCAGGATTATCGCGCAATTGGGCGAAGATGGCTTCACGCTCATGGCCAGCCAAGATGTGACCGAGATCTTTCGGGTTTATGCGGGGCTGTTGGACTGCTGCCGATTTCGCCATTTCGACGCTGATGGCGGCATTCGCCTGACCGAAGTGCTGGCGCGGCTTGATGATGCGCAACATGGGCGGCTGTGGGATCTGATCCGGGCCAAGGGGCTGCCCCCGCCTTTGGGGATACGTCCGCCGCGCGGTGGAACCATGACCTGGTCGGGCCATGGCCAGCCGGTATTTTGGATGAATTTCGCCTTTGCGGTGCTGAACCGAGGGCGCGAGAGCCTGTTTCGGATCTCTACCATCCCCAATATGATCGGCTCCCAGCCCCATCAATTGCGCGCTCAGGATCTGCACAAACCAGCCCATGGGATGCTCGAGCATGCCGATTGCACCATCAGCCTGCATGATATGATCCTGGCCAGCAAAGGCTATGCGCCGATCTATGGCGGCGTGGTGATGCGCGGCAGCGATCTGGGCCCGAAACCGGCCGGGCCTGGCGGGCGGCTGCACTGGGAATTGGCGCTGCAGCTGAGCCACTTGACCCAGGATCCAAGCTGGCTTTCTGCGCGCGGCCAGGCCCTATCCCGTAAAATCGCAGATCTACGGGCCAGTGGCGAGATAGGTGGAATGAAACCCAAGACCACGCAAGATTTCAGCAATCCCCATTTGCGCTTGAGCGCCGAAGATTGCTGCAAAATGCTTATGGAAGAGCCCGGTGCCCCCAGGGTGGAATATCAAGCCATGGAGATTGAACATTCCCTTGGGCAGCGCGTGGCGGGGCTGTTTGATCGCATCACAAACTGGTTGGGGGTGCCAGAGCGGGCGCATCAGTTCAACGCC
>JAOXSB010000314.1 GCA_025800345.1 Mangrovicoccus sp. | reverse complement strand
CACATCATTTTTGCCCATCAGCTTGAACAGCCACCAGACGCGGGCGGCCGAGAAAATCCCAGCCCCGTCATAGATCACCACTTGATGGCCATCGCCCACGCCCATTTTGCGCAGGCGCGACATGAATTTCTCGATCGGCGGTGCCATATGCGGCAATTCCGAGCGCTGATCGCTGATATCTTCGATGTCAAAGAAACGCGCGCCAGGGATATGGGCGGCTTCATATTCCGCGCGCCCATCGCGGCCGCTATCGGGCAGATACCACGACGCATCAAGCACCCTCAAATCGGGATCGGTCAGATGATCCGCCAGCCATTCGGTGGAAACCAGGGTGCGAGGGTCGTCTTTTGTCATAGCGGGCCTTACAATCTGTGCGCGTTTCTAGTGCTAGCTGCGGTGTTTGCATCGCGCAAGACCCAACGTCATTTGGGATGGGCCTGTCTGTGCGGAAAGTCTCAACCGATTGCGTCACCGCTTTCTTTTAACGCCGCTTCAAAGGCTTCGATGGCTTTGGCCAAACGGTCTTGGGGAATTTCCGAAAAATCCTTGGTGCTGACGATGCGGCATTCGCCTTTGCGCGCTTTCACGGTGGTATTGCCCACTTTCAATTCGCGGCTGCGGGCGCGGGTGCTGCGGGCATGGGCTTTCAAAAACGCCTCAAGGATTTTCGATTGCGCGTCATCATCAGCGGCGCGGGCGAGATCTTGCTTGAGCTCTTCCACCGCTTCGGGGGCAGCTTTTATCGCTCGGGCCACCGCCACGCCCTGGTTGCGGGAAATCTCTTTGGGCCATTGCACTGCCTCCCCCAGTGTGGCGAGCAAAAACACGAAGCTGCGGATATAAGAGCGCTTCATCTTATGGAGCGAGGCATAGAGCTCGCCCACCATCTCGTCGGGATCATCCCCTTCGATGCCCGGATCAGCCGCCGCGCGCAGGGCCACTTGGGCCATTTCCGCAAAGGTCAGATCCTGGCGCACGACGTTTTCTTCGACCATGTCGATATAGCGTTCCATGCGGCTGTCGGGATCGGCCCAAGCTTCTTGGGTGACGCGGGCGGTGGCGGTGGCAAAGGCCGGATGGCCGGTTTCCGCATGCAGCTGGCGCAACGCGGTCAGGCGCCGCCAGCCTTTGAGCAATTGATAGCGCCCGCGATCATCAAGATAGACTTCAATGGGCTCGCGTTGGCCCCGCTCGCGGATCGAGGCTTTCAACTCGGACATTTCCGAGGCGCCGGCCACCCCGTGCAGATCCAACCGGTCCCGGGGCAGATCATCGGTTTGCACCTCGTCCAGATCCAATTGCTGCAACACCATGCCCTGGGCTTCGGCATCGCGCCAAGCGCGGGCATCTTCGCTAAGCTGCAGATCCACGCGCGGAGGGGGCGGGGCGAGGGCCGCGGATTTTGGGGCTGTTTTCTTGGCCTTCTTGGATTTGCCTGCCATGGGGTGCCTTTGGTGAAAGGCTGGCCGTTGCGGGCCAGCTTTTGATTTTGCCCATAGCACCCCGCCGGGACCGGGCCGTCAAGGGGGCCCGCAGGGTCGCCGCTCGGGCCTAGCCCGCGGATTTCAGCGCCGAGGTCAGTTTCGCGATGCTGCCGCCTTGGGCGTCGAGCATGGCGGTCACTTCGCTGCGCTCGGTGGTGAGCATATTCACGCCTTCCACGATCACGTTGAAAATCCGGTCCGAGCCGCTGCGATCAGAGACCAGGAAATCGGTCTGAAAGGGCGAGCGGCCGCGCAATTTGGCGGTGGTTTCCACCACCACAAAGCTGCGATCGGTGCGGGCGCGGTCGATCTCGATGGTGCCGCCGATCAGCTCGCGGAACTGTTTGCCATATTTGCGCGCCATATAAGGGGCAAAGGCATTGGTGAAATTGCGCAGCTCGGTGCGCGAGGCGCTGCGCGCCGCCGGGCCCAAGGAATAGCGCGCAATGGTGGGCACATCCGCATAGGTTTTAAAGATCCGCTCGAATTCTCGGTACAGCGCATTCCCGGTTTTGCCCGAGTTTACGGCTTTGTTGATCTCTGCCACGCAGCGGCTCACCAGTTTTTCAGCGGCAGATTCCGTCAGGGCCAGCGCGGGAGCCGGCGCCAAGGCAAGCGCGCCCAATCCGATCAGGACGGCGCGGCGGGGGGGGTTATTCAGCATAGAGCTCCTCATACGGGTCGAAAAACGCGTCCTCTTCATTGGTCGCACCTAATCTAAAACGCCGATTTTCCAAGTAGGCCTGACGCGTTTGTGCATAGCTATCAGTGCTTTCATATAGCACCGTGTCCAGCGTATCGCGGAAATCGTAGCGGTCTGCGGCGTAATCCGCGAGGGTCACTGTGACCGCAGGCACGTTATTTGGCCAATTCAAGATCAGGCTGAACGGATTGAGGAAAATATCCACGATCTCGCCGGTCAGGTGGCGCTGGGTATAAGGCCCAAAGAAGGGCGTGTTCACAATCGCGCCTTCTTCTGCCCCCCACACATAAAGCGTTTCCCCGAAATCGGTGTTGCGCTCGTCCAGGCCGATGGTGCTGGCAGGGTCGAAAAAGCCCAAAACCCCGCCGGTGGCATTCAAGATAAACCGGGCGGTGTTATGAAATCCGTTTTCGATATTGCCCTGCAAGAAACTGTTGATGGCGCGCTTGGGTGTGTCGATGGTTTCGGCCATATTCGACACGCCTTGGCGGATTGGCTGGGGGATCACCGTGCCATAAGCGATCGAGGCCGGGCGATAGGCCACGCGGTCTACGCCCACATTAAAGCTGTGAACCGCGCGGTTCACGGGCTCAATCGGGTCGTTAAATTCCTGGCCCGGTTGCGCCGTGACGCAGCCCGCGAGTGCGGTGATTGCCGTTAGGGCAAGTAGTTGAGATCGATATTCTTGCGGTTGGATCTTGCTCATGCCGATCTCCGTTTGCCCCAACTGGTTGTTAGGCAGGTAACGCTCATAGTAGGGTTCTTGTGGCTGTGATACCACCAGTCAGTCTCGATTCATCTGGGATATCCCAGAGATTTTACGGAGAGGTCAATGCAACAGTCCTACGCGGCCGGGCGCGCCGAGCTACGAGATGCGCGCCGCAAGAGCCGCGGTCTCTTCCTCTTCGTGGGGGTCTTTAGCGTCTTTGTGAACGCTTTGATGCTCACGGGCCCGATTTTCATGCTGCAAGTCTATGATCGCGTGTTGGGCAGCCGGTCCGAAGCCACCCTGGTGGCATTGATGGGATTGGTCGCTTTTCTTTATTTGATGATGGGCTTTCTCGATTTCGTGCGCGGCCGGGTCTTGGCCCGGGCTGGGGCGCGGTTCCAAAGCGAATTGGATCAGCGGGTGTTCTCTGCCGCAATTGAAGAGGCTGCCACCCGCGACAAAGGCGCAATGGCCGCAGGGCCGCGAGATTTGGAAACGGTGCAAAAATTCATCGCTTCGCCGGTTTTAGGGGCGCTGTTTGATCTGCCTTTCACGCCGGTTTTCATCGCCGGGATATTCATCTTTCACCCGCTTTTGGGCTGGCTCGCGGTGGCGGGCGGCTTGATCTTGATCCTGATCAGTGGGCTCAATCAATTGCTGACCCGTGGGCCGGTGCTTTCCGCGGGGCAGGCCAGCGCAGTGGCGGATCGCATGTCGGACCGGCTGCGCAACGAGGCGGATGTGATCCAATCTTTGGGCATGCGTGGCGCGGCCTTTGATCGTTGGGCCAATATCCGGCGCCGGGCGCTGGGGCTGCAAGTGCGTTCAAGCGATGTGAGCGGGCGGTTTTCGGTAAGCACCAAAACCTTCCGGCTGTTCTTGCAATCAGCCATGCTTGGGCTTGGCGCTTATTTGGTGCTGCAGAACGAGCTGACCGCCGGTGCGATGATTGCCGGTTCGATCTTGCTGGGTCGGGCGCTTGCCCCGATCGAAATGGCGGTGGGCCAATGGTCCTTGGTGCAAGGGGCGATGAAAAGCCGTCAGCGTCTGGCGCAATTGCTCAGCGAAGTGCCAAAAGCGCGGGAGCTGACTTCGCTGCCGCGGCCGCGGGCCATTTTGGACGTCAATCAAGTGACGGTGCTGCCCCCGGGGCAAAAACAAGCCACCTTGCGCCTATGTACTTTCCGGCTGGAGCCAGGCGAGGCGGTGGGCGTGATCGGGCAAAGCGGCGCGGGCAAATCCACTTTGGCGCGGGCGATCACTGGGGTGTGGCGTCCAGCCGGCGGGAAAATCCGTCTCGATGGCGCGACGCTGGATCAATATGATCCCGATGTTCTGGGCCATTTGATCGGCTATCTGCCCCAACAGGTGAATCTGTTTGATGGCACGATTGCGGAAAATATTGCCCGGCTCGATCCCAAGGCGAAAGACGAAGACATCGTGACCGCGGCGAAAAAGGCCGCGGCCCATGATATGATCCTGCAATTGCCCGATGGGTATAACACCCAGGTTTCGGCCATGAGCAACCGGCTTTCCGGCGGTCAAACCCAGCGGATCGGCCTGGCCCGTGCGCTGTTTGGCGATCCGGTGATTTTGGTGCTCGATGAGCCCAACTCCAATCTCGACAATGACGGGTCCGAGGCGTTGAACGCCGCCATCCGCGAGATGAAAGAAGATGGGAAATCGATTCTGATCATGGCGCACCGGCCTGCGGCGATCCAAGAATGTGACAAGCTCTTGGTGCTCGAAAGCGGCAGTGTGCGGGCCTTTGGGCCCCGCGATGAGGTGCTGCGCAAATTGGTCAAAAACGCAAATGAGATCCAGACCGCACGCGGTCAAGGAGGGGTCGCATGACCGAAGCCAAGGAAAAAAAACCGCAAGAGCAGGTCAAAAAACCGGCGCAGCCCATGCTGCCCCCAGGGGCTGAAACCGTGGATGATGCGATTTTCTCGCCGCGCCGGGCGCTGACCATCGGCTCTATCGTGCTGTTGCTGCTGGTGGGCGGCTTTGGCTCTTGGGCGGTGTTCACCGAGATCGCCGGGGCGATTATCGCGCCGGGCCAGATCGAAGTGGATCAAAACCGCCAGGTGATCCAGCACCCCGATGGCGGTGTGGTCTCTGAGATTGTGGTGGATGATGGCGACCGGGTCGAAGTGGGCGATGTGCTGATCCGTCTTGATGACACATTGCTCAAATCCAAACTCGCGATCACGGAAAACCAGCTTTATGAATTGATGGCCCGTCGGGGCCGTCTGGAAGCAGAGCGGGACGAGCGCGAGAAGCTAGATTTCGATCTGGCCGTGCTCGAAGCCGCGGCGGAGAATGGCGAAGTGGCCGGGCTTGTGGCCGGGCAAGAGCGCTTGTTTCAAGCCCGGCTTGAGACCTTGCAAAAAGAGGCCGAGCAGCTGGACAAACGCCGGGGCCAGATCGGCAATCAGGTGGATGGGATCATCGCGCAGCAAAGCGCGCTGGACACTCAGCTTGGCTTTATCCGCGAAGAATTGAGCGATCAGCAGCGGTTGCTGGCCCAGGGCCTGTCGCAAAAGCCGCGGATCTTGTCTTTGCAGCGTGAAGAAGCCCGGCTGAGCGGCACTTTGGGCGAGTTGCAAGCCCAAGAGGCCGAAAGCGCGGGCCGCATGACCGAGATCGATATTCAGATCCTCAAGCTGAGAAGCGACCGGCGCGAAGAAGCGATCACCCAATTGCGCGACATCAAATATCGCGAATTGGAGCTGGCCGAGGAACGGCGTTCGCTGATCGAACAGCTCTCGCGGTTGGATATGCGCGCCCCGGTGAGCGGTGTGGTCTATGGGCTCAAGGTCTTTGCCCCGCGCTCGGTGATCCGGGCCGCGGATCCGGTGCTGTATCTGATCCCCCAAGATCGCCCCTTGGTGATCGCCGCCGAGGTGGAGCCCATCCATATCGACCAGGTCTATCCTGGTCAGGGGGTGCGGCTGCGGTTTTCCGCGTTGGACGCGCGCACCACGCCCGAGCTTGATGGGACAGTGACCTATGTGTCCGCGGATGCGCTGGTGGATGAGCAGCAAGGCTATAGCTTTTACCGTGCCGAGGTGCAGTTGGAAGAGGACGAGATCAGCAAGCTGCCCGATGACGCGGTGCTGTTGCCCGGCATGCCGGTAGAGGCGTTCTTGCGCACCGATGACCGCACGCCTTTGGCCTATCTGCTCAAGCCGCTGGCGGATTATTTCACCAAAGCCTTCCGGGAAAGCTAAACCCCGATGGCAATTGGCGCGGCCCGTTTTGGGCTGCGCCGCAACAAGGATCATGCCCATGAGTATTGCTTTGTCCGCGCGTCTGGCTGAGGCCGGGATCATGCTGCCCGAGGCGGCGGCCCCGGCGGCCAATTATGTGCCCTATGTGCAAATCGGCGATATGTTGCATGTTTCGGGGCAATTGCCCGGCGTGCCCGGTGCCTTGATCACGGGCCGTTTGGGCGAGGATCTAGATCTGGTGGCCGGGGCGGCTGCGGCGAAAGCTTGCGCGCTCAACCTGCTGGGCCAGGTCAAAGCCGCTTGCGGCGGCGATATTGACCGGCTGGTGCGGGTGGTCAAAATCACCGGGTTTGTGAATTCCACCCCGGATTTCGCGGATCAGCCCAAAGTTATCAATGGCGCCTCGGATTTTTTGGTCGAAGCCCTGGGCGATGCCGGGCGTCATGCGCGCTCTGCGGTGGGGGTGTCGGCGCTGCCTTTCGGGGTCGCGGTTGAGATCGAGGGTCTGTTCCAGATCCGATGAGCCCTGCCCCGCCTCTGCCAGCGGGGTTCTTGCGCCGCCCCTTTGCCCATCGCGGGCTGCATGGGGCGTGCGTGCCGGAAAATTCTCGCGCGGCGATCCGGGCGGCGATTGCCGCGGGCTATGGGATCGAATTGGATCTTCAGCCCGCCAGCGATGGCACGCCTATGGTGTTCCATGATGCCCAGTTGGCGCGTTTGACCCATGCGCGCGGCCCGATCGCGGGGCGCAGCGCCGAAGATCTGGCAAAGCTCACCCTAACCGGCAGCGATGAAACCATCCCCAGCCTGGCGGAGATTTTGCAGATCATCCAGGGCCAAGTGCCTTTGCTGATCGAGCTGAAAGATCAAAGCGGCTGTTTCGGCCCCGGCCCAGAAACACTAGAGCCTGCCGCAGCGGCATTGCTTACAAACTATTCCGGGCCGGTGGCGGCGATGTCTTTCAACCCGCATATGGTTCACAAACTGGCGCAATATGCGCCAAAGCTGCCCCGTGGTCTGACCACTGGCGTCTTTGACGCAGGGAAATCGGGGGCTATGTCCCCCCAAAGCATTGCACGGCTGAACAGCATCAAAGATGCTGAATATGTTGGGGCATCATTTGTGAGCCATGACCACCGAGATCTTGCATCGCCGAGCCTTCAAAACCAGCGCGCCGCCGGACGCGCTATTTTGTGTTGGACGATCCGCAACCCGGCGCAAGAAGCCGCAGCCCGCGCCCATGCGGATCAGATCACATTCGAGGGCTACCGCGCCCCGATCCATTGAAAGGGGCTGTCCATGAAGGATGGTGCCGTCGAAATCTCGATCATCGGCTCGCTTGACCCGATTGCGCCGCAAGACTGGGATGCTTGCGCCTGTCCGGAAACAGCCGATGGCGGGCGCCCCCTGGACCCATTCACCACCTATCGGTTTCTGCGCGCCCTGGAAAATAGCGGCTCGGTCGGCCCTGGCACTGGCTGGCAGCCGGAATATCTGCGCGCAACGCTGGACGGCGAGCTGATCGCTGTGGCCCCGCTTTACGCGAAGAACCACAGCCAGGGCGAATATATCTTTGATCACAATTGGGCCGAAGCCTATCAGCGGGCAGGCGGGCGCTATTATCCCAAATTGCAAATCGCGGTGCCCTTTACCCCGGCCACGGGGCGGCGGTTTCTCACCCGCCCGGGCTATGAAGGCATTGGCCGGGCCGCGCTAATCAAAGGCGCGACGCAATTGGCCGAACAACACCGGCTGTCTTCGGTCCATGTTACCTTCTGCACCGAAGAAGAGGCCCAGGCCGGGGCGGATCTGGGCATGATGCGCCGCAGCAGTCAGCAATTTCACTGGCAAAATGCGGGTTATGAGGATTTCGACGGGTTCCTGGCCTCGTTATCTTCGCGCAAGCGCAAGAATATCCGCAAGGAACGCGCTACGGCCCAAGGCTTTGGCGGCGAGATCCTGGCCCTAAGCGGTGAGGCGATCAAACCCGCCTATTGGGATGCGTTTTGGGAATTTTATCAAGATACCGGCGCGCGCAAATGGGGCACGCCCTATCTGCGCCGAGGCTTTTTCGATGAGGCCCAAGAGCATCTGCGCGATGATATGTTGCTGGTTCTGGCCCTGCGTGATGGCCGCCCGGTGGCCGGGGCGCTGAACTTCATCGGGCGCGAGACGCTTTATGGCCGCTATTGGGGCGCGATCGAGGATCACCCCTGTTTGCATTTCGAAGCCTGCTATTACCAGGCCATTGACTATGCGATCACCCATGGGCTGTCCGGGGTCGAGGCCGGGGCCCAAGGCACCCATAAATTGGCCCGAGGCTATATGCCCGTGACCACCCATTCACTGCATTGGGTGGCCGATGGCGGATTTGCCCGTGCCATTGGCGAGTATCTCGAAGCCGAAAAAGCCGCCGTGGATGATGAGATCGAAGTGCTCACCTCTTACGGCCCGTTCCGCCAAGCCGACCCGTCTTCTGACCCACAGGATTGACCATGACTGAGAAACTCACCGACCGTAAAGCTTTAGAGCCGCTTCTGGCCACGGGATGGGCCATGGTCGAGGGGCGCGATGCCATTACCAAGACCTATATCTTTGGCAATTTCGTCGAAGCTTTTGGCTGGATGACCCGCGCCGCGCTGATTGCCGAGCGCATGGATCACCATCCCGAATGGTTCAATGTCTATAAGACCGTCACGGTGACGTTGAGCACCCATGATGCCGGGGGGCTTTCCGCGCTGGATGTGACTTTGGCGGAGTGGCTCGACCAGTTGTAATTGAGAAGCATTCGCAACTAGCTTGACAGATTGATACTAATTCGCAATAAGCAGCCCATGTTCAGACCCAATGAGGCGGGAATACTCATGCATTTTGCAGGATTGATCACGAGCGCTGCTGCGATTGCCCTGATGGCCGGACCTGGCTTTGCCGGGGAAAAGCTGAAAGTTGTGACCACTTTCACCGTGCTGGCGGATATGGCGCAGAATGTGGCCGGGGACGCGGCCGAGGTGGTGTCGGTGACCAAGCCTGGCGCGGAAATCCATGGCTATGAACCCACCCCGCGCGATATCGTGCGCGCCTCGGATGCGGATCTGATCTTGTGGAATGGGATGAATCTAGAGCTTTGGTTCGAGCAGTTCCTGAGCAATCTGGGGGATGTGCCCTCGGCCACGCTAAGCGATGGTATTGACCCGATTGCCATTGGC
>JAOXSB010000293.1 GCA_025800345.1 Mangrovicoccus sp. | reverse complement strand
AAGACGCTGGGCATTGCGTGACAAAATGCCAATTCGCGAGATTTCACGGCGCACCGGGCTGTCTCGCAACACCATCAGAAAGTATCTGCGCGAAGGCGCTATAGAACCGCAGTTCAAGACACCGCCACGTTCGAGCAAGTTAGGCTCAGGATTCATAACCAATAGATGACGAGTGCAGCGAGGGCGATGGCCGAGAGGAACACCTTGGGACATCGGTCATAGCGGGTCGCCACACGCCTCCAATCTTTGAGCCTTCCGAACATGATCTCAATGCGGTTTCGCCGTTTGTAGCGGCGCTTATCGTATTTGACCGGCGTCTCGCGCTTTTTCCGGCCAGGGATACAGGCTCGTATCCCTTTGTCTTGCAACGCTTCTCTGAACCAGTCGGCGTCATAACCGCGATCCCCGAGCAGCCATTTTGGACGTGTCACGGTTTGATGCCGCTCCTTTGATAGCATTTATTGCAACAAAGGAGACGAACTATGGGAATGAAACGCACGGACGAATTCCGGGCCGATGCAGTGCGGATCGCGCTGACAAGCGGGCTGACACGCAAGCAGGTTGCGTCTGATTTGGGCGTCGGTCTGTCGACGCTGAACAAATGGGTTACGGCACATCGCGACACTGATGTTGTTTCCGACAAGGATCAGGACCTTGCGCGCGAGAATGAACGGCTTCGACGCGAGAACCGTATTCTCAAGGAGGAGAGGGAGATTCTAAAAAACCGTTCCGGGCGACGGCCCGCCTGTGCGCGGTACAAACAGCTTGTGCTATGCTGCGCCTGAAGGGCAGTTGCCGATGGCTTATTGGTGGGCTGGACCCCGTTAAAAACCGTGGCACATGGGCTGATGCGCACTTGAGAATGGTGACACTGCTTGGCGGTGATCCCGGTTAGGAAGATGACGAACTTGCATGGCCCACGCTCTTCGAGCTTAACGGAGGAGATGCCATGGCAAAGCGCAAAACCGGCGACCACCCGGATTTGAAGTTGGTCAATCCGAATGCAGCAGCGATTGATATTGGCTCGACGATGCATATGGCGGCTGTGAACCCTGATGTTCATGCCAGTCCCGTGCGGGCTTTCGGGACTTTCACGCAAGACCTGCATGATCTGGCCGACTGGTTCCAATCTTGTGGCGTCACCACTGTGGCGATGGAATCGACGGGCGTGTATTGGATTCCTGCTTTTGAGATTTTGGAGGCTCACGGCTTCGATGTGATCCTCGTGAACGCCCGATACGCCAAGAATGTTCCTGGTCGCAAAACTGATGTCAGCGATGCGAGTTGGCTGCGGCAATTGCATTCCTATGGCCTGCTGCGCGGCAGCTTCAGGCCCGAGGCTGAGGTCGCAACCCTGCGTGCCTACATGCGCCAGCGTGAGCGGTTGACTGAGTACGCTGCGGCTCACATTCAGCACATGCAAAAGGCTCTGATGGAGATGAACCTGCAATTACATCACGTCGTCTCCGATATTACCGGCGCGACGGGGACGAAGATCATCCGCGCCATCGTAGCGGGCGAACGTGACCCTGATGTGTTGGCCGGATATCGCGATGTGAGATGCAAATCTTCCGTTGATACGATCAAGGCCGCCCTCATTGGGAACGACAGGGACGAACATGTTTTTGCGCTGACACAGTCACTTGAACTCTACGACTTCTACAAATCCCAGATCGAGGCATGCGACCGCAGGCTGGAGGCAGCAGTCGCCGCGCTGATGGTCCGAGCCGACGATGATCTACCACCGCTGCCGAACGCGCGGATCAAAGGCAAGCAGCACAATGCACCGTCCTTCGATGTGAGAGCCGCTCTTTACGGCGTATTGGGCACAGACCTGACGCAGATCCACGGTCTGGGCCCGTCGCTGGCACTCAAGCTGGTGGCCGAATGCGGCACGGACCTCCGCGCATGGAAGAGCGCCAAACACTTCACGTCTTGGCTCTGCCTAGCCCCAGGCAACAAAATCTCCGGAGGCAAACTGCTGTCTTCAAAGACTCGCCGATCTTCAAGTCGCGCAGCTGCGCTTTTACGATTGGCCGCCGTCACAATCAGTCGGAGCGACACAGCATTGGGCGCGTTCTACCGGCGGCTCTCGGCCCGGATCGGCAAACAAAAGGCGGTCACAGCCACAGCGAGAAAGATTGCCGTTCTGTTCTACAACGCCATCCGGCACGGCATGACCTATCAAGATCAAGGCGCAGCAGCCTACGATGAACGACACCGCAAGCGCGTGCTGTCAAACCTTCAACGTCGTGCAAAGACAATGGGTTTTGCGTTAGCGCCTATCCAAGACGGCGAGGCTGTTTCTTAGGAAGGCAACGCAGTTCTTCGCGGGCCAAAAGCCATGAGGTTCAGGTTCATCGAAGAACACCGTCACGTCTTTTGCACCAATCGGATGTGTGATGTGCTGGATGTCAGCTCCCGTGGCATGCGCGCTTATCGCAGCCGGCCGGCCAGTCAAAGGCAGCGAACTGACATGGTTGTTCTGGCCCACATCAAGGAACAATCCCGTCTCAGCCTGGGCAGTTATGGCCGCCCACGGATGACCGAAGAACTGAAAGAGCTGGGGCTGTCCATTGGTCACCGCCGTGTCGGCCGACTGATGCGTGAGAACGGCATTCGGGTTGAAAGGTCAAAGAAATACAAGGTCACAACAGACAGCAACCATGCGTTTAACATTGCACCGAACCTGCTGAACCGGGATTTCAAAGCGGACGAGCCAAATCAGAAATGGGCGGGCGACATCAGCTATGTATGGACCCGAGAAGGCTGGCTGTATCTCGCGGTGATCTTGGATTTGCATTCCCGTCGTATCATCGGCTGGGCTGTCAGCAGCCGCATGAAGCGGGATCTGGCGATCCGGGCTCTGAACATGGCGGTCGCGCTGCGGCAGCCGCCCAAGGGCTGCATCCATCATACGGATCGCGGAAGTCAGTATTGCTCCCACGATTATCAGAAGCTCCTGCGCCAGCACGGGTTCCGGGTATCGATGAGCGGCAAGGGCAATTGCTATGACAACTCTGCAGTCGAGACCTTCTTCAAAACAATCAAGGCAGAGATGCTTTGGCGCAGGTCTTGGCCGACGAGACGGGAAGCTGAAGTGGCCATCTTCCAATACATCAATGGCTTCTACAATCCGCGCAGGCGGCACTCAGCTTTGGGTTGGAAAAGCCCGGTCGCATTCGAACGGAAAGTGGCTTAAACGAGCACATGGGGCGGCACAAAAACGGGACAGGTCCACCTTCGCCAAATGGCTTGCGCCGTTCTGCAAAACCAAATGGGTCGTTTACGCCAAGCCACCATTTGGCGGACCCGAACAAGTGCTGGCCTACCTGTCCCGATACACCCATGGTGTCGCCATCTCAAACCATCGGCTCGTCAGCGCTGATGTCGACACCGTGGCGTTCAAATGGAAGGACTATAGGATAAAGCGCGGGGAACGCATGAAAACAATGCGGCTCAATACCCATGAGTTCGTCCGCCGTTTTCTGAAAAACGGCCCGGAAATCAACCGTTTGAAGATCGAAAGCGAAACAACGACAAAATATCTGTATTTCTCAAAAGGGTTTTACTCAGGAGCAATAGGGCTTTGAACAACGTGGTTTCGATCCTTGGAGGCAACCGCCTCGGCATTCACTTGATCCGCATCACGAACGAAAATGACCGCTATGTGCAGTGTGAGAAGTTCGATCTGGAGACTCTTGAAATGGTCACTGACTGGAAAATGCTACTCCGCGTGGAAGCCAGCCTAGAGGTGGACGAATTGACCCCTTACGAATTTTCCCTAGCCGTCCCGCAGCACAAAAGTTAGGCCGTGGCTACTTTTGAGCATCAAACATTGTCACGCCCTCTAGCGCGTTAAATGCCTTCTCAGAAATATCATCACCGTATGCAGTCTCTGTCGTGATGTAGAATGCGAGGCCATAGTTGCGCTTTAGATTTCCGGACTTCTCTTTGATGTAGACCTCTATGACTATGCCATCTTCCCAGATGGTTTTTACGGGTTTGCCGTCAAAAACAAAAAACCGAGTGCCTGTGAATTGTTCATCCATCCTCTATGTCCTTGGCAGCGTCACTGTCAGTACAGCAGCTTAAGTGTCCTAGATTTGATGTTCAGGTCAATGATTGGAAAATTTGCTTGATCGCCCGGTGCATGCCTGCGGTGCATAACCATATCGGATATGTGGCTATAAGGGGGGGGGTGCACCCTAAACGTGCGGCCCCTAGTCCCATATCACCGCCAAATGATCGGCAGCGAATCTAAGTGCGTTCTGCGCATCGCTCACAATCTGCGCACTGTCTGCGCCAGCATTGCCGTATGCTGAGAGCGCCGCGCCGTGTTGCTTAAGCATTGACTGCCAATACGCAAAACGCTCTGCCTCCGGCATGTTCTCAGGGTAAACCCTCGCATCTGCGGGGCAAGTGTTGCCGTGCTGTGACAAAAAGAGAAACCGCGCCCCCAGCCAGCGGCACAGGCTTTGGTCAAGATCAATACAGTCATGGCCTATCGTGCTGCCCCAAGTTCGCCTATAGCGCCAACGGTGTAGAATGCGGTCTAAGATGCTGCTTACCTTCGGGTTACTGTTGTTCCAATCGTATCAGGCTGCACAATCTTATGTTTCACAGCAACCATAGTCGCTTGCATCTTGCTCCGCGCCTGAAGCTTGCGAAATATGTTGTTCCAATGGAATCTAACCGTGTGGTTCGTAATGCCTAAAATCTCGGAAATCTCTTTGTCCGATTTGCCTTCAGCCGCCCAAGCCAGCACATCACGCTCTCGATCCGTGATATGGGGCATGTCCACGCGGGAATAAAAGCTCATGTAGGTTTCATGAAATGACGAGCTGAGCAGGTAAATATCTGCAAGGGCGTGCATGTTTTTCTCGCCTATCTTCTCTTTGCGAGAAATCCCAAACCCCACTTTTTCACCAAAGGAATTACAGAACGAAACGCCAATACCATCTACGATTCCGGCCTCCGCAGCTTGATCCATCGTGTCACGCGCAAGCTTTAGGATGCGCTCACTGATAAGTGGGTCACGGCGCTGCGCCTCGGCTGCATCTGACCAAAAAAATGGCTTTACTTGCCGAACCCCATAAAAAACTGGGTCAACCTCGGCATATGAACGCTCGACATAGTATTTTAGCCAGTCTTCGGGATAGTCCGTCACAAAGCCATGAAACGCTTTCAGACCAATCGAAGCATGATCGTTCATGAGCGAGTAAACGGCGTTGTCGTATCCGTAGGCTGCAAGGGCGGTCTTGTAGTGTTGAAATGCACCTGCGCCATCTGTGGCGCTTTGTATGGTTTCAACCATCCCGCCCAAGTCACGCATACAATTTACCCACCAACTCGACCTGCTAATTTCATCAGCTATATACGCGTTTTGGGCGCAACAACCTAACAAAACTATCAGCTATTTTGGAACACCTGCCGTTGTTAACACTTGGCAGAAAATCCCTGCGTTTAAGAGGTATCCCGTATGAAACTGCGCTTTGTTCATTTGGCTGCGGCTTGTACCATCTTGTCAGCGGCAACAGCTCAAGCTGACCCAAGATCACAAGCCCCGAGCTGGTTGACCGACCAGGGTTATGCCTACGGATGGGAATGCGAACAGCCCTTTTGAGGATGGTTTCATTACTTCGGCTAAAATGGCCGTTGTCAGTGCCTTGCCACATACACAAGCTTCCGATCTCACCCCGCAGCTTGAAGCCTGTGTGCAAGCAGGGTTGCAATTATTTCAGTTTCGCCGCGCCATTGGTGAGGTACAAGGCGATACAACAAAGCTCAGCTACACTCAGTACGGCCCTGATGGAAAAGTTTGGTTTGAGCATGTATTCGAGTTTTAAGAGTTAATTATTTTTGGTTAAAACAATGCTCATAAGACCCCTTGCTATCTGTTCAACCGTTTTTGTCCTGGCGAGCTGCAACACAACGGGGCAAGAATTCAGCACCAGCCCTAATCCTGCGAAAGCGCCATCGGTGGCAAAGCTGCGCCCCTCAGAAGTGGCGCTTTTATGTGATGCGGCGGCAGCTCATCCCAAAGACAACCAGGGATCGGGCGCTGTGCGCGGTGTTGCTTTTGAACGGCAAATCGACGTTCCCACGGCGCTTGCGGCCTGTGCTGCTGCCATAAAAGAAAATCCGAGAGAACCCCGATTCCAGTTTCAATATGGGCGAGCATTGCTTGCGCAAGGAAATACCGACCAGGCAAGGGCACGGTTTGTTGCCGCTGCGTCTCAAGGGCATCAATTGTCACGCGCCTATCTTCAAAACGTTCAACCTCAACCCGATACACGCATCGCGCGTCCAGCTCCGCAAAGGCCAGCCCGACCGAACCCCCATGAAAATTTTGAGAAGGAGATTGGCGGTGTAATTGAATTCTTCGGTGGGCTAGTTGCCTTGGATAGTGCGATTTCAGCCGCCAACGCGGGTGATCGTGCGCAGTCGATTCCGTCTTCGTCCTCACGGCAACAATGCGCTGCGATCACGCAGAATAATGCGATCAAGTGCAGCTATGAAGTTGCTGAACTCACATCTGCCGCAGCGACCTATAACTATCAGTGTTTTAGCAAGTTCACGGCTGAAAACAGGGCATGTCTGCCACGGTTCAATGCACCAACTGCCAATGCGTTCGACCAGCCGGATTATTACTGTGATCCCGCCACTGGTGAACGTGCGCCGACTGTTGCGCAGCTTGTCGGCAAGCAGTGTGGGAACAAGGTAGATTGACAGGCTTTCGCAGTTTGGACTGGTTGATTCCAAAGACTACGTAAGGCATCGGCTCTGTTGCACAAATCGTTTGAGGGTCGAGCTTCCCCTTTCCCCGGACGGACTTATCCTACGGGCACAGTGACGGGTATGCCAAGAGCTGTGTAGCGATTGAGCACCGCGATCCTGATTTGGAGCTCAGCTACCTGCCGGTCGAAGTCTCGGGCCATGAGGCCTTGGCCAAGAAGTTTGACGCAGTTCATCTTTGTCTCTGCGCGGCTCCGGCGGTGATATCCGGTCAGCTTTCGCCAG
>JAOXSB010000292.1 GCA_025800345.1 Mangrovicoccus sp. | reverse complement strand
TTTGCGGCGCAATGGGTGTTTGATCAGCGGTTTCTAACCCGGCTGGGGGCAAGGCGCAGTTTTGCTCGGGTGCTGCAGGTCAGCCCGGCCTCTTTGTGGAAACTGTTCCTCTGGATGCTGCCGCTGGGATTGGCCGGGTTTTTCATGAATGCCACCGCTTCGGCGCCGCGCCTGGTTCTGGCGCAGCATGTGGATCTGGCTCAAGTGGGGATTTTTGGGGCGATCGCCTATATCAACACGGCCTTGGTCACCGTGAGCAATGCCATCGGTTCGGCCTCGGCGGCCAGGCTGCGCGGGGCGGTGCGCAATGGGCGGCGCAAAGCTTTTATGAGCTTGTCGGTGAAGTTGGTGGGGCTTTCTGTATTGATCGGTGCCTCTATGGTCTTGGCGGTTTGGCTCGCGGGCCCGCTTATGTTGCGGATCTTTTATGGCGAGACTTATGTGAATCAAGATCTGTTCTTATTGATCATTCTGGGCACCGCTTTGCGGGTTAGCGCCGCGCCTTTGCAATTCTCTTTGACGGCGGGCCATGCCTATTGGCGTCGGCTTGGCATAAATGTGGTGGCTTTTGGTTCGACCTTGGTGGCGGCGGTGATCTTGGTGCCGGAGCAGGGGATCTATGGCGCCGGTATTGCCATGCTGGTGGGGGTGGTGCTGCGCATCCTGCTGCTGGTGTATTTCTTTTTGCGCCTCTATCAATCCATTGATGGACCGCAACAGGCTGAGACCGGATCATGAGCGTGACGCCCGGGCAGGATATAAGCCCTCTTGAGGCCCGGGCGCGGCTGTTCAACTGGCTGTTTATCTACACGGCTGTGGCCACGGTGGGGGCAAAATGGCTGGTCATCCTGCGTTTGGGCGGGATGCGTTTGGAGATGTCAAATTTTGGCACTTTGGTGCTGATCGGGCTGCTGGGTCTCTTCATCGTGATGCAGCGCCAGCTGCGCATGCCGATCGTGCTCAATGTTTTGTTGATTTTACAACTTGTTCTCGTGGCAAGCTTTGTTATCCGCGGCAATTCCCCAACCATTGTGATCATGTCCATCGCGGCGACTTTAGGCGGCTATAGTATTGCCAATGCCATGAGCATGCGGGATTCAAGCCCGGTCTTCTATGGCGCTGTGACCTTTTTCGGCTTTTTCGTTCTGTCTTCCTTCCTGGCGGGCGTGGATCTAATCGGCGGGTTTTTGGATTATCTCACCTCGGGCAATCGCGACCGGTTCAACTATTGGATCATGCGCCCGATCTATAATGCCTTCACCCCAAGCAGCGGCGGGGCAGATGCGGAATTTGCCACCCAGTTGAACAATTCCGTGGCTGGGATTTGCTCGCTCATCTATATGCTGGCTTGTGCTTATGCGCTGCATGGGGAGCGCCGGATGATCCCGGTGGCGCTGTTTGCGCTGTTGCTGGTCTTTACGCTTTTCTCCAGCAGCGCCGTGCTAACATGCATGGTCTCCACATTCATTTTCGCGCTTTATTATTTGCGCCACTCCAAGAGCGTTTTCGGGCTGTATCTGTTCTTTGTCGTGGGCATTTTGGGAGTGCTTGTCGTCGGGCCGATCGCGGCGGAATATCTGTCCTCAAATGTAGAAGGCGATAGCTATTCCCGCGCGACCCGGTTGCGCCAATATGCTGGCGCGCTTGGCTATATTGATGAGAACATGCTGTTTGGGGTGGGGCTGATCAAAGTGGATGGTCATGTGCCCCATAATTTCTTTCTTTTCTCTTTTGCCGCTGTGGGCCTGTTTGGCGCCTTTGCCGCAGGGTTTATCCTGCTTTACGCCATCAGCATGATCGTGGCGGGCGCCTATGGAGGATTGATCAAAGGCATTCGCCAGCCAGAGCTTTTGATCGCCACCTGTTTGCCGATCCTCTTTGTCATCCGTTGCAGTGTGGGCGGTGCCGGGGGGCTGCCAGCGGGGCCTGGGATGGTGTCTTTTGCATTGGCATTGGTGGCCTGGCGCGGAATTGACTGGTCCCCGGTCACAGCAAAAGACCCTGAGCCCCTGCAAGAGCAAAGCCTGCCGGAAAGCGGCAAGGCCGTGGCGGCCGGGCTGGCGTAAACCGACCCGGGCTAAGAGCAAAAGCGCTTGGTGTTGCGCGCCGCTTAGGCTGCTTGGTGGCGCTGCGCGATTTTCCCGTAAACTTCCATGAGATTTTCAAAATGGCGCTCGGGGCTGATCGTGTCATGCAAAGCCGCCCCATCAAAGGCGGGGATCTGATCC
>JAOXSB010000130.1 GCA_025800345.1 Mangrovicoccus sp. | reverse complement strand
TCTCGGAGCTCTTCAAGGATATCTTGTTTTTGCGCGGTGAAACGACCTAATGCCCTATGAATTGATCGCCGCTTTGATGTTCTCGACCATGATGCTGATGCTCATGACGGGACAGCGGGTTTTTGGCGCTATCGGCTTTGTTGCTGTGATCGCCGCATTGCTGCTCTGGGGGGACCGGGGCGGATATGATCTTGGCTTCTCAGCGGCCATGAAGCTGATGAAATGGTATCCGCTGCTGACCCTGCCCATGTTCATTTTCATGGGCTATGTGCTCTCGGAAAGCCGCATTGCCGATGATCTTTACCGCATGTTCCATGTGTGGATGGGCGGGCTGCGCGGCGGGCTGGCCATTGGCACAATCGGGCTGATGGTGCTTATCTCGGCCATGAACGGGCTCAGCGTGGCGGGCATGGCCATCGGCGCCACCATCGCCCTGCCCGAGCTGCTCAAACGCGGCTATGACAAACGCATGGTCACCGGGGTGATCCAAGCTGGATCAAGCCTCGGGATTTTGGTGCCGCCTTCGGTGGTACTGGTGCTCTACGCTATGATCGCCCGGCAGCCTGTGGGCCAGCTTTGGCTGGCTGGGATTGTGCCGGGCCTGATGATGGCAGCGATGTTCATCCTTTATATTGTGATCCGCTGCCGGATGCAGCCAGAGCTTGGCCCGGTTCTGCCCGCCGCCGAGCGCGATGTGCCCCGCGCCGAGAAACTGCGCCTGCTTGGGGCCGGGTTGCTGCCTTTGGGCATTTTCGCGGTGATGATGGTGCCTTTCGTCAATGGCTGGACCAGCTTGGTGGAAAGCTCGGCCATCGGCGCATTGGCCGCCTTTGCCGCTGCCGTGCTCAAAGGGCGCATGACCCGCGAGGTGTTTGAAACCTCCGTGCGTCAAACCCTGGCCATCACCTGCATGTTCATGTGGATCATTCTGGCGGCCCTGGCCTTTGGCGCGGTGTTTGACGGGCTTGGCGCGGTGCGCGCCATTGAGAACCTCTTTACCCAGCAGCTTGGCCTGAACCCTTGGGTGATCCTGATCCTGATGCAGCTGAGCTTTATCCTCATGGGCACGTTTCTGGATGACACGGCGATGCTGGTGATCGTCGCGCCGCTTTACGTGCCGCTGGTGGGCGAGCTGGGCTTTGATCTGATCTGGTATGGGGTGCTCTACACCATCACCACGCAGATTGCCTATATGACGCCCCCTTTCGGGTATAACCTGTTCTTGATGCGCGCCATGGCGCCGCCCGAGATCGGCTTGATGGATATCTATCGCTCCATTGTGCCCTTTGTCATCGTGATGGTGGCGGCGCTCACCATCGTGATGCTGGTGCCGGAATTGGCCACTTGGCTGCCCGACACCGTCTATGGCCTGAACGACTAGGCCCAAAGCGAGGCCCATAAGGAGCCCGCATCCAACAGAGGAGAACACCATGACCACCAGACGTAAGTTCCTCGCCTCCGCGGCGGCGGCCCCGGCGGCAGCAACGCTTGCCTCTCCGGCCATTGCGAAAGGTCAGATCAAATGGCGGATGCAGACCTATGCAGGCCCGGCCCTGGCCGAGCATGTGATCGACCCGGCCATTGAGAAGTTCAACAAAATCGCTGGCGACCGGATGCAGATCGAGCTGTTCTATGCCGATCAGCTTGTGCCCACGGGCGAGCTGTTCCGCGCCATGCAGCGCGGCACCATCGATGCGGTGCAATCGGATGATGATTCCATGGCCTCGCCCACGGAAGTCACCGTGTTCGGCGGCTATTTCCCCTTTGCCTCGCGCTATTCCCTGGATGTGCCGGTGCTGTTTAACCAATATGGTTTGAACGAGATCTGGGACGCGGAATATTCCAAAGTCGGCGTCAAACATATCTCGGCGGGCTCTTGGGATCCGTGCCATTTCGCGACCAAAGACCCGATCCGTTCGCTGGCAGATCTGCGCGGCAAGCGGGTCTTTACCTTCCCCACTGCGGGCCGGTTCCTGACCCAATTTGGCGTCGTGCCTGTTACCCTGCCTTGGGAAGATATCGAAGTGGCCGTGCAAACCGGCGAGCTTGACGGCATCGCCTGGTCCGGCATCACCGAAGATTACACCGTCGGCTGGGCGGATGTGACCAATTACTTCCTGACCAATAATATCTCGGGCGCTTGGGCCGGGTCTTTCTTTGCCAATATGGATCGCTGGAACGAGCTTCCTGAAGATCTGCAAACCCTCTTCCGGGTCTGCTGTGATCAATCCCATTACTATCGCCAATGGTGGTATTGGGGCGGCGAAGCCAGCCTGCGGGTGCATGGCACCAAGATGGAGCTGACCTCGATCCCCGATGCAGAATGGGCGCAGGTGGAAGCCGCCGCGCTGAAATTCTGGGACGAGATCGCCGCTGAATCCGAGACCAAAGCCAAGGTCGTGGAGATCTTCAAAAAATACAATGCCGATATGCAGAAAGCAGGTCGCCCCTATCGCTACGGCTAAGCTTTGCTATCAATTAACGGTTCGGTCCCTGCCGGGGCCGGGCTTTTCCAGAAAAAGGATGCCTCTATGACCGGAATGCTCACCCTCGACACCCTGGCCGCTTGCGTTGATGCAGGAGAGATCGACACCGTCATCATGGCCCAGGTGGATATGCAGGGCCGGTTGATGGGCAAACGCTTTCACGCCCGCCATTTCCTGGAAAGCGGATATCGCGAAACCCATTCGTGCAATTATCTGCTCACCGTGGATATGGAGATGGAGCCGGTGCCCGGCTTTGCCTCGGCCAGTTGGTCCCAGGGCTATGGCGATTATATGATGAAACCTGATCTGAGCACCTTGCGGCGCATTCCTTGGGCCGAAGGCGCAGCCCTGGTGCTATGTGACGTGCTGGATCATCACGGCCATGCGCCGATCTCGATCAGCCCGCGGGCCATTTTGCGCGCCCAGATCGCCCGGCTGGAAGCCAAGGGCCTGTCGGCGATGATGGCCGCTGAGCTGGAATTTTACCTCTTTAAGGAAAGCTATGAGGCGGCCCATGAAAGCGCCTATCGCACCCTGAGCCCGGTCAGCCCCTATAATGAGGATTACCACATCTTCCAGACCGCGAAGGAAGAGAATGTGATGCGGGCCATCCGCAATGGGCTTTATGGCGCCGGCATCCCGGTGGAGAATTCCAAGGGCGAGGCTTGGGCCGGCCAAGAAGAGATCAATATCAAATATGCTGATGCGCTGACGGCGGCAGATAATCACGTATTGACCAAACAAGCGGTGAAGGAAATCGCCCATGGCCAAGGCCAATCGGTAACCTTCATGGCGAAATATGCCGATGCGCCTGCGGGCTCGTCTTGCCATATTCACCAATCGCTCTGGTCCGCCGATGGGCAGGTCTCGAAATTTCTTGATAGCGATGCCGAACATGGCATCTCGGATTTGATGCGCTCCTATGTGGCGGGGCTTTTGGCCCATGCCCGGGAAACCACGCTGTTCCTTGCCCCCAATATCAACTCCTATAAACGCTTTGTGGCGGGCACTTTCGCCCCCACCCGCACGGTCTGGAGCCGGGACAACCGCACCGCGGGCTATCGCCTAGTGGGCGAAGGCAGCAAAGCCATTCGGATCGAAAACCGCGTGGGCGGGGCCGATCTGAACCCCTATCTCGCCTTTGCCTCGCAAATCGCGGCCGGGCTGGCCGGGATCGAGGCCGGGTTGGAGCTCGAACCCGAATTTACCGGCGACGCGTATACCGCGGCCGATATCCCCGCCATTCCCGCCACCCTGCGCGAGGCCGCCGAGGCCGCCCATGGCTCGGCCATGCTGCGCGCGGCCATGGGGGATGGGGTGGTTGATCACTATGTCCATGCGGCGCGGTGGGAGCAGTCAGAATATGACCGCCGTGTGACCGATTGGGAGGTGAACCGTGGCTTTGAAAGGTCCTAAGTAAAATGTTGGAATGTATCTCTCCCATAGACGGGTCCGTCTATGCCAGCCGCCCGGTGCTGAGCGGTGTTGAAGCCGCCGATACCGCCGCAAAGCTGCGCGCGGCGCAGCCCGCCTGGGCCGCCCGCCCCCTGGCCGAACGGGTGGCATTGCTGCGCGCGGGGCTGGCCAAACTCACGGAAATGACCGACGAGGCCGTGCCCGAACTGGCCCATATGATGGGCCGCCCGGTGCGCTATGGCGGCGAATTTGGCGGCGTGAATGAACGCGCGGGCTATATGGCCGATATCGCCGAAGCCGCGCTCGCCCCCCAGATCATCGAGGACAGCGACGGGTTTGAGCGCCGGATCGAGCGCACGCCCCTGGGCGTGGTGCTGGTGGTCTCGCCTTGGAACTACCCATATATGACCGCGATCAACACCGTGGCGCCTGCCTTGATCGCGGGCAATACGGTGATGCTGAAGGGCTCGACCCAAACGCTTTTGGCCACGGAACGGCTGGTGCGTGCCTTTCATGCGGCTGGCATTCCCGAAGATGTGCTGCAAAACGTCTTTCTCGATCACGCCACCACCAGCGCGTTGATCGCCGCGCGCAGCTTTGGCTTTGTCAATTTCACCGGCTCGGTGAATGCAGGCCGCGAGATTGAGCGCGCCGCCGCTGGCACCTTCACTGGCGTTGGGCTGGAATTGGGCGGCAAAGACCCCGGCTATGTCATGGAAGACGCCGATATTGAGGCCGCGGCCGATACGCTGATCGATGGGGCCATGTTCAATTCCGGGCAATGCTGCTGCGGGATCGAACGGATCTATGTGGCCGATGCGGTCTATGACGCCTTCGTGGAAAAGGCGGTTTCCATCGTCAATGGCTATGTGCTGGGCAACCCGCTGGAACCCACCACCACCATCGGCCCCATGGCCCATCGCCGCTTTGCCGATTTGGTGCGCAGCCAAATCGCTGAGGCGATAGCTGCGGGCGCAACGCCGATGATCGATGCCAGCAAATTCGCCGATGATGGCGGCACCTATCTGGCTCCGCAGATCCTGACCGATGTCACCCATGACATGCGGGTGATGCGCGAGGAAAGCTTTGGCCCCGTGGTCGGCATCATGCGGGTGCAAAGCGATCAAGAGGCCATCGCGCTGATGAATGACAGCGATTTTGGCCTGACCGCCGCGCTATGGACCAAAGATCCTGCCCGCGCCGCGAAAATCGGCGCCGGGATCGAAACCGGCACGGTCTTTATGAACCGCTGCGATTACTTGGACCCGGCCCTGTGCTGGACCGGCTGCAAAGACACCGGGCGCGGCGCGGCGCTGTCTTCGCTGGGCTATCAATCCCTAACCCGTCCCAAATCCTATCACTTCCGGAAGGCCTAAGATGACGACTGCTCCTACTGCCAATTGGTCCTACCCTACCGCCATCCGCTTTGGCGCCGGTCGCATCGCGGAACTGGCCGAAGCTTGCGCTGCTGCCGGGATCACAAACCCCTTGCTGGTCACCGATCGCGGGCTCGCCAGCCTGCCCATCACCGCCAAAGCGCTGGATGTGCTGGAAGCCGCGGGCCTGGGCCGGGCGCTTTTTGCCGAAGTTGACCCGAACCCCACCGAGCTGAACCTGGCCGCAGGGGTCGAGGTGTTCAAAACCGGCGGGCATGATGGGGTCATCGCTTTTGGCGGCGGCTCCGGGCTCGATCTGGGCAAAATGGTGGCCTTTATGGCCGGTCAAACCCGCCCGGTCTGGGATTTTGAAGATATTGGCGATTGGTGGACCCGCGCCGATGCGGAAGCGATTTTCCCCAATATCGCCGTGCCCACCACCGCAGGCACCGGATCGGAAGTGGGCCGCGCCAGCGTGCTGACCAATTCCGTGACCCATGAGAAAAAGATCATCTTCCATCCCAAGGTGCTGCCATCCGTGGTGATCGCAGATCCGGAACTGACCGTGGGCATGCCTGCGGCCATCACCGCGGGCACTGGCATGGACGCCCTGGCCCATTGCCTAGAGGCCTATTGCTCGCCCCATTACCACCCCATGTCCCAGGGCATCGCCCTGGAAGGCATGCGCCTGGTGAAGGAAAACCTGCCCAAAGCCTATGCCAATCCCGAAGACCTTGAAGCGCGCGCCCATATGATGTCGGCGGCGATGATGGGGGCAACCGCTTTCCAAAAGGGTCTTGGCGCGATCCATGCGCTGTCGCACCCTATCGGCGCGATCTACAACACCCATCACGGCACCACCAATGCGGTGGTGATGGAAGCGGTGCTGCGCTTTAACCGCCCCGAGATTGAAACCCGTTTGGATCAAGCGGCGGCATATCTGGAGATTGAAGGCGGCTATGAAGGTTTTGTGGGCTTTGTGCAGGATCTTTGCCAAGAGCTGAGCATCCCCAATAAACTCTCGGATATGGGCGCGAAAACCGACCAGCTCGACCGGCTGGTGGAATTGGCGCTAAGCGATCCAAGCTGCGGCGGCAACCCACGGGAACTGACCACGGAAAATACAAAATCGCTGTTCCTAGAGGTGATTTAACACCGCCTTCCAGCATCGCGAAACTTTCCATCGGGCCTGCAAATGCGGGCCCGAATGCATTATTTTAACGGTTTTTCAGCGCATTATCGTGGATAACACATCCCTAACCCGTGAGCGCACCGGTCAATAACCACGAGAAAACTTGCCTCATATGAAAATTAAGATACGATTTCAGCCAAATACGCCCGTTTGCATATGTGGCGTCTGGGGAGGAGAGATCATGACCGTGTTACGTTTTTTGGTGCTCTGTCTTGGGGTGTTGGGGTTTGTGCCCGCGGCTGGGGCCTCGACGCTAAGCGATGAATATTCCAGCTTTTTCGTGTTCGGCGATAGCCTGAGCGATAATGGCAATGTGGCCAGCAATCTGGGCTTTCCCACTGAGATTGCCGGGCGACCTTTCGGCCGGGCGACAAATGGTCTGGTGTGGAATGAACCCATTCTAGCAGAGTTTGAAAGCGCCGGGAAAACCGCCGAAAACTACGCCCATGCGGCGGCCAAGGCCATCGGCTTTCGCGATGCACGCTTAGGCGAACTTGGGATTGTGGATCTGCGCAACCAAGTCACCCGGTTTATCGCGGCCACCACCCCCGCCCAAATCGGAGATCGCGGCCTGGCGGCGATTTGGATTGGCGGCAATGATCTGCGCGGATTGGGCGGTGCGATTGACCCCAGCTCTCCCCTGACCCCGCAGCAGCAAGCGGCGCTTTACCTCGGGCGCGTGGTGAAGAATGTTGGCGATGCGATCGCCGGGATTGCCGGTGCCGGGATCAATGATTTTCTCATCTTCAACCTGCCTGATATTGGGCGCATCCCGGAATTTGCCGGGCTGCCCGCTGTGATCCGCAATCAGCTGAGCGCGGCAACCATAGCCTTTAACCAAGCGCTTGAGGTCGGCCTAGCCCGCTTGCCGGTGAACAGCACTGTCGTGGATGTATATTCCCTAAGCGTGTTGGTGGACGAAACCCTCGCTGCTGGTGGCAGCATTTTTGGCGTCGACACGCTTGGCCCCTGTGTCGGACCAAACGCCACGACCAATGATTGCACCACCTCAGCCTTTTGGGACCAAATCCACCCAACCCAAGCGCTGCATGATGAGATCGAAAGCCAAGCCCGCGCCGCGCTCGCGGTTGCCGCAGTGCCATTGCCCGCCGCGGGCTGGATGATGATTGTTGTGCTTGGCGGCCTCGGTGGGGCCTCTGTACTCTCGCGCCGCCGCGCGCGCTAAGAAATACCGCTAAACTATAGGAATGGGCCTGCCCCGCGCGGGCCCATTTTTGTGATCACATCTAGTTATATCATCACAGAAGGCGCAGGATAGATTGGCGACCCCGGCAGAACACTCAAAGTTGCCGGAAATCTCAACGAAATCAACATTGCCACCGGGACACAAACAGGTTTTTCGGTGCTTTAGAGAACAATGGGTTGTTACAGGGTCCGGGACACTACTTCCTGTCATCCCTAAAGAAAAATCCCGGCTCGGCGGCCACCGAAACCGGGATCAAATCTAAAGTAAAAGCCTCCAGCTTTCACCATTACTCTATTTCAAAACTTGGCGCAGAAGCAACCAACAATCAGGGCGACAAACCGACTCTAGGCGGTGTGTCATGAGTGTTCGGTTGACGCACGGTGGACTGCCAGACGACATCACACCTTATCGACTGAAACTGTTGTTACAGCAGTCGAAGACTTCCTTAGGTCTTTCTCGCGGAGCACTGAAGTACCTCGAATTTGCCATAGATAGTTGCCAGCCTTCTGACTTTCGGCAAGGCAGGATCTGCGCCATCTGGCATTCGCTAGAATGGCTTGCCCTCTACTTTGGAGTATCAAAACGGCAAGTCGGACGGTTCGAGGCGGAACTTGTTGAATCGGGTTGGATCAAGCGCACGTACCCAGAACGCAAAAGTCGCTCTGGCGAACGCGTTGATGGTGTCATTAGGCGCGCGGCCGGCATTAACTTGGCTCCCCTTATCGAGCAAGCGGAGTACCTTCGTTTGCTGGTCAGTCGCCAAATGCAGGCTAACGAAGATCACAAGCGGCTTCGCGAACATATTCAAGACCTCTTCCGGCAGATTCGAGAGCTCGGAAACACTGATGCGAACGAGGCGGCAACCAAGGTTTTGCCTCGCCGCCGTCCAACGGAACTGAGAGACATCGAGGCAATGCAGCAGGTTGCCAAAGCACTAGAAGCCGTGCTTGCTGACTTTTCTACTGCCGACGGTCAGCCAGATATGGCTGACGGGTCAGACAAAAATGTCCGACTCAATACGAATAAAGAAAAGAAAAACAAAACTCGTATGGCTGTGAAGGCGTCCGGTAGGTCCAGATCGAACACCACTCCCGCACATGCTCGACTTCTGGCAGCAGAACAGTTTGGAGCGCACATTGACTTCTACGCCAATGGCAGTCCTCCGGACTGGCAATCGATCACCCGCGCAGCGCATGACCGAGCTCATGAATTGGGTATATCGCGCCGACTCTGGGGAGAGATGTGCACTCAAATTGGCATGTGGCCGACGGTGCTTTGTTTGATTGTCGCGGACCGAAACTCTCAACGAAAGGGAAGTTTTCAGCGCAACAATGCAGCGGCGTCCTTCACAGAAATGGCTCGAAGCGAAGCTAGAGAGATCACCGTATTGGACAGTCTGATCGGTGAACTGACACATGCGCTCATCCAATCGGAGGGAGAATTATGATCACCCCAACTTTCTGTTCGCTCAAAGTGCCCGCTACAGCAAATTCGCATCCGGAAATCTCTGCCGAGTTGAGCTTCGGGGAATGCTTGTCAGAGAACGATTGGCTCGCTCCGTTGTTGTCGGGAAAAGTCATAGCGGAGTTCGGCTGCGGTGCAGGGCTTAGAGCCGCATATCTGGCACAGTACACGCGGCGGATTCTCTGCACTGATCCAGAGGCGCACTACCTGCGCCTCGCACGCAAAACACAGCGCCTAAATCAATGCAGAAATGTCGTGGTGGTTCATCAAATCACCAAAGCCACCCCGGCAGATGCACTGCTTTTAGACACGCGCCGCTACCGCGACAGAGCTCTACCAGATTTCCCGTCGCAGGCCGCCCTATTGGTCATAACCGGGCCACTTCCTCGAAGCATCGCATTGAGAGTTTTAGGTGCGGGCTACGAGCACCTCCCCCAATACCACAGAGCAGCGGTGTTTGCTGCACCACGGAGGCAACATGGAGTTCAGTGATCTCTTCGATCTGTCAGACAACGACTATGCGGTGGATCTTCTGACGCGTGTTTTCGGTGGTGTGGTGGAATTTGTGTCCGGAGAAGGCGGGTCTTTGACAGACGGAACGCTGCTCACAGACCTGATTTCGATCTTTAACACAGCGTGCCTTTTGCTCGCTCTGATCGTCGGCAGTTATACGACTTACGTGCTTGTTTTCGACACCGCCGCCGATGGCAAAACATTCGGCAACCAATCGGACACAAAATACACCGTCGTTCGCATTCTTGTGGGCGCGATCTCGTTTGTTCCCATCCAAGGCGGGCTGACCGTGGCGCAGCTCGCGCTGATCTGGCTAAGTGTCCAAGGATCGGCCCTGGGCGACGTGGCATGGCGTACTGTTGCAGATGGCGCGCTGCGCGATGAGCCCGTCCTCGCTGCCAGTGCGCCGCTTTCGGAAACCGACTACCTAATCAACCAACAGTTCGCGAATACGCTCTATGCGCTTGTCCATGGCGAGCTGTGCCAACGCCAAATGGATCGCCTCGCGGTCCTCGCACAGAGGCCAGCAGGTACTACTCAGCGCATTGTAGATTCCGACAGTTATGGTGTTACGCGGACAGGATTTCTCGGAATCAATTCGACTGAATACACGCACCTGGAACGTCAGATCTATTACTCGGACGAGGGCGGGTCTTATGGTCGCGCCGACAATCTCTGTGCCAGTGTTTCGCACCAGGTCGAATACATTGCGGCTGCAGATGGTGAAAGCAGTGCTGACTTCGCAACAAGGGTTGGTTCAGGTGTTCTGCTCAATCGATACCAAGCAGCTGACGGTGCCATCACCGGCAATCTGCTGCCTGTGGCATCACAGATCGCAGATTTGATTTTCGCTGGAGAGCGCGACCGGGACGCCATCCAAACCTTGATGGATGAAGCCGTCTCGAACGCTTTTGCCAACTACATGGCCGGCATCACATCTGGAGGCTTGTCGAACACCGAGTACGAAGCGCTTCACGCAGATCTGCTGGACGAAGTGGACACTCTCGGCTGGCCGTTTGCGCTGAGCTGGCATCGCGGCATTACTATGGCCGCTTACACATCCACTGGAACCGCAGCCGAGCTTCAGATTTACACCAATTTCGACAACGGCATTAACGATTACTTTGGAGGGCTGCTGTCGCGAATGACAGGCTCCGTCGATGCCGCCATGTTCCAGAAGGTCAACGATGACTTCGGATTCCTGGAGCAATTCGAGGGCTTCGTGACCGAGCTGGGCACGTATGAACCCGGTGCGACTGCGACAGTGGTGAACGCTGGGAACAGCGACACGAGCGGGTGGTTCTACCGTCTGTATCAGGTTTTGCTTGAGGTCTTCACAGTCACAGATGGCGGCGACACCGCGACTTATCTTGATCCGATGGCGGACGTGATCACGGTCGGCAAACAGATCTCGGCCGTGGGCGGGACAATGATTGCCGCTGGTGCTGTTGCGGATGGTGTTTCGATGTTTGGCGGGCTTGCAAAGGGTCTCGGATATGTCGCCGAGTATCTGCTTTACCCGGTCGGGTGGGCGCTGCTGATCTTCGGTTTCGTCTTGATCGCGATCATTCCGGCGATACCGCTCGTGTATTTCTTCGCCGCTGTTCTGTCCTGGCTGCTGACCGTAATTGAAATTCTGTTCGCAGCACCTCTAGCAGTTCTCGCATATTTTGCGCCCGCCCGAGACGGAACGTTAATTGGCCCGGCGGCAGGTATTTTGACCTCGATCCTTGGAGCGGCTCTGAGACCGCTGTTCATTATCTTGGGTTTCATTGCGAGCCTGATCATCATGCGGATCGGGATGGATTTTCTATTCCTGCTGTTCTCGGGCTTCCTCGGTTTCATGACAGCGGGTGGGTCCTGGTTCACTGTGATCATTCTGATGGGTCTGGTCTGTATGTACGTTCTAGTGACGCTCTACCTGGTCATTGTGGCGTCCAGCTTGATCACAGAGCTTGGTGATCGTGTGCTTTCGCTTGCCGGGATGCTCACTGAAAGAGCGAACACCATGAACCTTGAATCCAACGTGGTGGGCACTGCCGCACCCACACAGATCATCAGCAATCAAGCAACTGCCGTGGGGCGTGTGACCAAGGCCGGTGTCGGTCATGGTTCACAGCGCCTCCTCAAAGGTCCAAAATCGAAAGGAAACTGATGATGAAAAAGACAATCATCGCAATGTTCGCATTGTCGGTTCTGGCCGGATGCAAAAATGACAGCCCAACTGCTGCGGATATTGAGCAAGGTTACCTGAACGGTATCGAGGCCGACAAAAAAGCCGCTCTTGCACAATATGGGGCAATGGAAGACATGCCCGCTGGCTTGCAGCTGTCGTTGAAGATGCGCGCCCGCAACGTGGAGTTGACCTCATGCGAAGAGCATCCAACCAATGTTGGTTATCTGTGCATCTACAATTTCGACCTGCTCCGCGATGATGGCTTTGTGGTGCAGGCAGGCATCAAGGATATTCGCGGACATGTCTTCAAAGGTGATGCCGGTTGGCTTGTCGAGGAGGTCGCGCAATGACCACGTTTCTCG